>ONDB01000052.1 GCA_900316485.1 uncultured Eubacteriales bacterium
GATCCATATTGTAGCATCTGCTTCTTGAATCACAGTATATGCATCCGTGCTGACATCCCCGGTAAAGGTTCATACCGTTTTCTGAGGATAATATTCCCTTGACTTTTTTATAGTGCATAACTGCTCCTTTACTCCCAAGCCCGACGGTACAAATCCGGTTATATAGAATTAATGTATATGGCTTTTATTCTGATATTTCATTCATAATTAGGGTAAATAACCTTATCAACATCACCGGGATATTCTTCATTTGTCAAATTTCTTCAATCCCATTTTCAGTAAACCTGAGCACCCTGTCACAGATTTCAAGTGCTGCCGGGCGGTGGGTAACTATGAGAACAGTTTTATCGGACATACTGCGAAGATTATTCAGCAGCATCTTTTCTGTTTCCGTATCAAGCGAGCTTGTAGCTTCATCCAGAATAAGCACCGGACTATCAGAAAAAACAGCCCTTGCCACTGCTATACGCTGGGTCTGTCCTTCAGAAAGGCCTGTTCCTCTTTCTCCGAGAAGCGTATCTACACCGTTTTCAAGCTCATTTACAAATTCGTCAGCGCAGGCAATTTTCAAAGCCTGTGTGATTTTTTCGTTATCGTGCATTTTTGATTTATCTGCAAATGCAACTGCTTCCCTTACCGTTCCCGTCATAAGTTTATTTTCCTGGGGAACATATGCAAAAAGCCTGTGATACCGGGGCGTAAGAGTCAGCCTGTCGCCTGATGTACCCAGATAGCATTCACCGGAATCAGGCTTGTAAATACTCATAAGCAGCTTTATAACCGTTGATTTTCCGCAGCCGCTATGACCCGTGAAGGCAACATATTCGCCTTTTTTCACATTTACATTGATACCCCTGAGCACCACCGGCATTCCTTCCTTTGAAAGCTCAGAAACCTTATCCGTAGGCGGATAATATGTAAACTCCACATTATCAAGTCCGAATTCCTGAAGCTGGCTGCGGTAAAGCTGTCCCACCTGTTCAGGAGAAAGCGGCGGCTCCTGATTATCCTGTTCAAAGCTTTCAATTTCCATAAGGCGCTCTGCGCTTGCAGTCATAGCATAGAACCTGGGCAGAAATCCGGTAATATTTGCAAAAGGAGCCTGTATCTGGGTAATAAGCTGAGTAATTGCCGTCAGGGTTCCGTAGGTTATAGCTCCTGTCAGAATACCCCATCCGCACCAGCATACGCCGAAAAGATACATTCCCTGTATAGCAGTACCAAAGCCTACATTACAGAAGTTGGAAAAATGGTTTTTCCTCATTCTTGCTTTTTTGTGTTCCTTTGCCTTTTCCTTGATTTCCTGCTCTGTCTGCTTTTCAGCAGCAAAGGAGCGTATCATCATCATATTCCCCAGAGTTTCCTGCAGAAATATTCTGAGGCTTCCGTCCTTTTCCTGAATGTTTTTATGCAGACGCTTAAGCACCTTGCGAAAAGCGTATGTCAGAAAAACCATTAATGCGCCGCCGGGCAGAATCACCCATGTGAACCAGGGCTGCAGAATTATTATCATAACAACTGCGCTGACCATTTTCACCAGCATACCGGCTATTCCGGGTATTATATCCGTATAGCCTGCAGCCACAACAACCGTATCGTTTGTAAGTCTGTTGAGCCACTCTCCGGAATGCACAGCGTCGACTGCCGCAAAATTCTTCACCAGAAGATTACTCATAAGCCGTTCCTTGAAAATATTTTCAAGCGAAGCCCGGGACAGCTCATCCAGATACCGCAGCATTGCCCTCATTGCCAGCTGGAAAATCACAAGGAGTATAATATAGCAAACGTTAAGCATAAAGCCGTTAATATCTTGTCCCACTGCGCTGTCAACAATATTGCGAAGAAACAGCGCATAAAGCACTCCGCTTCCGCCGTGGAGCATCTCAATGATAATCAGCAGCAAAATATATGCTTTTTTACGTCCCGGGACTTTAAAAAGCCAGTTTAAAGTTGAATTCTTCATAATTTTCGTTTAAGCTTCCTGAATAAATTTTTAGTTTTCACTGCAATAAACCGCATGGGAAAAAGAAAATACCAAAGATACACATACAGCTTATATTTTGTACTGTTAACTGACACTTCCTTACCGTTCCGGATAACAGCAGTCAGAACGCCTGCTATATGCCTGTCAGTGATTCCATATTCAAAATTAATCCGGTTATCGCCGCAGATAACATAATCCTGCTTTCTTACCCTTATAATACGATGCAGAACATATTGACCGCTGTCACGCTTATACAGCGGTACATCAAATTTTTTCAGCCTTCCCCTTGTTTTTTCAATTACAAGAAGGTCTCTGCCTTCTTTAATAAGGGGCATCATACTGTCTCCCCGATTTGTATACACCAGCTTACCGTCACGCTGTATAATATCTTCAAATGTGTATTTATTCATCAATCGCACCGATTTTTCTGAGTCCGGTTATGGTTTCATTAACATCCTTTTCAATCAGTTCGCGGGGTGCGTCATAATTATCAACCATTGAGTCAACAATCTTCTCCACAGTAGTATCCTCTTTCAGATAATCAAGTATTACTCCCAGGGTAGTATTTCCCTTTACAACTCCGGAAAATCCTGCATCTGCTGTAGGTACTATTATTGTATCACTGCCGGTTTTATGTACGAGAAAATTTTTATTAAGTATCATAGTTTTTTCCTTTCATTATCACATGGCATGAATTCCACAAAAGAATCCATCACGCCTTTTCAGTTTCTACACTCCTCTTATTGTACATCATTTCTTTCCTCATTTCAACCCAGCCGGCCAGCGTGACGCTGGACCCGTAACGCGCCGGC
>ONDB01000135.1 GCA_900316485.1 uncultured Eubacteriales bacterium
CCCGCGGTGCTGCTGTAATAGCTTGGTTTGCTTTATCCTAGCTGATTCTGGTTTTGAATAAACCCAGAATTATTTTACACTAACCCGACACCGGCGAGCCGCCAGCGTGACGCTTTGCATAAAACCAGTAAGCCGAATCATACTACAGGAACACAATAAAACCGGCAAGCTGCTGGATATATCCGGCAGAATGCTGTTAATGAATTATTGAAATTATGGATAAAATAGTGTACAATAATGAAAATACAGAGTGTGGAACAGGTCACAGGTAAAATGAGGGATATTAATACTTTTGTGCTTAAATGAAGGTAAACAGGATAAACTATACTGACCTGCCGGCCGTTTGGTCAGGAAATTGAGCGATAACACTGATTTAAGGAGTTTTTTTATGGAAATGTACGAAAACAGCGAAAAAATACAGAGAGCGTTGCTTGTAGGCGTAGATACAGGTGAATATGATGCGGAAAGCTCTATGGCAGAGCTGTATGAGCTTGTTGAAAGCGCCGGTGCTGAGCCGGTGGCAAGTATGATGCAGAAACGTGACAAGCCTGATGGTGCAACTGCTGTCGGCTCAGGCAGACTGGAGGAGATAAAGGAATTCTGCCTGAATAATGAGATAGATTTTATCGTTTTTGATATGGAGCTTACTCCGACACAGATAAGGAATATCGAAACAGCAACAGATACCCGCACTATCGACAGAACGATGCTGATTCTTGATATTTTTGCAATAAGAGCAAAAACAAATGAAGGAAAACTGCAGGTGGAGCTTGCACAGCTGAGATACCTGCTGCCGAGGCTTTCCGGTAAGGGAAAGGAAATGTCACGGCTTGGCGGCGGTGTTGGCACAAGGGGTCCCGGAGAAACAAAACTGGAAACCGATAAGCGTCATATCCGCAGAAGGATAGAATCTCTCAAGGACGAACTTGAAGGAATGAAGGACAGGCGAGAGCGTCTGCGTTCAAGAAGGAAAAAGGACGGCATTATTACTACTGCAATCGTGGGCTATACCAATGCAGGAAAATCCACATTGATGAATACCCTTACACAGGCAGGAGTGCTTTCCGAAAATAAGCTTTTTGCTACTCTTGACCCCACATCCCGCGCATTGAAGCTGCCTGGAGGTATGTCTGTTATGATGATAGATACTGTAGGTCTGGTGCGCAGGCTGCCGCATCATCTGGTAGAGGCTTTCAAATCAACCCTGGAGGAGGCTGCAGTAGCAGATATTATCCTTAATGTATGCGATGCATCAAGCGAGGAATACAAGCTTCATCTAGAGGTAACAAATTCGCTTCTTGAAGAATTGGGCTGCAAAGGAAAGCCAATTATCACTGTCTACAACAAATGCGATCTTGTAGAGGCACCCTATGACCTTCCTAAGGGAAAGGACAGTGTATGTATATGTGCAAAAAGCGGAATAGGCACAGAGGAGCTTTTAAGGGCGATAGAGGAAAATCTGCCTGTAAGACTGCGCAGCTACAAGCTTCTTCTGCCATTTGACAAGGCGTCACTGCTTGCTGTGTTAAGGAAAGCAGGAGCCCTAAAAACCGAAGAATACACAAATGAGGGTATTGTTGCTACCGCAATAGTAGAGGAACCTCTTTGGCACCTTGTGGATGAATATTCTGTATAATATATAATCGTTGAAAGGAAAAACAGATCTGATTATCATGGGTGCAGTTTGCAAATTGAAATACGGGAATACTGGATGACCGGCTTGAACGTATTGCACTGCAGAATATGTACATTTTCGGGCATATGTATATCTTTTTCGCTTTGGTAATAGTAACTGTCATTTTCAATATCCGACAGTACAGTTACTATAAGAAAACACAATCAGAAAGAACCCCTTGGGCTGACAAAAAATATATTTGGGACAATATACTGATATCATTTATTGTTTTTTTAATGTGGTTTGTAGTTTACGGAATCATTGCGTTTTTCTAAGATAGTCAATTCAAAAATCCTGTTTGTTATTAATGACTCCCTTTTCAGATTAGCAGCGTAAATCAAAGTAAGCAATTACAGCAGCACCGCGGGCAGTCAGATAGTCAGGCGCATTAAGAGCGTAACGCAGTGAAGCGACACCATAGCGTTATGGCACCGGCGGCTCGCAGGAGCGGTGGGGAATTTGCTTGACATTTGAGTTAAAATGGTATACAATAATAAGGCAGTGTTGTTACACTAATAGCTTCGGGGTGGAAAACGTCGCAGCTTGTACAAAAAATAATGTCTTCGTAGCTCAGCTGGATAGAGCGTTCGCCTCCTAAGCGAAAGGCCGTGGGTTCGAATCCCGCCGAGGACGCCAGCGGCGAGCCGCCGCACCCAATTCGCGTTCGACTTTTGTCGGACGCGTTATTTCTTTCCCGCGCCAAAAGAAATTTCTTTTTCGTACTATATTTACAAAGCAAAAAGGGGCTGTCGCATTAAAAAGTTTCGCTCAAGCCTTTTCAAAGGGCAGCGTGACGCTGTACCCGTAATAGTAAATTAATTGGTCGCTCCAAAACACAAAAGTTTCGCTAAAGTCTTTTCTAAGTCTTGTAGGTTAATGGCTGGTTCATAAAGAAATAGTCTTGCTGCCGTAAGAAAGCATAGCAGAAAGCGGAACGATTGACTCCTTGACAAATAACAAAAGTCGATGAACCAAAAAATTCATCGACTTTTTTGTATAGTTATTAAGTTCAGAAGCTATGTCCGGAGTAAAAACCGTTTTAGTAATTGCCTTAGTCTGCGTTTGCCTTTGCAATCTCATCAATCTGATCCCTGATCCTCAGGAATGCATCTGTAACAACCGGATCAAATTTCTTGCCTCGCTGTTCTGTAATATTGTCAAATACTACAGAGGTGGGCAGCGCTGCCTTGTAGCTTCTCTTTGCCACAAGTGCATCGAAATAATCGGCTATGGTCATGATTCTTGCACAAAGCGGAATCTCATCTCCGGCTATACCGTATGGGTAACCGGAACCATCCCAGCATTCGTGGTGATAAAGTGCAACCGATTTGGCAACCTTCAGGAAACCTTCGTTTTCAATATCACTCATGGATTCCTCGATTATTTCCTTGCCGTTGATGGTATGCATCTTTATTTTCTGGAATTCTGTCTGTGTAAGTCTTCCGGCTTTTGTAAGTATTGCGTCGGGGATGGTTATTTTTCCGATATCATGAAGAGGAGCCGAAAGCATTGTGTCGTGCATATATGCATCATCAAGTATATCCTCATAATCGCCGTTTCTTTTCAGTTCCCGCACAAGGGCTTCAACATACAGGCTGGTACGCTTTACATGCTTGCCGGTGCTGCCGTCACGGGCTTCAATGATGTTTGCGAAGCTGATGATGATCTGATTCTGCATTTTTTCAATCTCGTTTACCTTTTCAGTTACACTTGTATCAAGCTCACTTCGCTTTTCGTCAAGTGAGGTGACAAGCCGGCTGATAAATACTGAGGTGACAAGAAGGCTTGTGGTACAGTTCGCTATTATAAACACTGTATTCACCCATTTTTCCGGATGATATACGGGATCGTAATCTGTAAAGAAAACCACAAGGAAAATAAAAGTAAGCGATGCAAGAACAATTATTATGTACTGCAGTATGTTAAAGAACCTGCTTTTCTTTCTTATGAAGATTGAAATAAACATCAGCGGTATCAGCAGATAATGGAATCCAGGAGCAAGTCCGAAAAACCGCACTGTACAAATCTGATGTATGTATATTTCAAGCATTGAAAACAGGGTACAGAATATCCACGAGCCTTTAACATGCTTGAGTATGATTACAAAAGCAGCATACAGCACGACACACACCGCATCCAGGGCAAACATCAGCGGAATATGCATATATGAAAACATAACCATATATATGCTGTGCAGGATCATACAGGTAAGGAAGAACATATTCAGCGGTGCACTGAAATATGCGTACTCCGAATAGTCCTTGTCATCATTGTATGTTGGTGTACCGGTAAAGAAGCTAAGAAGCCTTACTCTTGCAGGTTTCTTTGGAAGATCGTCCTTTTTCTTTGGTTTAGCATCTTTTTCCTTTGACATGGCAGTTTCAGCCCTTCCGAATTATTTTCAGCAACTATATAATATAATGAAGAGAAACACTGAGCAGTTCAAAGTTTAAGATCAGATTTCCGTAAAACTCGGCGGTGGGAGATGCTCCCACATCCTGATCGGTATCAATTCAGAATAAAGCCTGCTGTGCAGGCGTATTTCCGGCTGAGCTGTCCAGCGGATCCCGGTGCCCGTCCTACGGGCATATCCTAAAAAAACACATTACGGTAATATGCCAAGAATTGCATAATTTATCTGATTATACTATATTTTTCTATATTTTTCAAGAGTTATTACAATTTTTTATTAATTTTGTACTATAGTGATACTTAATCAGCAAAAGATTATTTGTCAATCCTTTTATTATACATTTTTGGAAGTAATCAGCAGGAAAAACATTTTTTAGCTGATTCTGACTTCAAATATGCTCTTAATGGAGTAATTCTCCACACCGACTGTCGTATGTACCCCCGGATAACTGGTTTTTACGGCTGGAAAAGGGTAATGAGTAAAAAATCCACCACTTTCCACCACCATTTCTTTTTTACTGTGCTGTTTTTACTTAATCCGGTAACAGTTTATTATCTGATATCCCCATTAACACTTGATTTTAGCAGTATTGATCATAATTTCGGCATTGTTTCAGGACGTTTTTAACAATGGATTTGTGATATATGCTAATTTTTTTGATTGATTCTGATTCTTCTTATGACGAATAAAACTAAAATAAAATAAAAAAATAAGCCATATGGCTTGCTTTTTTTGCTCTGTTGTTCTATAATGAATAAGAAAGTGGTGGAAAGTGCAACAAAGTGGTGGCACTATGAATCCGATTCCCGTAATTATTCTGAGAGGTGCTGGATTATGTTAATAGGTAACTATCAACATAATATAGACCCGAAGGGTCGTGTGATAATGCCTGCGAAGTTCCGTGAGGAGCTTGGCGACATTTTCTATGCGACAAAGGGTAAGGATAATACCATCACCATTCTTTCAAAGGCAGCATGGGACGAGCTGGGACAAAAGATCGCCTCTATGCCTACAGCCAAAACCGTACAGATCACACGTTTTCTTTTTTCCAGCGCCGCCGAGCTTATCCCGGATAAGCAGGGCAGGGTGCTTATACCGCAGCAGCTGAGAGAATACGCAGGGCTTGATAAGGATGTCGTAATCAACGGCACCGGCTCGAAGGTCGAGATCTGGGACGGCAAGGCATGGGATGAATATAACAATAATCTTTCGGGCAATGACGTTTATGATATTATGAACGAGCTTGAGCTTTGATGAGGTGATAGGATGGAATTTTCCCATAAGCCTGTCATCTTCAGGCAGACGATAGAGGCTCTCGGCATAAGGCCGGATGGAATCTATCTGGACGGAACAGCAGGCGGTGGCGGCCATTCATCAGGCATACTTGAAGCCCTCGGAGAAAACGGACGTCTTATCTGTGTGGATCAGGACCCGGATGCAATCAGTGTTCTGACGGAACGCTTCGGCGGCGACAGCAGAGTGACTGTTGTAAAATCGAATTTTTCGGAGATACCTTCAATAATAGAAGAGCTTGGAATAGAAGCTCTGGACGGTGTCCTGATGGATATCGGAGTATCTTCTCACCAGCTTGACTGCAGCGAACGGGGTTTTTCCTACCACTACGATGCACCGCTGGATATGAGAATGAGTCAGAGCGGCACTACTGCTGCAGAACTGGTAAATACTCTCAGCTTTGGTGAGCTTGCAAGAATACTTACTGTGTATGGTGAGGAAAAATTCGCAAAAAACATTGCAAGAGCTATTGAAAGAGAAAGAGAGAAGGCGCCGATAGAAACTACCCTGCAGCTTGCAGAGATAGTAAAGGCAGCATATCCTGCTGCCAAACGTCATGACAAGCACCCGGCAAGGAAAACCTTTCAGGCACTCAGAATCGCAGTAAACGGCGAGCTTGACAGACTGAATACCGGTCTGGACGGAGCGTTTGCATCACTGAAATACGGAGGCAGACTGGCGGTTATCACTTTCCATTCTCTTGAAGACAGAATGGTCAAACAGAGAATGAAAAAATGGTGTGAAGGCTGTATATGCCCAAAGGATTTTCCGGTGTGCGTATGCGGAAGAAAACCTTCAGGCAGACTGATTACTAAAAAGCCTGTGGAGGCTGATGAGCAGGAGCTTGAAGAAAATCCCAGAAGCCGCAGCGCAAAGCTAAGGTGTATAGAGAGAACAGGAAAGATATACGGTGACAGCCCTGCATGATATGCGGCGGCACATAATAAAAGGGAAAAAGGGAACACAGCAGCATAAAAGCCCTTTGAAGAAAGACGGATCAAAAAGGGGATTCCGGAATGTATGGGCTTTTCATAATCAAGACAGGCTGCTGAATGAAAATGATAAAGGGGAAGGCTTTTTAATGGCAGGTGAAAGAAGAACAGAGGCAATTGATCTCAATTTGCTTGAGGCATATGACATTGAAATGTCAAGCGCCGATAAAAAAACAAAAAAGAAAAAGAAAAGCGGACAGATCATCAGCATCAGTCACGGCTCCTCTGCTAAATCTAAGAGAAGAAAGCGCAATCCTGTTATGATAATAACGGTAAGCTTGCTTACACTTATAGTGGCAGCAGTAGCTATACTTCTTGTACATTTCAATGCCCAGCTTAATGAAATTAATGAGCAGATAAATGATAATGTGACTGTTCTGACAGAACTTAAAAACAAACAGTCCCAGTATCAGCTTACAATAGACAGCAAGCTTACAGATGATTTCGTCAGAAAATACGCTGAGGAAAAGCTGGATATGGTTCCTGCAAAAAATGCGCAGAAGAAATTCATATCCCTTTCGGACGGAGATAAGGGCGAGGTCGTGAACGACGGAAAAAGCGACAATATTTTCCGCACTATCTTTGATGCATTCGGAATGTAACAAGGGTATAAAGCAGATTTTGTATGCATATCTATTTTCAGACAACAATTACCGCAGCGCACCGAAGGGGCTGATGGGTTCTGCTCTTTTGGTGCGGCTTTGTGTTTATCAGACCGGAGGGGAGGCTGAATTATGGCAAAAAAAGGAGCAGCTGCGAAATTATGGGCAAGATCTACCATCCTTATGGTCATAATACTTGTTCTTGGCTTCGGAACAGTTATTGCAAGGCTTTTTTACCTTCAGGTATATCAGGCTGAGGAGCTGCAGCAGAGAGCTGTAGAACAGCAGCTGCACGATACCACGGTTTCTGCAAAGCGAGGCAGTATTTTTGATAAAAACGGCAATATACTTGCCCAGAGCATTACAGTATGGAATGTAGTGCTTGCTCCGGCAAATTTCAAGAAGGATGACGAACAGAGCAGGAAGATCGTAGCAAAGGGTCTTGCTTCCATACTTGAAATGGATCAGGATGAGATATTTAAAAAGACACATGAAAACTCCTATTATGTTGTTCTTAAAAATAAGGTAGAAACAGGCATAAAGAATAAAATAATTGAATTCGAGGATAAGATCTACAAGGAAAATAAGATCAGCGGTGTAATAAATCTTATCGAGGATTATAAAAGGTATTATACACATGACGATTTTGCCGGCAGCATTCTCGGCTTTGTAGGAGCTGACGGTCAGGGTCTTGAAGGCGTTGAATATGAATACGACGATGAACTCAACGGCAATACCGGACGAATCGTTATTGCCCAGGATGCCCACAACCAACCGCTGCCGTATCAGTATGAGCAGAAGGTAGAGGCTGCTGACGGTTCTGATGTTGTTCTTACAATAGATGAAACGATACAGGGCATAATGGAAAAATATGTAAGGGAAACAATAAAGGAATTCAATGTTTCAAACAGAGGCTGCGCCATCATGATGAACGTCAAGACCGGTGCAATACTGGGATTTGCCTGTGAAGGCTCCTTCAATCCCAATGATCCGTTTGAAATTGCAGACCAGAATGTTGTGAATGAAATAAAAGCCCTGCCTAAGGACAAGCAGGCAGAAGCAGAAACAAAGGCACTGAATGCCCAGTGGAGAAACAAGGGCGTAAGTGATACCTATGTGCCCGGTTCTGTATTTAAGATGGTAACGGCTTCGGCAGTTCTCAGCGAAGGACTTATCAAGGATGATACAACCTTCCACTGCGAGGGTAAATATGTTCCATATGAGGGTGCAAGCCCCATTACCTGCTGGGACAGCGCAGGTCACGGCATACAGACTCTTGAAGAGGCACTCTGTAATTCATGTAACCCTGCTTTCATGCAGATGGGTATGGATTATCTCGGAAGAGAAAAATTCTATAACTATTATGTTGGCTTTGGATTCTCAGAAAAGACAGGCATAGACCTTCCGGGCGAAAGCGAAGACGTATTCTTCAATAAGAAGGATCAGCCGGCGGGCATGGATCTTATGGACCTTGCGGTTGCATCCTTCGGACAGAACTTCAAGATCACTCCCATACAGATGGTAACAGCCTGTGCAGCAATAGCAAACGGCGGAAAGCTTATGCAGCCCTATGTTGTTCAGCAGGTAGTGGATTCAAACGGTAATGTTGTAAAGAATACCGAGCCTGAGGTAAAACGTCAGGTAATAAGCGAAAGTGTAGCTGCAGATGTCTGCTCTATGCTGGAGCATAACGCAAGATCCGGCGGTGCTACAAACGGTTATGTGGCAGGCTACAGGATCGGCGGAAAAACCGGTACATCCCAGAAGATCGTGGACGAGGAAGGAAACGAAACCAATGACTATATCGCTTCATTCTGCGGAATTGCGCCTTGTGACGATCCTGAAATAGCTTTGCTTTGCTATTTCGATACACCTGATCCTACTATAAACTATTACGGTTCTGCTGTAGCAGGTCCCTGCTTCAGAAATATCATGAGTGAGGTTCTTCCGTATCTGGGAGTTGAAAAGGTATTTGCTCAGGATGAAATGACCCAGGCAGAAACCTCTATCAAGGATTATTCCGGAATGACTCTTGAGGATGCCAAGGCAGAGCTTGAAAAGCTTGATCTTACAGTACAGGTTGCCGGCTCAGGAGAAAAGGTAATCGCTCAGAATCCTCAGGCATATTCAAATGTGCCGAATCAGGGAACGGTTGTTCTCTATACGGATGAGGAAAGCAGATCGCAAAAGGTGGTTGTGCCTGATTTCAAGGGCTGCTCCATCAGCGATGTAAATTATCTTGCATCGACACATAATCTGAATCTGTGTATTGTGGGTTCAAGCTCCGAATATACAGCTTCGTATGCTAAATCCCAGGATATCCCTGCTGGAAAGCAGGTGGATCCGTATACAGTGGTTACGGTGGTATTCAACCAGGATAACAGTATAATGTAGCCCAGGTAAAAAATAATCTGATCTTTTCCTGCCGTCCGGAAAATCC
>ONDB01000091.1 GCA_900316485.1 uncultured Eubacteriales bacterium
GGGGACGCACACCGTCACGGTTGTTATCATCATCCCAGACCTTTTGAGCCGTAAACCTGGATACAGGCAGCGTATTGGTTATCTCATACTGCCGGGTAATATCCTCGGCATTATCTGCTGATAATTTATAGCTTTCACAGTTGCCTTCATATCCGTACTTCCGGGAAAGCACATTAAATCCGTAGCTGTTTCCGCTTCCTGCAGTCAGGGCATCATGGGACAAAGGTGCAGCAAGGTCGGCATCCACTTTATTAACAAGTGTTCCTGATGATACTGCTGCCACAGCCTCGCTTACATCATATGCGATTTCTGTGCCGCCGCTGTATTTCGGGAGATTGCGGAATATTACACCGTTGGTGCTGTCCTTGGGTATAGCCCTTGTCTGGCTGTATGTTGCGCTGCTGCTGTTATAATTAAGCGTGTTATTACTGAGGGTAACATCAATATCATAGTGCAGATCATACTGAGCAGGATCTGTATTTGAATCGTTCCAGATCTTTTTAACTATAATATCATGTGTATTCAGCTTGTTTTCGATCTCTGTTTTATTATCCGCAGCCTGATATTCAACAGGATCTGTATTTGCTACTGCCTCAGTCAGCGATACCTTTGAGGAATTGACAGGACATACATAATCCTTCTGCTGAGTAAGTGCAAGCACATTTCCGCTGGAATCCAGCAGTTCCTCTGTAACATAGTATTTTACCTCAACAGAAACACCGTTTTTCTGAGTATCATTTACGGGGTCAGCTGTGGGGTTTATCCAGGCAGGAAGATCTGCAAATTCTGTCTTCCACTTGTCAGTGTTGGTATTGCCTCCCTCAACAACAGCGTCACTGACATCTATTGTCTTGGTGTATTCATAACTGCTGCCGAGATAATCGCTTCGTGTACTGAGGATAGATGCAGACGCCGGGCCTGTATAAGGATTGTTTGACTTTTTATACTTTGGCTTTCCGTTTTCGTCTGTTCCGTCATCCTCGTATACATCATAATCGCAGCAAAGTGTAAATCTGACCTTTGCAGGCCGCAGAAGAAAAGCATTGCTCTGATCGTTCCAGGTCTTTTCAGCAGTAAGCTTTTTCTTATCCGGCTCATACTTATTTGTGAATGTGTATTTCTTCGTTATTTCGTCGGTATTGGGAATTATTTCATAAGTTTCTGAGGGACTGCCCTGAATCTGAGAATAACCTGTTCCTGTCAGATCTTCTTCTGTAACGGTATATTCATATTCATGTCCCGCACTGTCAAAGGCTGCACAGTTTTTCCACTCTGTTATCCATTTGTTTGCTTCCTTAGCATCCTTGGCGTTTCTGTATCCATCAGGAGTCTTTGTTACCACTCCATTATTTGTAGTAACAACTTTCCTGGTAAGCGTAAAGGTAATCTTATCAGGACGCTTTCCGTAAAGATTCTTTTCATCCTGCCATACCTTTTTTGCTTCGATATGAATATATCCCACAGCCTTTGTCACTATCTTATTGGTAATCTGACTTGAAGCTGCATCATATTCATAATCAACATAGTAATTGGATGTACCTCTGCGTACAACTGTTACAAATGTGTTGTCGATAGTAAACATATAAAGCTTGTTTTCCTGTACCAAATTGTAGTTGGTTTCATTGGGATCATTGCTTCTTTTTATCTTATTCTCAACAACACAGTATTCGTATTTCAGACCATTCTTGCTGTACTGAGGAAGGTTATCAAAGAGCATTTTCAGGTTGTTTTCAGAATTGATAAACTCCGTCTGATCAGCAGAGAGAACTATGGCAGTTTTCTGACCGGTATCAGATACATAGAATACATTGCTGTTTTCTGCTGATGCCTGATCAAAGCTTACTGCTTCCCATGTTCCTGTAGTTCCCTCTTTTCTCATGAGAGAAACTGCATAAGGTGCACGGCTTTCATACTGGTCGTTTTCATCTGCCCATATCTTATTCAGATAATGATTTGTTTTTCTGAGCTCGTTATCAATTCCTTCGGTAAGCTCTGCCTCAGAACGGGTATTGCTTACCAGAGTCAGCTTAAACGGCTTCCGCTCGCCCATAGTCTGACTCCACTCATACGGATCATCATGAGGTCTGTTCTGTGCATATGCAATGCCGTTTTCATCACATTCCTGAACATAATAATGATACTTTTTCCATACAGCATCACTGGTTGAATTAAGTGTGCTGTCAACATCTGTTCTTCCGTTGGGAAGATTGGTTATCAGACCGCTGACAGTGTTTGCGTTCACATTACATTCAAACATATGTTTTGCAGTATCAAATGTTCCGCTGTTCAAAGTCAGGGGATTACCATCTGCATCTGTTGTTACTTCCTCGGGTGCTTCTCCGTCAACATACCTGAAAAGCTTGAAATAGATTTTTTCAGATCTGAGATCATTATTGTAATCGTCACTTCCGAATTTCTTTTCAAAGCTGAAGCCGGTAGTTTCAGGCTCCCCACTTAAAGTGCTGGAAGCAGTTCCGTCAAATACAAGGGGCGTATTGTGATCTGAGCTGTTATTGTCCGCTTTGCATCTTCTGACCTCATAGCTATAGGGAGCTGTACCATCAGAGTATGCAAGACCATCAATTACACATTCGATCTTATTTTCATCATAATTCACAGGAATTACAATTACTCCCTCAAGATGTCCGCTTGCGAAATACTTCTCACCCTTGATCTTTACACTGACCGGCAGACCTGTCATATCCTTCTTCACAAGCTCACCGTTTTCAAGATGACCATTTGCATCAATCTGACCGTCATTGCTTCTTATTACCTTGATATTAATACTTTCTCTGGGATCTGTACCGCCTGTCTTGTAGCTCGAAATATCAAGTGTAAAGGTCAGCTTTGTACTGATGGGTGTTCTGGAGGATGAATCAGAAACTTCCTCTCCGCCGAATGTGGTATTAATGGAATTTCCGTCCTTATCACATTCAACAACAGTGTAATAATACTGTTCCCATACACCGTCCGCCTGATTTGTACCTCCGGTATTCTTTCCGAAGTCAAGGTTTTCTATCACAGCTGATATATCACCGCTGCCAGTTACCGGAAGTGTGATTACGCCTTTGCTGTCGGCGGTATATGAGCTGCCGTTAACAGTGGCTGAAATATTGCTGCTGCCGGTATTATCCAGAATCACCGTTTCCTGCTTTGCGGAAGCTCCCGCTATCTGGATACCCACAGGGTTATTGGCATCGTAGGATGTAACAGCTTCATAATCAGTGCCGTTTGCACTGCGTTCAACAACAAGCTGAACTGTATCCTGTACAGCCACACCGCTTACGCCAAAGCTGATGGTTTTATATTCGGTGTTGTTTTCTTCATAGACTGGTTCAGCACTGTATGAAACATCTGTAAACTGTTCAGTCTCATTTACAACAGTACGGCGCCTTATCCGGTAGGTATAGTTGCTGCCGCTCTGATTCTTCACCGGCAGTCCTGTGATCCTCATGTCAAGTGTACCGCCGGATGCGCTGCTTCCCGGGATATTATAATATCCGCTGCTGTCTGGTGTTACCGTAGCGCTGGGGGTTCTGACAACCTTGATATAGATATTATCCGGTCTGACAGCCCATTTATTGTCATAATCAGTCCAGGTCTTATTGAAATTAAGCTTGCTGTTTACACGGGTCTTCTGGTTTTCAACATAAAGCGCATAGAAATCTCCGTCTTCAATACTTACCAGATCACCGCTTGTGAATGATGCTTTGGTGACTGTATTTCCGGTTCTGGTTTCATAACCCTTTTCCTTGAAGGTATAGCCGTTTGCCCTGTCCTCAGCTGTAAGTGTTTCATCTATACCGAAGGTAAGATGATCTATGGGGTCGGCTCCGTTGTAATAATATTTCGGAAGCTCTATCTTCTTTGTCCATTGATTGCTGCCCTCAAGAGTCCTGTTAAAATACACATCGGTTATTGTATTGTTAATATGCTCTTTCAGTGTCACCTGAAGCTCAGCAGGACGCATACCGTCACAGTTATTGTTATCATCCCAGTATTTGTTCAGGGTGATCTGCTTTGATTCAAAGGAATTACGCACATAGGTGCTTTTTGAATCTTCTGTCTTGCCGCAGGAAATGCCGGAATAATCAGAATTACTATTTCCGGAATCCGAAATAACAGTTGTATATGTAACGGAATAATGGGCGCCCTGGGGCTTATCAGATTCCACTACCTTATAGTAGAAAAGCTCACCGTTTTTGCTGTATTTGGGAAGATTATAAAATGCCTTTGAATAAATGGTTTTGCCGCTGCTGTTTGTACTCCTGGCTACCTTATATGTAGGGTTATCGTTGATGTCAGCAGCTCCGTACTTGTAAGGCTCATATGTACCGTTCTGACCCTCTTTTCTGTAAAGGGTAAAGCTGAGTGTATTTACAAAAGCATCGTCAAAATACTGGTCATAATCATCAGGATCAAGAACATCTGTTATTTCATTTGAACCGCCCTGAGGTGTATATTTCTTGCCGAATACCTTATAGAGATTCAGAGTAAATACATCAAGCTCATTATTAAATGAGAATTCAGCCGTATCATTATTATTTGCATCCATTTCCGAATGCTGAGTTTCAGTAGCCTTGTAAGCAGCTATTGGTTCCTCGGCAACACTATAGGTGTACCTTACACCGTCCTGTGCATAGATTGCCAGACCATCTATTTCTATCTTATTATGGTCAGCACTGCCGGGATTTTTATTTATCCTTATTGTTACCAGTAACTGATCAATATCACTGTAGGATTTATTCTTATATTTTACCTTTTGCTCATAGTAGCTTACCGTATCACTGCTGCCCGTA
>ONDB01000111.1 GCA_900316485.1 uncultured Eubacteriales bacterium
ATCCTTCTTGTCTTTTATAAATTCAGATAGATGATTATTATGCTTAAGAATATGTCTTTTAAATAAAACGGGTTATATGGTTAACGGATTTTCGCCAGCGGATTTGCATTTAGTCCTTTCTGGATCTGTTCATCAGCTATGTGAGTATAAATCTGAGTAGTTCCCAGGTTTGAATGTCCAAGTATAACCTGCAGGGTTCTGATATCTACTCCACCTTTCTGATACATTAAGGTCGCAGCAGTATGTCTGAGCTTATGAGGTGAATACCCCTGATTTCCAAGACCAATTTTTTCCAGATAATGATTAACCATATGATAAACACCCTTACCGGTAATACGACAGTTTTTTCTGCTGATAAATAAAGCATTTTTATCTGCAATACCATTGACCGGTCTGACTTTCAGGTATTCATTAAGAGCATTAACGCAAGCCTGATTCAGGAACAGGGTTCTCTCTTTATTACCCTTTCCTCTCACGGTCAGCATATATTCACTGTTGATATCAGAAAGGTTAATCCCTACAAGTTCAGAGCGTCTCAACCCGCAATTAAGGAAAAAGACAAGGATACAATAATCTCTTTCCTTAAATTCCCCGTCAACCGCTTCCAGAAGCTTCAAACTGTCTTCCAATGTAAGATATTTTGGAAGTTTTTTTCCTTTTTTGGGTGCCTCAAGCTCCTCAGTCGGATTATATGAAAGCTTATGGGTCTTTACTGTCAGGTAATTGAAAAAGTCCCTCAGACTCGATGTTTTTCTGGATCTGGTAGCAGCATTGTTTCCCCTTTCATCTTTGCAGTAATTCAGAAAAAGGAGAACTTCTGAAAACGTAACAGTTTTTACCATTTCCAGATCAACACATGAAATATCTATTTTATCTATCTCTGTGTCTTTGTCAATAAGTCCGCGATCTTTAATTATAAATCTGAAAAAAGTACGTAAATCACGATAGTATTCGTCAACGGTCAGATCTGATCGTCCCTTGATATTACCTATATAATTCAGAAATTCTCTGATAATGGGCGGTGCTTCTTTAAATATAGTATAACTCATTTTATATCTTTCCCCTTCCGCTCACACTACAATTATCTTATGATTAACATTATACCAACATTATATCATTCAAGTTTTTCAAAGTCAAAAAATAATAAAAGAAAACTTCTATTGCTGAAACAATCCATTTGTTATATAATTATATTAAATAATAATCAAGGAGGGCAATAATAATGCTGTCTATCGGAACCATGGCACCTGAATTTTCATTACCAGATCAAAACGGAGAAATAAAATCATTATCCGATTTTAAAGGTCACAGAGTAATACTATATTTTTATTCAAAGGATATGACTTCCGGATGCTCAAAACAAGCCTGTGCATTTGGAGAGTTGTATCCCAAATTCATAGAAAAGGGTGCAGTAGTCATTGGTATCAGCAAAGATTCGGTTGCATCTCATAAGAAATTTGAACAAAAATATGGTTTGCCATTTATTCTTCTTTCTGATACAGAAAAAAGAGTTATACAAATCTATGGTGTATGGAAGGAAAAGAAAATCTCAGGCAAAGTATCAATGGGCATTGTGCGTACTACATACCTTATAGATGAAGATGGTATTATTGTTCAGGCATTTGATAAGGTCAAAGCAGCAGATAATCCTGCACAAATGCTGGAGGTACTGTAAACAGACAATCTGGAGGGGTGATAATAAATTGATTTATGATAATGTAACTTCTGCCACATTTATTGACAGACCAAACCGATTTATTGCCAACGTCAGAATAAATGATATTACAGAAACAGTTCATGTAAAGAATACCGGTAGATGCAAAGAGCTTCTTATTCCAGGAGCAGAAATATATCTGACTGAGCCAGGTACAAAAGGGCGAAAAACCTGTTATGATCTTATCGCTGTTCGCAAGAAAAATGGTATGCTTATCAATATCGACAGTCAGGCTCCAAATAAGGTTGTGGCTGAATGGCTTGAAACACAGGGATTCAGCATAATAATTCCTGAATACTCTTATGGTAATTCAAGAATAGACTTTTATATGGAGAATAACTGCAGCGATGGAAAGACAGAAAAATATCTGCTTGAAGTAAAAGGGTGTACATTAGAACGTGATGGAATCGGATTCTTTCCAGATGCACCAACTGAGCGAGGTACTAAACATCTTCGAGAACTGATAAAGGCAGTTAATGAGGGATACAAAGCGTATGCCGCCTTTGTAATACAAATGGACAACATAACAGATGTAAGACCCAACACAGAAACAGATCCGGAATTTGCCGCTGCATATGAAGATGCAAAGCGTCTGGGAGTAAATTTTCTGTTTCTTCCCTGCCATGTGGAGCCGGACAGGCTGAAAATAATTGCAAATAATAGCATAAAAGAGGAATCAGTATGATATATATAGGATGCCATCTTTCAGTGACAAATGGATATGAAGCAATGGGCAGAACAATGCTTTCATTCGGTGGGAAAACTTTTGCATGGTTTACCAGAAATCCCCGCGGAGGCAAAACCAAATCCATTATTCCTGAAGATGCAGCGAAACTAAATGGATTAATTAAAGAGCAAGGCTTAGGTCCTCTTGTAGCACATGGAAGCTATACTATGAATCTTTGCTCTTCAAAAGATGAAACAAGAAAAAACGGACTCGAGATGCTTAGACAGGATCTGGAGAGAATGGAACTCGTTCCGGATAATTATTATAATTTTCATCCCGGATCTCATACAGGTCTCGGTACAGAAAAAGGAATTGAATTAATTGCGGAAAATCTTAATACCGTGCTTAAGCCTGATATGACAACTACCGTTATTCTCGAAACCATGGCAGGAAAGGGTTCTGAAATTGGAAGAAGCTTTGAAGAGCTTCAGCAGATTATTGATAGAATTGAATGCAAGGATAAGATAGGCATTTGTTTTGATACCTGTCATACCTGGGATTCAGGGTATGATATTGTCAATGATCTGGACGGAGTCTTGACCAGATTTGACAAAATAATAGGACTTGATCGATTGAAGGCTATCCACTTTAACGACAGCAAAAACGAATGCGGCTCTCACAAGGATCGGCATGAAAAACTCGGCCAAGGAAAGATCGGTATTGAAGCTTTAAAAAGAATTGCTTTGCATCCGGTTATGGAAAATCTTCCTTTTATTCTTGAAACACCGAATGATGATGAAGGGTATATTACAGAAATACATACCGTAACAAACTGGTTCATATAAAACACAACAATTTATATAAATACGCTTTGCCGATTTATTTAATATGGTGGGGCGTATTTGTTTATTTATTTTGAAGCATAATGAGCAGGATACCAATTCTGGAACCATTTTGTAAAAATACCCATAGCTATCGGTAAAGCATTGTTAATAATTGAAAGCAACGGAGCTATTGAAGTTCCCATTATAAAGAACGTCCAGACACTTGTCATGATATATAAAATGCCCCAGGCTAAGGTTAGTATTTTATTTGTGCTTATAAATAACGGATTTTCAAATGCACTATCACTACCATAACTATTCATTGAATACCATGCGGTCAGCGGAACAGCTGTCAGACATGATAATGACCACATAGCACCAAATGCAAGATAAGAACCGGGAATCACTATTCCAGAAAGCTGAGGAATGAGCAAAATCAGGACAGAAAATGTTATTACTGCAGCAGTAGATATCACATCATATATAGTCTTTCTGAATTTAAAAAATATAAGACTCGCAATCACACATACACCAATAGAAACAAGAGCGCCTATATAGCTGTTAATAGTTGCAGCTATCCAAAATGCAATCCATGGGATAAGCGTCAGCAGCATTGATGTACCTTTATCTGTATTTTTGTTTTCTTTATTCTTTTCTTTCTGAGTGCTGCCGGAACAAAAATATGTATCCCAATTTAACATTATATTAAAATCACCTTTTACCCGGTAAAGCTTGTCCATCAGAGCTTTTGTTCCTGTTATTTTGCCGGCAGCAATATCTTTCCAGACTGTAAGAGGAGTTTCTATAGTGGTTGTAGCCTCATAAAAATCGTCCTTTTTAACTTCGTAACCATCTTTTTTCAGAACTATCTGATAACTCTTCCCTACATCTGTATAACACATTTCCAGAACAATATCCATGCCGGAATATGAGCTTTTATTATATAGTGAAGCCATTTGTCTGGTGAAAATATATGAAGAGTCCTCTATTTCACCAGTTTCCTTTTCAATTCCCCAACTCGCATCTGCCATTTCTTCAAAAACTTCCCGGGGAAAAAGAAGCTCACAAAGCTTATTTCTTGTCTGATCAGTAATTCCTCCGTTGATATATTCTTTACCGGCAGCTTGTACATAGCTTAAGTATTCATCTGCTCTGTTATGAAGCTCCGGAACCCGGAAAAGTTCTCCTTGACCGCAGTAGATTTTTTCGTATTTACCCTCTCCAAGAAAGTGATCAAACATTTTATCCACTGAACTGTAGTTACCCTCTGATGTATAAAAACCACAGGTTGAAATTACAACATTACGCTTTCCGGACATATCAAATCGAGCCGGATGAGACCCATATTCGCTTTCACTTATCATAAATGGAAGGGAAAGCGGCAGTTGACGGTCTATAAGAGCTTTCATTTTGCTCGGAACGTTAAAAAAATAAAGACCGAACGACCATACTACAATATCTGCCCAAATAATTTTTTCAAGTATATCAGCCATTTCATCCTTTATGACGCATTTTCCTGGAGTTTTGTTCCAGCATGAAAAACAGCCTAAGCAAGGCTTGATTTCTTTATCCTTCACATTTATTTCTTCACAGACAACATTTGTTTTTTCAGATATTCCTTTCACGAATGCCTTTGACAGCTTATAGGTATTACTATTCGTTCCCTTCGGACTTCCATTTATTATCAAAATATTCATTTTTTATTTCCTCCAGTTCTTTTTTGCATTTTTCTACCCAGTTTAAATACATCTGCTGATACATTATTCCATATTCCAAGGTCATTTTCCAATATACAGCTTTTAACGGGTCATCAATCTTTTCAGAATAGTTAATTA
>ONDB01000025.1 GCA_900316485.1 uncultured Eubacteriales bacterium
ATCGCCTGTCTTTGCCTTTACCAGTCCGTTTCCGAGCGGAGCCGCTTTGATGGTGAGCTTCTCTGTTTTTACCTCGATCTCATCCTCGTTGGTCTGTGATTCGATTGTCGGACGGGATGCGGAGCAATAGTACATAACATGGCGAATCTTACGCACGTATAGTGATAGGTAATTCTTTGATATAATCTCTAAATTTTCCCCCACTTCACACCGTGCATGAGACTTTCGACCTCACACGGCGTTCCATCAACATTACAAATTCATTAGATTGGCATTTATTTCAAAGCTTTAGAAACTTAAATTGCAGGATTTCCTGCTAAAATACGCAGTTTGTTGAGTTTGCCAATTTGTGATTGACTGAGATTCAGTTTATTAAGATATGCAGTTATTGTTTCCAGCTTTGTAGCGTGAATCAGTCTGTGAACATCTTCATGAACTATAACCAGATTTTTATATTCATCCGTGCCGTTTTGTGCAACAGGCTTTTTGTGGTGACAGTGAATTTCATCAATCCACAGCACCCTACCTGTTACAGCACATTTTCCGTATTGGGCAGTGTAGAGAGAAATTCTATTGTCCATATACTCAATACTCCTGCCGGGGAGATAAGATTTTGCAAGCAGGTGCATGACCGTAATTACACTTTCATCGAATTTCAGGCTTTTGTGAATTGCTTCTCTGCCTTCCGGAGTGTATTTGCATATCTTCACTTTCTTATACATTGGCTTTTTCGTCTGTATGTAGCTTATAGGTATCAAGGCTTCTGAATTTATAAACATAATCCCCTTGCTTTTACTATAATTTTGTGCCACATACTTTTGACTGATTGTACCTTTGCTTTGTATCAGCTGTCTTAACCGACATCGGAGTCCGTGTCTTATGTTGTTATGTATCAAGCTACAATCATGACTGATATGCGTTGCATAACGATAGTAATTGTGTATTCCGAACACCATTGAATCGTAAAGTCTCACCTGTATAGCCATAGCTACCGCATTTTTGCTGTGTTGAATTTCAGATATTTGCTTTTTCAGCTTCTCTGTAACTCTTTTTACAGCTTTATCTGTCATATGCGACTTTACAACATATTTATCGGCTTTTCTGACAGCTTTCAGCTTGAATCCCAAAAATTCAGAATAACCCTTTTTCAGATTTACCACTTTTGATTTTTCCTTGCTAATGTCCAGTTTAAGCCTTTCTTTCAGCCACTTCTGAACAGCTATAAAGATTTTATTTGCATCGCTCCTTTTTCGGCAGAATATTTTGAAGTCGTCTGCGTAACGAACAATATACATTTCTTTAAGCAAACTTTTCCGCAAAACAGCACACTCTACGCTTCTGCAAGGATTGCCGCTTTTATTACACCGTGGTTTATATTTGGTGTGGGTCGGCATAGTTTCCCATTGACTGCTTATCCACCAATCCAGTTCGTTTAGTACAATATTTGCAAGCAGAGGGGATAATATGCCGCCCTGCGGTGTACCTTTTGTTGGATAAACCTTTGACCCGTCCGGCATAATGACAGGTGCTTTCAGCATTTGCTTAATTACACATATCAGCTTTTTATCTCTGATGCCTAATGCCCAGATTTGCCTTATCAGCTTTGCATGGTTTACATTATCAAAGAAACCTTTAATATCTATGTCAACTACAAAATGGAGATTTTGGATTTGTATCATTTTGTAGCATTGTGCAAGTGCGTGTTCTGCTGACCTGTTAGGTCTGAAACCATTGTTTCTTTCGTGAAACTTAGCTTCGCAGATTGGCTCTAAGACTTGTAGGATACTTTGCTGAACAAGACGGTCTGTTATCGTTGGTATTCCCAAAGGTCTGATGCCGCCGCTTGGTTTTTCGATTTCCTTGCGGCGAACCGGCTTGGGCTGGTAGTATCTGAATTTTCTTTGTATTATTCGGGTTAATTCTTCAGCGGATAGACATTCAATATCCTTGATAGTATGATTATCTACTCCGCTGGTATTACTTCCTGCATTTCGTTTGATGCTTCTGTACGCAAGTCTGATATTTTCCTCACTGGATATAATTTCCATAAGGTTAGTGAAAAGCTCACCACGCTTACTTTTTGCATACAAATTGTCAAAACAGTCCTGCAAGTCGTAGTATTCAAGGTATCGCAGTTTCTTTTGCTTTGTCATAGGCAACATCTCCTTTCGGATTTGTTTTTCTCGGATAGAATCCTAAATCATACTCGAAGCTATGAATGATAGTGCCTATAACTATTTTGTAATGCTGACTTGTGGCTGTCCCTCCGTTTCCCATTACAGGAAACATCATCAGTAGTGCCACTGCTTCACCCACGGTCAAAACAGCTTATTATTCTTCGTCTGTACCGCTTAATGCGTACCGTAGGTTGCTGCGTTCCGATAATCCTATCTGTACATATACACTTAGGTGCCTGCTATGAGCCTGACAGCTTGACAGTGCCTGTAACACTGCAAGGTATTTTGTAACGGAGATTTCTACTTTACCTCACTGCCGTTTCAATTAAGAAACTCTGCATTTCTACAGATTATTCGTTTAGACCCGTACATTCGCAGGTTCGTCAGATATTTACATCATTCTCACCATATGTATTTTATAGACCCCCGGCATATAGGCAGCATATCCCACCTCTGGGACACTTTCCACGGCTTTATCCGTTTGGGCTGCTCTCTGCCGACTTCGCCGGGCTTCTGACATAATCGGTTTCCTGAAAATGCCAGCCGGAGTATCAGGGAAAGCGTTTCAGGGCGTTACCCCTTCATTCCACTTTTTGGATTATCAGTTCTCCTAACTGAGAACTTGCGTTCTTTCGTTAGTGCCTAATCTTTTCAATTAGGAACGCATCGCACCCCCATCAAATTCAAAGAGGAGTGCGAAGTTTTCTGTTTCCACATTTGAGCTTTCGATAAGCACACCGTTGCTGTCCAGCGTCTCCTTCAGAACATCTCTGCGGAAACTCTCCGGGATAAGAGCCAGCTCTAAATCTCCATCGTATCCCATGTTATTACTGATGGTGTAATAGGCGTAGCCGTCGGCATAGAAGTTTTTCGGCTCACCGTTCGGGTCAAGCGAGAGCGACACAGCACCCGGCATCGGCACAGGTGTATCAAATGTCGCAGTACCGTCAATATTCAGCCTGACGATCGCGTAATGCACATTGCAG
>ONDB01000070.1 GCA_900316485.1 uncultured Eubacteriales bacterium
ATATATATATCAAACATATTATTGTATCCCACTTCGGTAAAGTATTGTTCTGAAGAATATGAATGTTAAGGTTAAGGTAGTGAACAGTATTAATACAGGTGACGGGTGAGGAAAGAAGGTGAACAATTATGAGTAAACGCTTCCATAAGTGGTATATTGTCTGTATATTGATCGGTATAGCAGCCTTTCTTGTGGTTTTATATATTTGGAAGGATTATATTTTGGCAGAAAATAAATTCCAGACAGAAGCACTGCTTACAGATGTAAATATTCAAGCAAAGCAAAAGCTAAAGGATAAAAATGATCCCACCCGTGATAATTTCCATCTATACGATACTTACTACGAATATAAACTTACATGGGAATTTATGAATGTATACAGTGAAAAGAAGTACAAATATTATAATGAAACTGAAGGCTCAAATGAGAAT
Organism: uncultured Eubacteriales bacterium; assembly: GCA_900316485.1. Classification (GTDB taxonomy): domain Bacteria; phylum Bacillota; class Clostridia; order Oscillospirales; family Acutalibacteraceae; genus UBA1213. Next base: position 432 of record ONDB01000070.1, read on the forward strand.
CTGCATAAAGCCGGAGAAAAGCAGCCTGTTTTCGTTTATTATAATGATAACGAAGAGGATTATGAACTGGTAGATGCCGGTGCAAGCATACTGTTTATTATCGGAGGAGCAGTTTTTATTATTATCCCTGCCACAGATCTGATAAGAAGAAAAATCCGCAAAGAATAGAGATTCATATCGGGAGTAAATTTTACTCATACAAATCAACGGATGATTATTTATGGACATAATACATTCAGATATTTATTAATTATTAATAAAGAGGTTAATTATCTATGAGAAAAGGAGAAAAAAAGGCAGGAAAACAAAAGCTTAAAGGCCGGTATGTTTTCTGTACTGTAACTGTTTTGATTTTAATAATAATATATTCAATTGTTATCTGCTGTATTGGCAGATACTATAAATTGAATATTATTCTGAATGGAACCACAGACATCAATACGGTAAAAGTAGAATGCTCTTCCGATAGTATTGTCAGAGTAAAGAGCATAAGTGAAGGTAATGTTACCGGAGTAATCAATACTCTTGATATTGAACTGGAAAGCACAGGTTTCGGTGATGTGGATGTCAACGTTATATATGATGATATCTATGACAGCGATTATGATGATAACGGTCAGATGAAATCTGAACATATAGTTCAGCATAAAAACTGCGAAAACTCATTTCATGTTACCATTTCCGGTCTGATTTATAACCGAAGTATGGATAATTACAGCGGAATGTGGACGATACAGCTATTTGCTGCTGTTCTGATGATAATTCTGATAATTACCTTCAGTATATCATTTTATGAGAAAGCAAAAAATGGTGATTTTACATATTCAATGGTTGCTCTCGGCGGTATGATTTTTTTCATGCTGGTTACAATAATACTTTCTGTCAACGATATTCTGGTATCGCATGACTATAATAATTTTCTGGGATTATGGAATATCCTGTATTCACTGAGCAATGTCAGCCTCGTTTTTGCATTTGCAACCTCCATACCTCTCATTTTGTTCTGTTTGTTGGTAAGTATCAGCAACATTATTCTGGTACGGCGTGAAGGATTTCATCCGCTGAATCTTCTTGGTGTAATTCTCGGTCTTTCAGTTATTGGCGGAATCGTTGCTTTGTATTTTGTAACGAATGATATATACAGTTACCCGGAAATAGAACGTGAAATAATGAATGTTGTAAGCCCCATAATTTCATTTTGTTTTTGTTACCTGGAATGTCTTCTTGTTTCAACCATATTCTGCGGAGTGGCATCAGTAAGGTATATAATAAAGACTCCTATGGATTATATAATAATCCTTGGTTGTGCAATAATGAGTGACGGCACACCTACACCCATACTCAGGTCAAGGATTGACCGTGCTGTGAGTTTTGAAAAAGAGCAGTATGAAAAATGGGACAAGCACGCAAAATTTGTTCCCTCAGGCGGTCAGGGAAGCGATGAAGTAGTCAGCGAAGCTGAATGTATGAAGCGTTACCTTATGGATCAGGGAATACCGGAGGAGCGGATTCTGAAGGAGGATAAATCTGTTAATACATATCAGAACATGGCATTTTCAAAGAAGGTGATTGAAGCTGATTCCGGAGATCTCAGCAAAGCACAAATTGCTTTTTCCACTACGAATTACCATGTATTCCGGGGGTATACCCTGGCTGAAAAACTGGGAATAAAGGTAAAGGGAATTTCTGCAAAAACAAAGCTGTATTTTTTCCCGAATGCATTTCTTCGTGAATTTATTGGTCTGCTTTTTGAACAGAAAAAGCGTCATCTGTTTTTCATGATATCAGGTGTTCTCTTTTTTACAGGTCTTTATTATGTTCTTAATTATTGATGTATTCCGATGCTGATGATTAGTTTGAAATCGACTGTACACATTCTTCTCATCATAAGAGCCTGTTTTTCTCAGTTCGGAGCTTTCAACTATTTATTCCTATCAAATAATAAAAGTGTCGGTGGATTCACCGGCTTTATTATTTTATTGTCAGTCAGTTCCGGGTGCAGCAATAAAAAAGAAGCCGGTGAATCAGTAGATCCACCTGCTTCTTTTTTTATATAGCAGAATTAAAGCTGTTAACTGCACATATGTTTTTCAGCTATTAATCAAAGTCTGAGACAGAAGAATTATTCCTCTTCCTTCTTATTCTTTTTGCCGATGATAACTGCTGCTGCAAGGCTGCCTAAAAGTACAGCAGAAACGGCAGCTACCGATGTAGCATCGCCTGTGTTTACTGTGCCGTTAGCTGCAGTTGTTGCAGCTGTGTTGCTGCCTGCTGTTGTAGCAGTTGAAGGCTTGCTTGTTTCAGTTGATTTGCTTGTTTCTGTAGACTTGCTTGTTTCAGTCTTTGAGGTTTCTTTGCTGCTTTCCTCAGTAGTACCCTCTTCAAAAACAGCAATAAAATCCTTATCCTCTTCTACCTTGATTTCAAAAGTAGCATCAGTTGAAATGATAGTGCCGGTCTTTTTATCTTTCCAGCCTGCAAATTTGTAGCCGTTATCCGGTACTGCAACGATTCTAGCAGTATTGCCGGTTTTAACACTTAAAACGATTGAATGGAATTCTTCTTCATCAAATGCAACGCCCTGCTCGTCAATATAAGCTTTTATGCTACCTTTTCCTTCTGTGTTGATGCTCATCATATATCTTTCTACATCTTCATCAAAGACAGCTACAAGATGCATATCCTTGTCAGCATCAACAGTAACTGTATCTTCAAATGAAACAAACTCTTTGGTTTCTTCATTTGCCCAGAACACGAAAACATAACCATCGTCCGGTTTTGCTGTGAATTTTACCTTTTTGTCCTTATCAACAGTAAATGCTGAATATAACATTCTGTTGTTATTGTCAAATACAGGATCTGTACCATCATCAGAACCAGCAACCTGACCCTTGCCGTATACCTTAGCAGCTACAAGAGACTTATCTGATTCAACATCAAAGATAGCTATGAGCTCTACATTCTCAAGGCTGCCGTCAACGATAAAGGACTCATTCGGATTAAATGAATATATTTCTGATGTAGTAGCATTCAGCCAATAAAGGAATTTTGAGCCTTCTTTAGCTTTTGCCTTCAGTTTAACTGAAATACCTTTTTCTGCATCAAAAGTTTTTGACTGAACCGGATTATCATCATCAAATATAGGTTCACTTCCATCAGTAGTTGCAGCTATTTCACCCTCTCCGGAAGTGTGTACTGTGAATGAAGTCTTTGAATAGAGAGTGGCCATGGGTGAGGAAGTGATAGTGGACAGTGGATCATTGTTTACTGCAAAAGCAGTTACTGCTACTGAACTTGCAATTACGAGTGCTGCAAGAATTGCTGCTATTTTTTTCATAAAAAATTACCTCCTAAAAAAACCATTTCATTTTTTGTTTCCGTAATACATTCAACTTCTCATAAAGTACCATTCAGCTTCTCCGTCAGGAGAAATTGCAGTTATTATGTAAAGCTTTTGTACATAGCCGGATCAATAACCAATCTGTAGGCACTCTGTTTGTCTTGTCAGGACGGGAAGAAAAAACGGGTCAAAACATTTCATCCACAAGTGCGATATGCAGAAATTCTGGCATATCAAAGCCTGCATTTTGGTTTGCTGACATTTTTGACGCAGAACAACCGTATATTTTGAATGAATAGCAGGGAACTGAATTTAGATTCTGCCATTGCCAAAATTTCGATCTGTTTCATAGCCAAAGAAATGTACAGGCTACCCGTTTTGTTTTTTCATCTCATTTTATCAGATTCCTTTCTGTTGAGTTAGTATTTATGCTAAATGCACTGCAAAGCAAAAAACGCAAGTAAAACTGCTCTGTTGATCAGAGCGGGGATACATAACATCGTCATGCCCTGTCAATACAATCGCATCGAAGAAAAAAGAGGGGATTATCTGTTTTTTCTGGTAATTATCATTTCAACATAATCACCATCAATTCCAACCGTTACATCGTCAGCAATATTTGCAATTATTGATTTTTCAAGCTCATCCCACTGGTCCAGATCATTTTCTTTTTTATTTTCCTTGACTGTGTTCTTATATGTTGAAAGGGACCACATATTTGCTGAACCTAAGGTTTCCGTTTCATACGAACTGTACCCAGAGAAGCCGCTGTAATATCCTGTGGGAGTTACCAGACCGGCATCCTTTGAGCCAATCCAGTATGACTGGAAAATATCCTTGAGCTTGCCCATAATACCCTTTGCGGCAGCATTTTTTCTGCTTGTGGAAGCTTCGATAAATGCATCTCTGATCTCGCCGTCCATATTTACCTTTGCTTTCAGGTGGATATAATATGCATCATCGTCATCCTCTATCCAGAAATATGCATAAAACCTGCCTGCTATGGATTTTACCATACCTAATAATTCCTCTGCAAGAAGGCGGAGATGGATGTTGTCTTTTTTGCCGAGATTCTGATACTCAGCATATTTTTCTGTTTCGTTAAGAACTTCGTCCCATCCTTCGCCGTCATTGCTGACATATATTTCATTAGTTTTCATATATCATATTCCTCCGGAAAAAATAATTCAGTCGATCAATTATACTAACCTACTATTCTACTATTGTAACATAAAAATTGCATTAATAGTATTACAAATTTTAATCAAATGAGCTAAAAAATACAACAAATTTTACTGAAATATTTGTAAGCAATCACTAAATGAAAAATAATTACAATTGATTTAGTATTGTTTTTTACCTTATTATGACGTTAAATTGTACAGAAAATGCCTGTGAATTGTATTTGCTGAATTTATACTGCAGCATTGATTTGCAGTGCAGTTCGTGTAAAATAATTCTGGGTTTATTCAAAACCAGAATCAGCTAAGATAAAGCAAACCAAGCAATTACAGCAGCACCGCGGGCAGCCGATCAGTCAGGCACATTAAGAGCGTAACGCAGTGAAGCGACACCATCGCGTTAAGGGTCCAGCGTCACGCTGGCGTGTTACGGCTCCGGCGGCTCGCCGGTGGGCAGACAAGGATTTGAAATCATTGTTTTTTCGGATTTTAATAAGAAAAACTAATAAGATAATCAGTTGAAAAATATGTATTATAATGCGTCTGAGATGAAATCAGATAAAATAGTTTGAATTGCATAATAATCATCTTAATAATACTCGAGTTATTGTTTTTTGTAAAATTCTTACTGAAAAGCTTGGAATTGGTAATATCTTATGGTATAGTAGAACAAAATATACATATTGGATTAGTGTAACTTACTGATGGTTTTGTTATTATTCGGATCTGTACTGTAGGATTTTCAGATGTTTATGTGCTCTTGTGATACTCAAGAGAAATATGAAGGGGACTCAGAATAATGAAAAATAATATTTTCAATCCGGTGTTCTTTCGTATAAAACAGTTTTCCGTTTTTCTGCTCTGTCTGGTATTTATGACGGCGGTTCTTCCAGTTTCTGTTTCTGCAAAAAGCGGGGAGCAAAGCAAGGTAGTGCGAGTAGGCTGGTTTGATACAGCCTATAATACGATAGATTCATCCGGACGAAGAACAGGCTATTCCTATGATTATCAGAGAAAGCTTGCTTCTTATACAGGCTGGACTTATGAATATGTTGAAGGAAGCTGGCACGAGCTTATGAATAAGCTTAAATCCGGCGAAATTGATATGCTCAGCGATGTTTCATACACCAAGGAAAGAGCAGGCGAAATGCTTTTTCCGGCCTATTCCATGGGAACAGAAGAATATTACGTTTATATTGCTAAAAATGAAGTCAATGAATATGAGGATGACTATTCCTTTCTGAACGGAAAGAAGATCGGAGTGAACAAAGGAAGCCTTCAGGTCAGCTGTTATAAGGAATGGGCAGAGGAGAATAGTATCAGTGCCGATCTTGTTGAGGTGACAAGTACAGAGGCAGATTCGATCAATATGCTTATTAAAGGAGAACTGGATGCTTACATTACCATTGATACATATCTCAGTTCAGATACCATTGTTCCGGTTGCAAAGGTTGGCTATTCGGATTTCTATTTTGTAGTAAGCAAGGCGCGTGAGGATCTGCTTGATGAACTGAATGATGCCCTGAGCAAGATTCAGGATGAAAACCGCTTTTACAGCCAGGAATTGTATGCTAAATATATACGGAACACAGGCGCGAATATATTTCTGAATTCTGTTGAAAGCAAGTGGCTGTTGAAGCATGGCAGTATTCGTGTGGGATATCTTGATAACTATCTTGCATATTGTGAGAAAGATAAGGAAACCGGTAAGCTTACCGGAGCTCTTAAGGATTATCTTCAAAAAGCGTCGGACTGTTTTGCAAATGCCCATATAGAATTTGAAACTAAACCATTTGAGACTATTGAAAAGGCTCTGCAGGCGCTGAAAAATGGGGAAATAGACTGTGTTTTTCCGGTGAATATCAGCGCATATGACGGTGAACAGAAGAAGGTTATTATTACGCCGTCCCTTGCGCAGGCAGCTCTGTTTATGCTGGTGCGTACCGATATACAGGAAACGGTTGCACAGAAAAAGGATATGAGGGTAGCTGTCAGACAGGGAGACCCGAATTATGAATCAATAATTAAGGATTTCTTCCCGGACTGGCAGATGGTAACCCTTTCGGATACTCAGGAATGTCTTGAAGCAGTGGCAAATGATAATGCAGACTGTTTTCTTATCAGCAATTACCGCTATAACAACCTCAGCAGACTTTGCGAAAAATACCGTCTGACTACTCTTGATACCGGTAAGAATATCGGCTTCAGTTTTGCAGTCAGCGAAGGAGATACGGAGCTTTATTCTATTCTTGCAAAAACAACGAATATTGTACCCGAAACATATGTTGAAACTGCATTGTCAAGATATTTTTCAGAAGAAGCAAATGTAAAGACTACTCTTCTTGATTTTATAAGGGATAATCTCTTTATAGTAATAGCTGTACTTGTTCTGATTATTGCCCTGCTTCTGCTTATCTTTGTACAGAACCGGCTTATCAAGGCAGAAAGGAAGGCAAAGGAAAACC
>ONDB01000057.1 GCA_900316485.1 uncultured Eubacteriales bacterium
CGCTATGATAAACTTGATTCCATTTTTCTATCTGTCATCATGTTGGCTATGATTTTTGATGCTCTTTTTATGTGAACACGCTCTAAACAGGTATGCGTTACTGGCAGGAAATGCCGTGAAAAGCTGCTTGATCTGAAAGCTGCTGCAGACAAAAACCGACTTATATCAAAATAAAAACAGGGATGCCGTGCATAACAGCATCCCCTTTTATTTTTTTCTTCTACCGGATCCGTAGAAATTTACTTATTTTTTCTTGGCTTCAAACGTTTTTTCTTTGTTGTTATTGACAGTAGGCTGTTTGTTATTGTTCTGCAGATCTTCTTCAGCCTTCCTTGTTTTCATGGCATTCTTTAGCTCCTCATAGAGAAGTCCGCCGTTGCCTGTTGAAGCGGCATTGAACAATTTTTCGGGATCGCCGTATTTCATCATTTGCTTAAAGCTTTTGTCTCCGATCATGGTCTCGTAATTTTTATCCCACACCTTATTGGTCACTTTGTAATTGGGGTCTTTCTTTTGAAGGTGTCTTAGATGCGCTGCGGTAGCGATAGTTGCATATTCTTTTTCAAGCTGATAATTCTGGACGACTCCCATCTTACCGGGGTTGGCACGTTTCATATTCTCCTGAGCGTTAGCAACTTTGAGCTCAAGGAATTGTTCCGGCGAAACGAGGAGCTTCGGCACTACTGCCTGGATCGGCTTATTGACAGCCTTTTCGTTCTGCTTCGTATTCAGAGAATCTATCTTGTCTTCTGCAGCCTTAATGACATTCTCTATAGGTTCGTTTTTGTTTTTATCGTTGCGGAAAGACTGTGTTTTGGGTGCAAGGGCTTCTTTCTGCTGAGCAGCAAATTCCGCAAAATCACGGGAACTTTCGATACGCTTTTTTCCGAATTCGGTGTTGCCGCTGAAGGGGTGTCTCCATCCCGTATGCGCTGCGGTATACGCTTCCGACGTTGTTTTAAGAGTGTCAAGAGCCGCGTTTACCTTCAGGTCATCGGCTTTTTGCCTTCGGCAATATCCTGGCGGAAATCGGCGATAGTCTGAAGAGCATCACGCATATTGGTGAATGTCTCGGAATCCCTGCCGCTCTTCGGGTGCTTGTCCAATTCATCGAGCTTTTTCTGGGCTTCGATCGCCATATTGCGTACAGCTTCCGTATATTCATTGATGCCCTCAATTTTTTTCCATTCCGCCATTTCTTCATTTCTGGCTTTTTCCTGTTTTTTCTTTATTCTCTCCTGTGAAGCCTCGGGAGAGTTGTCCTTAAGGACATTCAGAATATCATTATAGCGTTCTTTTCTTTCTTCGTCATTCTTGAACTTTTTAAGGCCGCGCTGATCACGTTCAAACTGGACGGCGTCTCCGAACTTCATGCCCGGAACAAGACCAAAGCCTTTGGTCGAGCTTGTCTTGATGGAAAACACTTCAGAAAGAAACGGGTCGCCTGTTGTAGTAGCAGCATCGGCAAGTTTTTCATAGGGCTGGTTCAATATTTTGTCTATATCGTAATCCCCTGAGAATTTTCCGGTCAGGGCGTTTCCTACTGTATCCGTACCAAGGCAGAAACCTGACGAACCGTTGAATACCTTGAGCTTGCATACTACTTCTTTCAGCATATTATCATCAAGCTTAGTGTCTACGGTGGGATCATCGATCAGTTTTTGGTAATTAGACACAGGAGTGTCGGAGTCCCAGATCGAAGATGACATGATCTGAAAGTCCTCGTATTTGTTATCATTCCAAATATCCTTGAGGCTGCTATATTCTGCCTTGCTTTCGTCAAATTCAAGGATCTTTTGAAAGATATTTTCCATGGTTTTTGCCTGGAGCTGTTTGGCTTCAGGGGAGAATTGATTGCCGAGTATGCCGTAAATCTGTTCGGAGATCTCCTCATCAGAGTGCTTGGTGAATTTCTGCAAACCGCCAAGCGTATGCATATAATATCTTGTATTACCGTTATCCAGATCCGGGTGTTTTTCCCTGCAGAGATCCATTATTTCTCTGGTATGTCCGACAGCGGTATACTGTATCTTTTTCGCCTTTTTTTCAGCTCGGCATTTTTCTCGTTATTTTCCTTCTGCCTCTGCTTTGCATTTTGGACCAGATCGGCATTTTCGGGAGCGTTGATGTGTTTATCGGCAAGATCTAAAAACTTGGTCCTGCCTTTGCTCTCAAGCATTTTGTCGATATCTTCCCTGAAAACCATAAGCCTTCTCATAACGGCGGTAGGCGTAAGATTTATACTATTTAATCATAAAATAGTAGACAAAATATATATTTTGATGTACAATGTAAACGGTGATGAAAAATGAGGATAATATATA
>ONDB01000064.1 GCA_900316485.1 uncultured Eubacteriales bacterium
TAACGCGATGGTGTCGCTTCACTACGTTACGCTCTAATTGCGCCTGACTGTCTGGCTGCCCGCGGTGCTGCTGTAATTGCTTGGTTTACTTTCATTTACGCTGCTAGTCAGAGCAGGGAGTCAGCAACTGTCTTACGAACACAAACTATAAATTGACGTTCAGCAACAGAGTAAAGCGTTCAGCAGCAGCCGAAGCGAGGGGGTTTGTTAAGGAAAAGGGATTTGCATAAAATCAGTCCCCCGAATCATACTACAGGAACATAATATAACCGGCGAGCCGCCAGCTTTACGCTCTTAATGCGCCTGACTATTCTGCTGCCCGCGATGCTGCTGTAATTGCTTGGGTTACTTTATTTTAACTTATTCTGGTTTTGAATAAGCCCAGATAAGATAATAAACTATATAATAATGATCCCCGACAGAGATTATCTGACGGGGACCGTTTATATTAATTATTTTTGAAAGGGATGCTTTATCAGTACATTCCGCCCATGCCGGGATCACCAGCAGGCATTGCAGGAGCCGGCTCCTTGATATCTGCTACCAGTGATTCTGTTGTAAGAACCATTGCTGCAACAGATGCTGCATTCTGAAGTGCGCTTCTTGTTACCTTTGTCGGGTCAACAATACCGTTGGACATCATATCCATATATTCCTCTGTAAGAGCATTGAAGCCGTAGCCCTTCTTGCCGCTTGACATGATCTTGTCAACAATTACTGAGCCTTCAAGACCAGCATTTTCTGCGATCTGACGTACAGGCTCCTCCAGTGCCTTAAGTACTATCTTTGCTCCTGTCTTTTCGTCACCCTCAAGTGTATCTACAAGAGTTACAACAGCATCTACCGTATTGAGAAGTGCTGTACCGCCGCCTGCTACGATACCCTCTTCTACAGCTGCCTTTGTAGCTGCAAGAGCGTCCTCGATGCGGAGCTTCTTTTCCTTCATTTCGATCTCTGTAGCTGCGCCTACCTTGATAACAGCTACGCCGCCTGCCAACTTTGCAAGTCTTTCCTGAAGCTTCTCTCTGTCGAAATCAGATGTTGATGCCTCGATCTGAGCACGGATCTGACCAACTCTGCCCTTAATATCCTCAGCATTGCCTGCGCCGCCTACGATAACTGTATTCTCCTTATCAATCTTAACCTTGGATGCACGACCCAGCTGTGTCATATGAGTATCCTTAAGCTCAAGACCGATTTCCTGAGATATAACCTCGCCGCCTGTAAGAACAGCGATATCACGAAGCATTTCTTTTCTTCTGTCGCCGAAGCCGGGAGCCTTTACACCAATGCAGGTGAACGCGCCTCTGAGCTTATTGACAACCATTGTTGAAAGAGCCTCGCCCTCAATATCCTCAGCAATGATTACAAGCTTATTCTTGCCAGCCTGGATCATTTCCTCAAGAAGGGGAAGTATCTCCTGAAGGTTAGAAATCTTCTTATCTGTGATAAGAATGAAAGCATCTTCTACTACTGCTTCCATCTTCTCTGTATCTGTACACATATAAGGTGTGATATATCCTCTGTCAAACATCATACCGTCAACAACATCTGAATATGTTTCAGCTGTTTTTGACTCCTCAACGGTAATAACGCCGTCGTTGCCTACCTTATCCATAGACTCAGCGATAAGCTTGCCGATCTCGTCATCTGCTGCAGAAATTGCTGCTACTCTTGCAATATCCTTTGAGCCTTCTACCTGCTTTGAATTTGCTTTAAGTGTTTCAACAGCTGTATCAACTGCCTTGCTGATACCTTTCTTAAGGATCATGGGATTTGCACCGGCTGTTACATTCTTCATACCCTCACGGATAAGTGCCTGAGCAAGAAGTGTAGCAGTTGTTGTACCGTCACCTGCTATATCGTTTGTCTTGATGGAAACTTCCTTTACCAGCTGAGCGCCCATGTTCTCAAACGCATCATCAAGCTCGATTTCCTTTGCAATTGTTACACCGTCGTTTGTAATGAGCGGAGCACCGAATTTCTTATCAAGTACCACATTTCTGCCCTTGGGACCAAGTGTGATCTTTACTGTATCTGCAAGCTGATCAATACCGCTCATAAGAGCCTTTCTTGCTTCCTCGCCATATGCGATCTGTTTAGCCATAATTATTACCTCCAGTATTCTATTTCACTTAAATGCAATAACCGGACTGCAAAAGCTTTACTGCCCGGTCTTTTCCGTCTATTCGGATCACTCAACTATTGCGAGTATATCTGACTGACGAACGATAGTATATTCCTCACCATCGATTTTTACATCTGTACCTGAATATTTGCTTGTGATAACCTTATCACCGATATTCACATACATTTTAACTTCCTTGTCGTCTACTATGCCTCCGGGACCTACAGCAACTACAGTAGCAAACTGCGGCTTCTCCTGGGAAGCGGCAGTAAGGATGATTCCGCTTTTGGTTGTTTCCTCGGCAGCCTCAGCCTTTACGACAACTCTGTCAAGTAATGGTTTGATAGTCATAAAAATTGCCTCCTTACAGCAAAACACAGTAAAACGCTTTTCTTTTTTCCGGCATTCTGGCATTGTCTGTCCGGATCTGTCAGCGTTTCCATATTAAATAATATTAATTAGCACTCTCTACCTTTGAGTGCTAAAGATATTGTATACCCTTTCAGCAAAAAAATCAAGTATTATTTGATACTTTTTAAGATTTTTTTATATTATTCCTATAGAACAAGAACAGACTTTGTTTTTCATAGCTTATTCTGTACTCATTCACATAGAAATTATAGTAGTACAACCGTTCAAATATGCAAAAATCCTCAGCTTACGCTGAGGATTTATAATATCATCTTCCATCATGGTGCAGAAGAATTACATATGCTGTTTTGAAAATGATCTTTGTATCTGTCCTTAAGCTTCTGTCTGCTATGTACTGTCTGTCAAGCTCCATCCACTGCTCAAAAGAAATATCATTTCTGTTTCTGCTTGCCTGCCAGTAGCAGGTAAGACCAGGAGTAACAAGCAGTCTCTTTCTGTCGTTCTTGCTGTACTGTGCAACCTCATCAGGAAGCGCAGGTCTGGGACCAACAATTGACATATCGCCTTTTAGAATATTTACAAGCTGGGGAAGTTCATCAATATTTGTAGCTCTTATGAATTTTCCTATGCCTGTAATTCTGGGGTCGTCCTTCATCTTGAACGCAGGACCATCCATCTCGTTATATTTCTTAAGCTTTTCCTTTAAAGCTTCTGCATCCATACACATAGATCTGAATTTATATAACTTGAAGATCTTGCCGTTCTTACCTACCCTGTTCTGTACAAATATCGGATGTCCCTTCTTATCCCATATGGAAATAAGGAACATTACCACGAGAAAAAGAGGACTAAGTACGATAATCGCAAACAGAGAAAGAAAAATATCAAAAAATCTCTTCAAGAAACCATAAAGTCTTTTTCCTTCATAAATTACAGACGGATTATCGTTTTCTACCAACTGAAGAACAGCATCATTATTCATAACAAACACTCCATAAAACATCATTTACATGTACATCTTAATGAATATAGCTCAGGGAAGTGTGTCACCACCAGTAAATAACTACTGCAATGCCCTGATGATCAGAATAGTAAACCATGTACTTTCTCAACATGTATATATTATAACATTTCACTAATGTATAAGTCAATCATGAATTTGATTTTTCATTCTTTTGGTATTTTTTTAGACAGAACGCTAAAAAAGGCAGATTTTTCCCTGATTTAAGCATCAAATTGCCGTACAACTCACCTATATCATATTATTTGTTTATATTATTTCTTCTGATAGTCTAGTACAGCCTCGCTGTACATTTTTACACCCTGGACAGAATCCGGATGAATATGATCAAGAAGATAGAAGCTGTCTGGCTTTTTTCTTAGATTATCAATTATTTCAGGATTTGCATTGATATATTCAAGTGAATGTTCTTTGCAGTATTTTTCAAGAGAACTACAATATTTTTCATTCAGCATGGTTTTGTCTCCGAAACTAAGGGCACTGATATTATCCCCGTCAACTGAATACCATGGAGCAATATATACAAATCTCGCCCACGGAGATGTCTCTCTGAGAGAATGTGTCAGTTTTTCTATACTTTGTACATATTCGTTTTCATCCATTGCACATACACGCTGATCACGGTAACGAACATCATTTGTTCCGACTGCAATTACATAAATATCAGCCTTTGGTATTTCTGATATCCTGTCAAGGAAATATGATACCGTTGCTCCTCCCTTGGAATAATTATATATCTTCTTTCCGGAAATATGCGGCAGAACAGGTTCATACCAGGGTACTCCTCCGTTTTTTGTTCCCTCTGTCAGACTATCCCCCACAAAGCATACCGATGTCATATTATTAACAGCCTGCATGAATACACCGCTTTTCATTTCTTCTGTCATTTCTGCCGCCGGAGCCCTGGATCTCATATAACCTTTTTCATCAAAATAATAGCTCTCTGTGACAGTACTCATATCCAACTCGTTTTTCAGGGCAATTTTTGTTACCAGTTTATTTGATTCATCTGCTTTCTGGCAGTCATCTACACTAAGGCTCTCCCTGAGCTTCGGGTTATTCTTGATCTCATATGTAGGAAGTGCCCGGAAATTACCGTCTGCGGATGATTGGGTATACAGCGGCACTATTCCGCCTGCAATAATACCTTTTGTATCTCTGTCAATATAGACATCAACAAGCATACTTGTATCACCCTGGTTTTCTCTGTAAATATTCGCAAAATTACCGGGGCAGTAGGCAACAAAACGTTTTTTCCCGTCTTTTTCCACTATGCTGGCAGGCTGAACCACATGGGGATGATCCCCCAGAATAATATCTGCCCCATTTTCAAGGAAAATATCAGACCATACTTTTTCCATTTCATCCGGCTCATTTAAAAACTGTGTTCCCCAGTGGGGCAATACCACAATAAGATCAGGAGACAGGCTTTTTGCCTTTTTCAGATCATTTATCACTGAGGCTTTTAACTTTTCAAAAAGTTCCCCCTCTGTATCTGCAATAAATGATGAAATATATGATAGTTCACCCTCAGCAAGAAGATCTGTATCATAATAATTTGATCCGTATGTATAGCTCAGAAATGCCATACGAAGACCATCTTTTTCTATTATCCTGATATGTTCCGCTTCCTTCTCTTTGCTGTTTCGGTAACTGCCGGTATGATCAAGACCGATTCTATCAAGTACATCAAGAGTTCTCCTGACACCTGCTTCATCCCTGTCCAGCAGATGGTTATTTGCTGTTGTCACAAGATCAAAACCTGCATTCTTCACTGCCTGAGCATATTCATCGGGAAAATTGAGATACAGCTCTTTTCCGTCATCATAATTACTTGACGAATATCCCGCCTGTTCTCCTGCCATAGGACCTTCAAATACACCTACTGCAAAGTCTGCAGAAGATATATATTCCTGTGAATACTCAAAAACCGGATCAAAATTATATCCGCTCTCAGTGTATCCCCTTTTCACCTGATCCTCAAGCAGAATAAGATCACCGGCAAATGTAATTCGGAATGCATTTTTTATTGCCTTACTTTGTTCATCAGTTATTATCCGGTATTTCAAATCATCAGATATTACCTCAGTATTATCTCCGCCGGTATCCTCAGTATTGTCATTATTCTGTGATTCTGAAGCCGGCGAAAATGCTCCTCTTTCAGAGAGCGGCTTAATACCGTCAGTGAGAATGACACACGAATCGGTATAATAGCTCACAACCGCAGATGCAGCAAAGAGAAGGCATACAAACAATGCTGCTATTCTGCCGGATGTAATTGTCTTTTGTCCCTTCTTAAACAGATCAGCTCCGGATTCCGCAAATCTGTTGAGTATACGGCTGATTATATCATTGCCAAAAATCAAACATATTGCAATTGACACAACAATGGAAATCCCAATAAATTCTATTCCCACAAACGAACTGTAATAATCGGTTATTATCAGGGTGATGATTCTGTGCATTACATATATCCACAATGAATTTCGTCCGAACATTGTAAGCAATGGGATTTTTTCATCTGTTCCAGCCATGAGAATAAATATTATAGCCGAATATGCTGCAGTGAAAAGAACTATTCTCTTTACAATGCCAAGCTTATCACCATAGCTGAACATCAGTAGGTCATAGGTGTCGGGGGACAGTAAAATCCATAAGGCTGTTGTGAGAACTGCTGTAAGAACAAGCAGACCTGCTGCCTTCAGAATTCGTTTTGAAGCTTTTTGCTTTATTATTCCTTCTGCTGTTTTTTCCGATAACAGATATCCGCTCATATAAAACGGATAAAAACATATTATTCTGGATATTCCGAAGGTGTTATCAATTGAATTGAAAAATCCCGTCATAAGGGAAACAAAAATAAGTACAGGCACTATGTACTTTATTTTCGACAGCTTTTCAGCAGTCAGACGCCATACTACTATTGCAGGTATATACCAGAATGAATACACCGGTTGCAATAGTGATTGGAAACCATATATAAAGCCCATCAGTGAATTGAAAACAATATATATGAAAATCAGTTTTGACAATGAAAAAATACTGCGTGAATTCTTACTTTTGCCAAAAAAGCCTGATACAAATACAAATGCAGGCATATGAAACATATAGATATATGATACAACCCCACTTATCAGTGCATCACTCTGAAAGTCGTACAGCAAATGAGCAAAAACCACCAGGATTATTAAAAATCCCTTGATATTATCCCAGTATGAACTTCTTTGTTTTTGTGCCTGTTCCAATATTTACACCTCCTGATTCTGAAAAATCCCCGACTTTCGCCGGGGATTCTGCTTTTTGTTATTTACATATCATGTGTTTTTATCTACCTGATGGAACTGCTTGAGGTTACCTATCTTATTGCTTCTTTTTGCAAGCTCGTCCATTACTTCGTCCACTGTAATGCCCTGCTGAGCCATCATTACAAACAGATGATAAATGAGATCTGAAATCTCAAGAACTGTTTCTTTATTATCACCGTTCTTTGCTGCAATTATGGTTTCGCTGCATTCCTCGCCTACCTTTTTGAGAATCTTGTCAAGACCCTTTTCAAAAAGATAACAGGTATATGAGCCTTCCTGTTTTTCAGCTTTACGGCTCATGATTGTTTCATAAAGGTCGTAGAGTTCATTGCTGTTTTCCATTTTTGTTTCCTCCGTGTTTTTCTTTTTATAATATGAGCTTATTCTGACTTGAATTCAGTCCAGAGTTCATTGAAGAAGCAGGAATGGCTTCCTGTATGGCAGGCTGCACCTGTCTGATCAACTATTACTAGAAGCGTATCCTTATCGCAGTCGCCCTTGATATCAATTACCTTCTGCAGATGTCCTGATGTTGCGCCCTTATTCCACAGCTCCTGTCGGGAACGGCTGTAAAACCATGTATAGCCTGTTTCAAATGTCTTGCGCATAGATTCTCTGTTCATATACGCAAGCATCAGAACCTGACCGGTAGATCTTTCCTGTACAATTGCAGGAAGAAGATCGGCTTTCTTGAAATAATCCTCGATGAAGTCAAATCTGCCCATCAGATATTCGCTCCTTTTCCGTTGCTTTTTGCAGCCTTTGCTATGCTGATTGCCTGAGCAAGATCAAGATTACCGCTGTAAATAGCTTTTCCGCAGATTGCACCGTAAATACCAAGATCTGTAAGGTTAATAATATCCTTAAGATTTGCAACACCGCCGGAAGCTATGATATTACACTTTACTGATGCTTTAAGCTCATCAAGCATTGTAAGATTAGGACCGCTGAGCATTCCGTCCTTGGAAAT
The DNA here is from genome assembly GCA_900316485.1 of uncultured Eubacteriales bacterium. Classification (GTDB taxonomy): domain Bacteria; phylum Bacillota; class Clostridia; order Oscillospirales; family Acutalibacteraceae; genus UBA1213. The sequence goes on from ONDB01000064.1 coordinate 7,797, forward strand.
ATCAGTGAAGATAATATAATGAACACCGATATCCTCCATCTGCTTTGCCAGCTCTATGTAATTAATCTCAGATGTATCTGTCCAGCCGTCAGCTGAAACAAATCCGTTTTTAGCATCTATGCTTACTGCTATATTCAGAGGGTATTTCTTTACTGCTTCCTTTACAAAATCCGGATCCTTTATTGCCGCAGAACCGAGAATAACCCTGTCTATTCCATTTTCAAGATAGAATTCTACTGAATCCATATTGCGGATGCCGCCGCCTACCTCGATCTTAAGACTGCTGTTTTTACGAACCTCAAGAATAACATCAGAATTGAGTCTTTCGCCGTCCTTTGCACCGTCAAGATCAACCATGTGCATGAATTCGGCACCAGCCTCTTCAAATGTTCTGGCAGTCTCTACAGCACTTTCTGCTACCTTGTGGACTGTTGAATAATCGCCCTTGTACAGTCTTACACAATTACCGTCCTTCAGATCAATTGCCGGTAAAATTAACATATGATCAAACCTTCCTTTATATCCATAATCTGCCGGAAAAACTGAATCAGCTGCCTTCAATCATTTCAGGATAATTTCAGTCTTTCCCACAGCCTGTCGTTTTTCTTATAATACACCCTTTGTCGAAAGAGGTTTGTCAGAATCTGTCGGAGTTACTGCTTCTCTGAGAGCATGAGCAAGAGCCTTATACAAAGCCTCTGTCATATGATGAGAATTCTTGCCGTAGGGACAGCTGAGATGCAAGGTGATACCGCTGTTGAAAGCAAATGCTCTCATGAACTCCTCAGTCATACAGCTGTCATAACTGCCGATACGTTCCTCAGGAAATGAAGCATCAAAAACAAGAAAGGGTCTGGCACTGATATCCAGTGAACAAAAGCCCAGGGCCTCATCCATCGGCACATAAAAACTGCCGAAACGTTTTATTCCGCCCTTATTACCGAGAGCACCAGCGAAAGCCTGTCCCAGTACAATGCCTGTATCCTCTATGGTGTGATGGCAGTCTACTTCCAGATCACCGCTTACTGTTACCTTCAGACCGAAACCTCCGTGTACGGCAAAGGCTGTCAGCATATGATCAAAAAAACCTATGCCTGTATTAATTTCAGTTTCTCCGCCGTCAAGGCAAAGACTGATCTTTATCCTTGTTTCCTTTGTTTCTCTGCTAACTTCTGCAGAACGCATGATTTCCACCTCTTCTACAATGTTCAAGTATAGAACATTTTTTTGTCGTTGTAAATAGCTTACAATAAAATAGATGATATTTTATCAGAAACGAACAAATTGACTTTTTCTTAAATATTTGTTTTTAGTATTTTTTTAATAATATATTTTTCAAAGAGAACCAGAAACTCCTTGTTTTCTTCCTCGTTTCCTGAAGTAATCCTGAGAGCCCCTGCGTTTTTGAAAAATCTTACTGCAACGCTGTTCTCAAGCATAAAGCTGAAAATATCCTTTGCTTTATCGGTTTCAAGAAAAACAAAATTAGTACAGGGTTCGTATGCAGTCATAGGAAGCTTATAGTTGTTTACTATCTTCTTTATGGAATCATAAAGGGACCTTGTATTTCTTATAATCTCATCACGGCGTGAATCCAGCAGTTCCTTGTGCAGGTATATGCATTCACCTATTGCCTGGGAAAGGCTGTTTACATTATACGGTGATTTAACAGCCCTGAGAGCCTTCGTTATTGTAGGATTAGCTACTGCAAAGCCAAGGCGTATTCCGGCTGCACCCACTGCCTTTGAGGCAGTTTTCAGAACAATAAGGTTATCATATTTGTATGCTTCTTTCAGCACCGGCTCATTCCAGAAATCCATATATGCTTCATCAAGAACAACAAGGCAATTATCCAGACTGCAGACCAGCTTCTTCGCATCAGCTGCAGTTATACCCTGTCCTGTAGGATTGCAGGGGTTTGAAAAAATCAGCATATCTGCATTATTCTCTTTTGCAAAGCTGATAAGTTCGTCAACATCAATATTGAGCTTATCATTTTTCTGATAAGAGAAAATTGCATTTTCTGAAAGAAATGAATAAAAGCTGTACATTGAAAAATCAGGATTAACGACTACTACCCTGCTTTCCTTGTCGAGCATTGCAGAAGCAAGCAGATACAGCATTTCATCCGAACCGTTTGTAACTGTAATATTTTCAGGATCAAGACCGTAATAATCCGCAAATGCCTTTGTTAATTTTTTTGCCATCGGATCAGGATAACGGTTGAAATCCATTTTATCTATAATGTCTTTAATTTCGTCTTTTACCTCTTCAGGAAGGTTAAAAAAGGATTCGTTGGCATCAAGTCTGATCCTGTATGTACCGCTTATGGGTTCATAAGGCTCAAGCTCTCTGACCTTTTCACATAATGTATATGACATATTTACATCCTCCTGGGTAACAAGGCCTTCCGGAACACAAGTATCAGCTACTGTGCCGGAAGGCTTGTATTGATCTGATTTCAAGCTTTCAGCTTTTTAATTCAATCCTCGAATCTTACGATTATTGAATTTGCATGAGCTGTAAGACCCTCTGTATTTGCAAATCGGACGATATCATCCTTATCTGCTCTGAGAGCATCTTCTGTATAATATATAAAGCTTGATTTTTTGATAAAGCTGTCAACTGAAAGCGGAGAGAAAAATCTTGCTGTTCCGCTGGTGGGTAGAACGTGGTTGGGACCTGCAAAATAATCACCCAGCGGTTCTGGAGAGTAATTTCCCAGAAATACTGAACCGGCATTATCAAGTCTGCCTACATATTCCATCGGTGAATTACAGCAGACTTCAAGGTGCTCGGGGGCAAGACCGTTTGCCATTTCAACTGCCTTATCCATATCATCACATACTATAATACAACCAAAATTGGTAAGGGATTCGTCGATTATTTCTTTTCTTGAAAGTGTCTGCATCTGTCTTTCAAGCTCTGCAACTGTCTTATCAGCAAGCTCCTGCGATGTGGTGACAAGAATTGCAGATGCCATTCTGTCATGCTCTGCCTGTGACATAAGGTCTGCGGCAAGATATTTCGGATCTGCACTTTCATCTGCAAGAACAAGTATTTCACTCGGACCTGCTATCATATCAATATCTACAACACCGTAAACAAGTTTCTTTGCCGTAGCTACAAAGATGTTTCCGGGTCCGACTATTTTATCTACCTTGGGAACGCTCTCTGTGCCGTATGCAAGAGCTGCAACAGCCTGTGCGCCGCCCATAAGGAATACCCTGTCAACACCTGCTATCAATGCAGCTGCCATTATATCCGGGTTAGGCTTTCCGTTTTTAAGCGGAGGGGTTACCATTATCAGTTCCTTTACTCCTGCGATCTTGGCAGGTATCGCATTCATAAGAACGGATGAAGGATATGCTGCCGTACCGCCGGGAACATACAGACCCACTCTCTCCAGTCCTCTTACGCGCTGACCAAGAATAACACCGTTTTCCTTGGTAGTAAGCCAGCTTTGCTGAAGCTGACGGGCGTGGAAATCACGGATATTTGCCGCTGCCTTTTCAAGGGTGGAAATGAATTCAGGGTCGCATGACTGAACAGATTTTTCTATTTCCTCCTTTGGAACCTCGAAAAACTCCGGTGCCTTTCCGTCAAATTTAATTGTATATTCCTCAACAGCCTTATCGCCGTTTTTGCGTACATTGTCTATTATATCTGCCACGATAGCTGTGACATCCCTGTCAGTATCGCTGCTTCTGTCACGTACTGATTTCAGAAAATCATATTCTGCTTTTCCGTCAGCATTTACAATCTTTATCATTGCATTTTCTTCCTTTCGGTTTCCATTTTATCAGCAAGCTCCTCTATCTCTGCCTTTCTCAGCTTAAGACTTGCGGAATTTGCAATAAGTCTTGCTGATATCGGGGCAACATTGTCTTCAATTATTACCAGTCCGTTTTCCTTGAGTGTGGATCCTGTTTCTACAATATCAACTATTGCATCAGCAAGTCCCAGCAGGGGCGCAAGCTCTACAGAGCCTTCTATCTTTATTACTCTGATATCCATTCCCTTGCCCTCAAAGAAATTCCTTGTTACGTTAGGATATTTCGTAGCTATAGTTCTTGCCTCATAGCCTGAAAAGAAATCAAATCCTTTTTTGCCTGCAAGTGCAAAACGGCATTTTCCGAAGCCGAGATCTAGTATTTCATAAAAGCTTCTTCCGTTTTCCATTATTGTATCCTTGCCTACTACGCCCAGATCGCATACACCGTTTTCCACATATGTAATAACATCTGCAGCCTTTGCAAGAACTACCTCTATATTTCCGCCGCCAATAGGAAGGATAAGCCTTCTTCCCTTTTCTCTTACGGCTGTACAGTCAAAGCCTGCTGCTTCTAAAAGCTTTACTGTATCCTTTTCCAGTCTGCCCTTTGTAAGAGCTATTCTTAATGGTTTCATCAGTTATCTGCTCCTGTATCTATGGTTTTTATTTCGCTTCCCACTATAGCAAGCTTCTTTATTCCTTTATACTTTGCATATTCAACGGCTTCCTCCAGGCTCTCGAATACACTGTTTTCTCCTGTTATTCCTGCTTCGGAAAGTGTTCCTGTATATTTTATTGCCTCGATTTCAAAGCCTTCTTCACTATGTACCAGAACATCAGCTGGCTTTTTCTCAGGAACATTGCCCCTTTTCATCATTACTCCTGCAAGTGCATCCACATTTATGCCGAAACCTATTGCAGCCGCGGGTCTGTCAAAATTATCAAGAAGTTTATCATATCTTCCTCCGATAAGTACAGGCTCGCCTGATCCCATTACATAACCGCTGAATACAATGTCGCTGTAATAATCATTTCTCTGTACCAAGCCCAGATCTATCATTATTCTGTCGCCAAGACCAAGCTTTGAAAGGTCATTATACAATTCACGCACATATTCCAGTGACTTCAGTGCCTCATCATCCTCACAAAGTGTAATGGCTTCATCCAGAACCTCAACTCCTCCGAACAAACGGGGAAGTCTTCTGATTATGCTTACTGCCTGAGTCTGTTCAAGCTTATCAAGCTCACTGTTAAGTGCAGAATAATTCTTTGACTCTATGAACTGTCTTATCTGCTCACGGTCTTCATCACTGACCGGAAGATTCTTTGCAAGGGCTTTGAAAAACTTTGCGTTTCCAAGCTCTATTCTGAAATCTGGTACACATCTTGAAAGAGCTTCAACTGCTGTTGTGATAGTTTCAAGGTCTGCCCTTTTTCCACTTGCACCAATAAGCTCAATTCCTGTCTGCATTACTTCGTTGCTTCTTCCAGTGAGACCCGGGTTATATCTGTACACTCTCTGGTTATAATAAAGACGGATAGGATGACGCTCATGCATAAGTCTTGTAGTGACCATTCTTGCTATCGGAAGAGTGGAATCGGGACGAACTACCATAAGTCTGCCCTTGCTGTCACTCATCTTAAACATATATTCCATCGGAATTCCTGAAACCTCTTCCTTGAAAAGGTCATAGAATTCAATCCCCGGAGTAAGCACTTCATGGAAACCTCTCTGAGAAAATACGTTGCCCAGTATGGATGATACTGTCCTGTTGGCAAGGCATTCCTCAAATAATAGATCCTTTGTTCCTACCGGTGTTATTTTTGAATAATTCTTCATTTATCGGTACCTCACTGCTTTTTTTCGCTTCATGATACTTCAGATAAGCATTAGCACAAAAGTGCTTTAACAATTTCATGCTTCATTACGGTAAAGTATTAGCGTATTAATAAGATATCATATTATGCAGGATTTGTCAAGCCCGGAATAAAAAAATCCACTATATGTTATTAACACACAGTGGGACCGCAGTAACAATACGGAATCAGAAAATCCGGCTGATAATCCGCTTTTTGAATCCTATTAAATTTTAACATATCATTCAATAATTAGCAACAATTATTAAACATAATTTTGTAAAAATACTTCTCTTTGTGAACAAGATACTCTATTGCTGCGAAGTCTTTGATACAACATAGAAAAAATAATACGATAGTTACAAAAATATGGCTGTTTTTGTAAGCTTAAATCATAAAAACTACTTGTAATTATTTTTGATATATGATAAAATAAGCGTAGCAATAGCTGCAATTTATTTACCTTGTTCCCAGGAACATCTTTAAATTGCTGCTGCTCTATTTTACATTATATCTCAATTGTTTGAAAAAGTCAATAATTTTCTGAGAATTTAATGCCTTATTATAGTTAATGCAGAAAGGGGGTTTTTTGGTATGTTTTGGGAAAGATTTTACAGTTTGTGTTTAAAAAGGGGAAAAAAGCCGAATCCAGTTGGTAAGGAAATTGGACTGTCGTCGGGAATAATCAGTAAATGGAAAGCCGGAGGAATACCTAATGGTGAGACTCTAATGAAGTTATCGAAATATTTTGACGTTTCGATTGACTATCTGCTTGGTATCAGTCCTCATATTGAGATAAAGGAAACCGATATTGAGCCGATATTCTCTGACAGTGAGCTTAAGGACAGAATACTTAATAATGCAGAGATACTCAACGGTATCGGGCTGTCCTATCTGGCTGAATACTCCGATTATCTTGTAACTAAGACTAAATACCGCAATGTTGAAACGATTTCCTTCAAGAAGTCTGACAGCGATATTGATAACAAGTTATGAACTGAAAAAGGGGATGGTGCATTGGGATTATGCATCAGACCTGATAATAACACAAAAAAGTCGATGAATTTTTGAGTTCATCGACTTATTTATTTTCAGTTATTCAGGAGTTTGTGAATCAGCCCCATTAGTTACTGCTGTGACTCCTGCTTTAATTATTTTTTCTTCTGTCATGCTTATTTTTCTTCATTGTAAAATGACCGATTATCACTGCAAGAATAAGTGCTATCATATTTACAATAACAATGCTTGCACCTGTAGGCAGTGAATATGAATACGATGATACAAGACCAACAATGAAGCAAAGAACTGATACCAGGGCTGAAGTTATTATTACTGTTTTGAACCGGCTGCATACTCTCATTGAAATAACCGCCGGGAATATGATAAGGCTTGATATGAGCATGGAACCCATCATTTTCATTCCGACTACTATGGTCAGTGCCGTCAGAAAGGCGATTATCATATTGTATATTCCTGCCTTTGTACCTGTTGCTTTAGCAAAGCTTTCATCAAAGGTAACTGCAAAAATCTTATTATAAAAGAATACGTATAAAATAATAATTATAACCGATAGTACTGAGCAAAAGATAACGTCGTTTTTATCCATTGCTATTATACTGCCGAAAAGATAGCTGTTTATATCTGTATTAAGTCCAGATACGGATGCCGCGGTAATACCTATAGCAAGCGCGCCGGTGGAAATCAGAGCAATTGCCGCGTCACCCTTTACCTTGCTGTTTTCGCTGAGTCTGAGCAGAAAGAAGGCAGAAATAACAACAATAGGTATTGCTATCTGCAAAGGTGCTGCGCTTCCCACAGCCGAAGCCACTGCAAGTGCGCCAAAGCCCACATGGGAAAGTCCGTCCCCTATCATTGAATATCTTTTCAGTACAAGGCTTACACCAAGCAGGGAAGCACATAGCGAAACTAGCGTTCCGCCGATAAGTGCCCTTACCATAAAGTCATTACTGAACATTTCTATAAGTTCGTTTAACATGTTATTTCACCTATACCGCCTGCTCAGCCGAAAAAGTACTGTCCGAGCGGGCTTTTCATATATTCCTCTGTTGTGCCGAAAAAGCTCTTTTCAAAATTCAGGTGCAGCACATGGGTAGCATATCTTACTGCAGAAACAATATCATGAGACACCATTACTATTGTTATATTATCCTTCTTGTTAAGCTCCTCTATCAGCCTGTACATTTCTTCTGTTACTATTGGATCAAGACCTGTTACCGGCTCATCAAGAAAGAGGAGTTTTTTTCCTGCGCATAACGCCCTTGCAAGAAGCACTCTCTGCTGCTGTCCCCCCGAAAGGTCCCGGTAGCTGCGGGTCATCAGCTCTTCAATTCCTAGCTTTCGGATATTATCATGTGCTATCATTTTATCAGCCCTTGAATAAAACGGACGCAGTCCCCGGCTGTTAAGTCTTCCGGAAAGAACAACTTCAAATACACTTGCGGGGAAATCCTTCTGTGCAGGAGTCTGCTGAGGAAGATAACCTATTTCCTTTTTTGTAAGACCCTGTTCAAGGCTTATGCTGCCGCTGTCGGGTGTTTTCAGTCCGAGAAGTCCCTTTGTCAGTGTACTTTTTCCTGAGCCGTTTTCTCCCACAATGCAGAGATAATCACCCTCGCTGACAGTAAAGCTCAGATTTTTTATTACATCCACGTCTTCATATGAAAACGCCAGATTTTCGCATTTGATAAGCTCTCCCATATCAGGATAAAGCCTCCTTCAGATTTTTCAGATTTCCTTCCATCAGGGATATATATGTTGCTCCCTTTTCCATGCTTTCTCCGTCCACATTATGACATGAATGCATCATAAGAACCTTTGCTCCGGATGCATCTGCTATTGTCTGAGCTACCTTTCCGTTTGAAAACTCTATCTTGAAAACAACGGGTATTTTCTTTTCCTTTGTCTTTTCGATCAGAAATGATATTGTAGCGGCACTTGGCTCTGTTTCTGCTGAACATCCGGGAAATGCTGCAAAATATCCCAGCCCGTATTCATCTGTAAAATACCTGAAGGGAAATCTGTCGCCGAAAATAAGAAGCTTTGTTTTCGCTGAATCTACAACCTCTCTGAATTCTCCGTCTAGCTTTGAAAGCTCCTTTGAATAATTTACAGTATTCGTTTCATACACGCCTTTGTTTTCGGGATCAATTTCCTGCAGGGCTGATGATATTTTCTTTGATATTGCTATTGCATTTTTCGGAGAAGTCCATACGTGCTCGTCATACTCTTTTTCGCCGCTTTCCTCTCCTTCCTCTTTCTCTGCTGTCATTCCTTCTACAGTCGTTTCTTCAACCGTATCAACACAGTCCATAAGTGCAATTATTCTGCCTGGTTTTTTATCATCGGATTCGAGTATCGTTTTTACCCATTCATCCGATTCACCGCCCACATATATGAACAGATCACAGTTCTGTATATTTACAATATCCTTAGGTGATGGCTCAAAGCTATGGCTTTCCATTCCCGGCTTGAGAAGCATTGATACATTTACCTTATCTCCACCTATCTGCCTTGTGAAATCATAGGGTGGGAAAATTGTGGTTATTACGTTTACCTTTCCGCCTGAGCTTGTCTTATTATTATCGTCTTTTCCTGAGCAGGAGCACAAAACCGTAAGTACCAGCGCCACTGCTAATATTATTGCTGCAATTCTTTTCATTTTTATTCCTCCGCCTGATTCCTTTTACATTCACTGCAAAGTCCGTAGAAAACTGTTCTGAAAAAATCAATTTCAAAATCATGCTTTTCAAAAATATGTCTGCACAATTCAGCTGTTTTGCTGCAGTTGAGATGTATCAGTCTGCCGCATTTTTCACATTTAAGATGAAAATGCTCCATACATTCACTGCCCTGGTCTGCGTATTGAAAACAGGCTGATGTCGTTCCGTCAACCTGATACTTCCGCACAAGTCCTTGTTCAAGCAGTTTATCCAGGTGACGGTATATAGTTGTTACTCCGACCCTTGCCCCTTCCTTTTCAAGGTGCTCAGATATATTGCTTACAGTAACATGACTGGTCTTATTATCTATCAGATAATCAAGTATCGCCTGTCTCTGCTTTGTTTTATATCCCCCTGAGCTATTCATTTTTATCACTCTTCTCTGCGTCCAATTTGAAAACCGTTTTCATTTTACCACTATTATTTCTCCTTGTCAATACCTTATGTACCGGCAACATCATTGTTCTGACACCTGAGTTTCTGAATAAAAGCCTTTTAATCAGCAAATGTCATTATGCCACTGCAGCCAGTAACTTATTCTTAATCTCTCAGCAACCGGTTTTTATCCTTTGTTTTTGTAACGTTTTTATTATGACAGCGTAATATATAATAAAGGCTGACTCAGAAAGAAATATCAGAGCTTCTGATACAATTCAGCAGCCTGGTTTTTTCTGAATTGCTGCATTCTGACAGGACAGACTGTTTTTCAGCTTTACCTTTATGGAGTTTAGTCCTGCACATACTATGCAAAACAGCTTTTATGATGAATTCTGAGGAGGACATGATTATGTGTGGTAACAATCTTTTTGGCAACGGCAGCTGCGGCTGGGTAATTCTGCTTATCATCATCCTTTGCTGCTGCGGAGGAAACAACGGCGGATGCGGCTGCGGTGACAACAACTGCGGATGCGGCTGCTGATTTGATACAGCCCTGACAAATAAATAGAAATTGCCGCCGATACAGTTTTTCTGTACCGGCGGCAGCTTTTATACTGAAAGCTCTTTTCCGTTTTCTATATCTGTAAGAAGGTCAACTCTGCGCTGATGTCTTCCCCCTTCAAATTCTGTTGAAAGGAAAATATCTATCATTCTGAATGCAAGCTCTCTGCTTACAACATTCTGACCCATACAAATGACATTCGCATTGTTATGACGTCTTGTCATCTGAGCAAGCATTTCATTTGTACATACTGCTGCCCTTACACCCTTTACTTTATTTGCTGCCATTGAAACTCCGAGTCCTGTGGTACAGCAGATAATTCCGAAATCACATTCGCCCTTTGCTACAGCGTTTGCTGCAAGATATGCATATTTCGGATAATCAACCGATTCCTTTGAAAAACAGCCGTAATCAACAAATTCGATACCCTGCTCTTCAAGATGAACCTTGATTGCTTCTTTAAGCTCAAATGCTCCGTGGTCTGCTCCGAGTGATACTTTCATAATTATTCCCCTTTTCTTTTTGCCCTGATTTATTACTCTTTCTGTGCCTGCTTTTCAAGCCTTGCTTTCAGCTCACGTTCTGCCTGAGGCAGTCTGAGATACACAGGCATAAGTGCATCGCTGCTGCAAAGCTTATCTTCTTTTGCCTTCTTTTCTGCTGCAAGAGCTGTACCATATGCATTCTGAAAACGTATGTTTTCAGGTACAAGAACAACTGACGGCAGATTATCTGCAAATGTCTTTACACACAGCTCTGCACCGTCACCAACCAGGTACACTGTATCGTCATAATATTCAAGCTCTGATGCAAGCTCCTGCACTGACAACGCTCTGTCTTCTGTTATTCTTTCCACCTTGCCGCCGTCAAGTCTGAACAATGCATTATATACCTGACTGCATCTGGCATCCATAACCGCGCATACAACGCCGTCAGAATATGGCAGTCCGTATGCCATAGCCTCAAGTGTGGAAACCTGCGCACAGGGCTTATTCTCAGGCATTGACATTCCTTTAACAGATGCTGTACCGATCCTGACGCCTGTAAAAGAACCTGGACCAGCATTTACTGCAAAGACATCTATATCCTTTATATCAGTACCTGTGGTACTGAGCAGTGCTGAAACTAACGGCATAAGAGTCTGGCTGTGAGTAGTCTTTATATTGAGGTAAAAGTCTCCCAGCAGTCTGCCGTCATTTACAAGAGCAGCTGAAACTGCTGCTGCAGAGGTATCCACTGCAAGTATTTTCATATTTCCTTAGCCCCCTCTATCGTTATTTCTCTTTCGTTTTCGGAAAGATAATCAATATGTACCTCTATTCTTTCCTCAGGAAGAAAATCAACAATATTTTCGCTCCACTCAATTACCATAATTCCGCTGCCTTCGTAATCGAAAAAGCCGGTAGAATACAGGTCGTCAAACGAACCTATGCGGTACATATCAAAATGATATACAGGATATTTTCCGCTGTATTCGTGAACAAGGGCAAATGTGGGACTTGATACATCATCTCCTGCCTCAAGACCCTTTGCAAGTCCTCTTGTAAATGCAGTCTTTCCTGCGCCGAGGCCGCCGAACATGGCTATTACCTCAGTACCCTCAAGTGTTTTTGCAAGTCTTTCTGCAAGCTCCTCTGTTTTTTCGGGAGATTCAGCAATAAATTTCTGCAAATGTATTTCCTCTTTCCTTTATCCCGTGTGAGGGAATCACTAAGTTAATTATCAGAACAGTCCTGTTATTTTTCCGCCTGCATCAACGTCTATCTTTTCCGCTGCAGGAACCTTAGGAAGTCCGGGCATTGTCATAATATCACCTGTATAAACCACAACAAAGCCTGCACCATTTGAAAGGCGTACATCTCTTACGGTAATATTGAAGTTCTCCGGCTTGCCCAGAAGTGCAGGGTCATCCGAAAGTGAATACTGAGTCTTTGCAACACATACAGGAAGCGCTGTTGTATCAAGCTTTTCGATTTCCGCAAGTGCCTTAAGAGCCTTTGTAGTATACGTAACTCCCTGTGCTCTGTATATCTTCTTTGCTACTGCTAGTATCTTTTCCTTTATCGGGAGATTATCCTCATATGTGAAATTAAGCTGTGAAGGCTTTTCAGTTGCTGCAATAACCTTTTCTGCCAGTGTTCCGCCGCCTGCACTGCCCTTTGAGAACATTTCAGCCATTGCGAAATCCGCACCCAGCTTTGTGCAGTAATCCTCAATAAATTTAAGTTCTGCATCTGTATCCGTTGCAAAGCGGTTGATAGCTACAACTGTAGGCACACCGAAATTCTGCATATTTCCGATATGCACGCCCAGATTTACGATGCCCTTTGAAAGTGCCTCAAGGTTTTCTGAGGAAAGCTCAGCCTTGGGAACTCCGCCGTTATATTTAAGTGCTCTCACAGTAGCTACTATGACTACTGCTGAAGGACGAAGACCTGCTTTTCTGCATTTGATATCAAAGAATTTTTCTGCTCCCAGGTCTGAACCGAAGCCTGCTTCTGTTACCACATAATCAGCCAGCTTAAGTCCCAGCTTTGTTGCCCTGATTGAATTACAGCCGTGTGCGATATTAGCAAAGGGACCGCCGTGCATAATTGCAGGTGTGCCTTCAAGTGTCTGAACAAGATTAGGCTTTACTGCATCCTTGAGAAGTGCAGCCATTGCGCCGTTAGCCTTGAAATCCTTTGCGTATACAGGCTGACCCTCTGTATTGTATGCTACAAGAATATTACCAAGTCTTTCCTTAAGGTCTGAAACACTGTATGACAGACAAAGAATCGCCATTACCTCACTTGCAACAGTGATAATAAAGCCGTCCTCACGAGGAACGCCGTTAACCTTTCCTCCGAGACCTGCAACAATATTTCTCAGTTCTCTGTCATTCATATCAAGACAGCGCTTTATAAGTATCCTTCTTACATCTATTTTAAGTGAATTACCCTGCTGGATATGGTTATCAAGCATTGCACAGCAAAGGTTATTTGCTGCTGTTATTGCGTGCATATCTCCTGTGAAATGAAGGTTGATATCCTCCATGGGTATTACCTGGGAATAGCCGCCGCCTGCTGCTCCTCCCTTTATTCCGAACACGGGTCCTAGTGAAGGCTCTCTCAGACATACTGCTGTCTTTTTGCCCGCTGCGCTGAGTGAATCTGCAAGACCGACAGAAACCGTTGTCTTGCCCTCACCTGCAGGTGTGGGATTGATTGCAGTAACAAGTATGAGTTTTCCGTCTTCAAGCTCAGAGCTTCTGCTGATAAGATCCTCGGAAAGCTTTGCCTTATATTTGCCGTAGTATTCCAGGTCATCTTCTGTGATGCCGAGCTTTGCACCGATCTCTTTTATCGGTCTGATATCTGCCTGCTGTGCTATTTCAATATCTGTAAGCATTTTTATCTCTCCTGTCAAATAATAATGATCAAGCATATCATATTACGATATTTATTTTAACACAATTTTTAATTGAATACAACAGTGACAATGCATTTTTCTGTTCCATATCAGATGAATGAAAATGAAAATGAATATCTTAGCAGCTATTTTAATAAAAATATATGATTATTTCGATTGTTTTTATCATATCAATATGTTATAATGTAATTCGTGTATGGAAAACTTACCTATTGAAAATAAGGAAGATTATTTTTACACATAATACTAAAGGATGATACCAGTCGGCTTTCAGATTCAGATGAGTATACTGAATCTGGTGCCGGCCGTAAAAAATTATATAAAGGATGATGAAAAAGGTGTTAAAGCTTGAAAATATTTCCTGGGATACACCAAACGGAAACAACGTGCTGAACGGTCTTGACCTTGAAATTCCGGAAGGAAAGCTTGTTGTTATTACCGGTCCCAACGGTGGCGGAAAAACTACTCTGGCAAAGATAATTGCCGGAATATATACTCAGAAGTCGGGAAAAATTCTTCTTGACGGAGAGGATATCACCGACCTTGACATTACGCAGAGAGCTGAAAAGGGTATCAGCTTTGCTTTTCAGCAGCCTGTACGCTTCAAGGGTATTACGGTACGAAAGCTTATCGAACTTGCTTCAGGCAATAATATGAGCGAGCATGAGCTTTGCGAAATTCTCAGCAAGGTAGGTCTTTGTGCAAGGGAGTATATTAACCGTGAAGTGGACTCTACCCTTTCAGGCGGTGAGATAAAGAGAATTGAAATTGCCTCTGTACTTGCAAGACATTCAAATGTAAGCGTATTTGATGAGCCTGAGGCTGGAATTGACCTGTGGAGCTTCTCCAACCTTATCAATGTGTTCCAGGAAATGAGAAAGAATCTCAAGGGTACGCTTATCATTATTTCGCACCAGGAAAGAATACTGGAAATCGCCGACGAAATAGCCGTTGTTGCAGACGGAAAAATCAAGGCAAAGGGTGTGCCGGATGAAATGATGAAAATATTAATGAACAGCAACGGTATTACGGGTGTCTGTTCCAAGCAGGAGGGACTTCTGAAATGAAAAAAATAACTGAGGATCTTTTGCGTCAGATATCCGAATGGGACGGAGAATTTAAAGGCGCCTATAATATCCGTGAAGACGGTGGATGTGTCGGCAGACAGTCCAGCGACAACATTAAAATCGAATCTAAAAAAGACCAGCCTGGTCTTGAAATACACATTCTGCCACACACTATCGGAGAAACTGTTTCCATACCTGCCTGCGTTACTCACGGAGATGTGGACGACCTTGTATACAACGACTTTTTTGTGGGCGAATATGCTGATGTTACCATCGTTGCTGGATGCGGCATTCACACTGAAACAGGTGAACCGGCAAGACATAACGGTATTCACCGTTTCTTTCTCGGAAAAGGATCAAAGGTCAAATATGTAGAAAAGCATATCGGAACCGGTCACGGCACAGGTCTGCGCTCGATCGATCCCGTTACTGAATGTGAGCTTGAGGAAAACAGTCTGCTTGAAATGGATACAGCTCAGATCGGCGGTGTTGACAGAACAACACGAAACACCAAGGCTAAGGTCGGTGCCGGTGCAAAGCTTCTTATCAGAGAGCGTATACTTACTGAAAAGGATCAGACTGCCCATACAGAATTTGAAGTGGAGCTTAACGGAAAGGATTCTGGCGTAGATCTTATTTCACGTTCGGTTGCAAGGGATAATTCAAGACAAGGGTATCATTCTGTAATCATCGGAAATGCTCCCTGCACAGGTCATTCAGAATGTGATGCTATTATTTCCGAAAACGGAAAGGTAGATGCTGCCCCTGAGCTTCATGCACACGACAATGACGCTGCACTCATTCACGAAGCAGCTATCGGAAAGATTGCTGGCGAGCAGATACTTAAGCTCAGAACCCTTGGCCTTACAGAAGAACAGGCAGAAGCAACAATAATTGACGGCTTCCTTAGCTGAGAAGATTAATTCGTTCTTTTGTCCTCATTTTGCTTTGCTGCCCTTTGAAAAGGCTGGCGAAACCTTTTTAATGTGTCAGCTTCTTTATGTGGTATGACAAAGGATATTAGTGTAACAGCCCCTTTTGCGTTTGTTATTGATTATTTACTTAGAATAGAAACTATAAGCAAAAAATCCTGCCACTTGCGTGACAGGATTTTTTGTATTCTGGAGCTGATTGCGCGAAAGCTGAACCCTCTGCAAGAGAGTTCAACTTCGCATTGTTTGGTGGA
>ONDB01000034.1 GCA_900316485.1 uncultured Eubacteriales bacterium
AGCAATTACAGCAGCACCGCGGGCAGTAAAATAGTCAGGCGCCATTAGAGCGTAACGTAAGTGAAGCGACACCATCGCGTTATGGCACCGGCGGCTCGCCGGCGCGTTTAGGGTCCAGCGTCACGCTGGCTCGCTGGGGGGACGGAAAATATTGACAAATTGAGATTGTTTGGGTATGATTATATTAATTGATTGAATATTGGGGATATTTTCTATTGCAGTTGTACAAATAATTACATGCATTGTTTACCCAAAAACGGAAAGGAGTTAATTATGGTGCAGGAAGAAGAAAAGCAGATATCTGAACAGAAGGATGCGGCTTCGGGTGAAGATATCGTGGGAAAAATACCTGTGCCTGCAGGATCCGAAGAGGAAAAACAGGAAAAAAAGCAGGATGAGAATGACCCTCTGACAGAACTAAGGGAGGAAAACGAAAAGCTCAGACAGGAAATGGCGGAGCTTGTTAAAAATAAAGACCTTGCCGACAGATTTGATGCAGCTGAAAAACAGCTGCAGGAGCTTTCTGCAGTAATGCAGACCGTTTCTCAGAACAGTAAGGAACAGGCGGAGCTTATTTCTGCCCTCACAACGAAACAGGAAAGCAATGAGCGTAAGCTTGCTCAGGCACTAAGAGAAAATGCAAATTTTCAGATACAGGTGCGCAGCGGAATGCAGCACGATCTTGAAGAACTGAAAACAAGGGTAAGCGGAGATCAGTTTATCCCTTTGCTGAAGGAAATTTCAGAAATGTATGTGGATTATCTTTTTCTGACGGAAAATGATCTTTCGGCTGACGAAATCAGAAAAAATCTGAAAATGATGTTCAGCCAGATGGAGGATTTCTTTGAAGAAAACGGTGCACAGGTATGTGTCAGTCAGGAGGGGAGCCCGAGAAGAAGCCGCTTCTGCCGTGTTGTAGGCAAGATACCTACTGACGACCCTGCAAAGCACAATACAGTTGCAAAATCCCGGAAACCTGGTATAATCAGGGACAAAACTATTCTGCAGTCTGAATATGTGGATCTTTATGTCTATGAGGAAAGGAAGAAAGAACCACAGCAGGATGAAAACTGAATATGATTCTGTTATTTATTAAAATATATCAATCGGAGGTAATTTGAAATGGGAACTTTTGGCATTGACCTTGGTACAACTTATTCATGCATATCAACACTTGACCGCAACGGAAACCCTGAGATAATAAAGAATCAGGCGGATAATACGGATACTCTGGCATCTGTTGTATTTTTTGAAAATGAAAACAATATTGTAGTAGGCGAAGCCGCAAAAGAAAGAATGGAAACTGACGGTGACAGGGTAGTGGACTGCATAAAGCGTCAGATAGGCAAGCCTGATGCAAAGACATATACATATTTCGGAAAAAGCTACAACGCTACCGATATCAGCTCCCTTATTCTGAAAAGAATAAAGCAGATGGCAGAGGAACAGGGCTACAGCGTTGATGATGTGGTTATTACCTGCCCGGCGTATTTCGGTTTTGAGGAGCTGGAGGAAACAAGAAAAGCAGGTATGCTTGCAGGAATGAATGCACTGTCCGTCAGCCATACGGATATTGTAGCCCATGCTATGGGAGTAATAGCGGTAAATGACCAGGGCACAAGCTATATAAATAAGACAATAATACCTGCAAACCAGCGTATACCCTGTAAATGTGCAGAGGCTTTCCGCTTCTATACATCAGAGGACGGGAAAAATGAGGTGGAAATATATGTGCTTCAGGGTACAGGTGCGCCTCTCGAATGTAATATAACAGGAAAATATATTGTATCGGGCATCAGGCATAACAGGAAGGATAACCCTACAGTCATACATATACAATACAGCTATGATGTCAACGGAATGATTCATGTGCAGGCAAGACAGAATGATGGATGGAGCCGCGCAGGGCAATAGATGCGGCAAGGGAATGCCACAGGAACGGCATAGATATTATAGGCATGGGCTTCGGAGATGCTGATGCCGGATTCATGAGAGAAATATCCTCAGGAGATATTTCCGGTATAATGCTCAGCGACAGCCGGGAGCTTGAAAGAGGCTTCGGAACCATCGCCCAGGAGATAAGCAGCAAAAACCAGTCAGCCGCCGGCAGAAGGGAAAAGGAAATACCTTCGCATACCTGGACAGCAATAAATGAAACACATATAGTGCAGGCTCAGCATTATCTGAATAAGGCTAAAAATGCAAACCCCTTCGACCTGGGGCTTTCTCAGCTTGAAAACAGGATAAACGCTCAGAAAAGACAGTATGCTGGATATGTTCTTTACAATGCTTTCAAACGAAGGAAATGTAAATGACAATGTTTTCAAAAGCAGAGTAAGGGTGGAATTTGTTTTCAGGGGAGTTCTTGATCTTTCGGGCTACGAAGAAAACCTGATGAGAATAGTTCAGAAAATAAAGCGCTACGACAGGGTGATGGAATACCTGAATTTCAATGTAGGAGCTGCACTTCTTCACAGCAAGCCGGAAAATGCAAACCGATGGTTTAATATGGTTATCGACGAATGCGGATTAAGTCTTTTTGATATCTGCGAGGGTCTTTGCAGTATTCATGGAGTAACAACAGATCAGCTGGAGGGTTATCTGAGAAGCCGTGTGGCAAAGACCGGAAAGCTTGATATGTCTGTGATCACTGCCTTCAATAATTCTGTAAAACAGCTGGGCACAAACGAAAGAAGCGGAATAATGCTTTTTGAAGAGGGCATACGCAGCGCTTCGCCGGAGGAATACAACGCTCTTGTTCAGAATGTCCAGAAATGCCTACTCTCCCCGGAGGCAAGCCTGCGGATATTTGAATTTATGGATCAGCGGCTTATGTTCCGCTGTTACAGCAGGGAGGTAAGCGAAAATACCTTTGAAAGCATGAAAAAATGGGGAGCCAGACTGAAATGTCCGTCTCAGAGTATGCCGCTGCATGAATTCTGCACCATGCTGGAAAGGGCTGCAGACCCGGGGAAAGCACTTTCGATAATAAGCAATTTTACAAAGAACCGGATAAAGATTCCCACAAGCTTTATTTCAAGCCAGCCCTTTGAGATCATTACAGAAAAGATAGGCGCAGTTCGCGACGGAGGAGTTTATCTTTCATTTCTGACTATGTTTGACACTGAAGATTACGACAAGCTGGTAACGAGCTTTACCTGTCTGCTTCTTGACAGATCTGCTGCTGCAAATGTTCCCGAAAGGCAGATGATACCCCTTTGCAGTGCAGCACTTCTGCCCTACAGGATAAATGATTTTCCGCAGGAGCAGCTGGCAAAAATGAAAAAGCTGATACTGGAAATACTTGAATTCCGCATGGCGGACAATTACCGTCCCAATCTGGAGGCAAAGATAATCAAATCCAAAGAATGTGAAAAGCCTGTCCGTGATGCTCTTCTGAAGATGATAAAGAACAGCAGAAGCAGCCGCAAAAAAACCGGACTGGGTGGCATTATCAATACAATGTTCAACCGTGACAAATAGGGTGGGGGACTAAATAAAAAAACCGGCACAGGCGCATTATTGCGTCATGCCGGTTTCTTAGGTTCGGTTATCAGTCTGTCCAGTATACTCTGTCCGGTTTTCTTTCTGGAGCCGGAGCAGCGCTGCCCTCTGCAAAACCAAGAGCGCAGTGACCGATGCCTTCCCAGTCGCCTTCAATCCCCAGAGATGAAAGAAAATCTTTTCCCCACTGGCTTTCAAATTCTTCCTTTGCTCTGTGTATCCAGCAACTGCCAAGACCCAGGCTGTGAGCGCCCAGCATCAGGCTGCCCATAACCAGGCTGCCGTCATAAATGCAGGTAGGTCTGGTTTTATCTGCAATTACGATAAGCATTGCAGGTGCGCCGTAAAACGGGTCGAAGCCTTCCGCCCAGCCGCCGATGGTTCTGTTCAGCTCTGAAATTTCGTCACGCTTTTCCTTATTGGTAACTGCAATGATTTTGACTCCCTGGAAATTTCTTCCTGAGGGAGCATAAAGGCCGCATTTTATTACCTCATTGATAAGCTCCTTTGAAGGCATTTTGTCAGAATATTTTCTGACGCTGCGTCTTTCCACAATTGATTTTACTATTTCGTTCATTTTAATTACCTCCTAAAGCAATTCCCTTATTCACATCTTAATTATACAATCATTCCCCAATAATTTCAACCTCATTACACGCCGCCGGCGAGCCGCAGGTGCCGCAGCGCGATGGTGTCGCTTCACTACGTTACGCTCTTAATGCGCCTGACTGTCCGGCTGCCCGCGGTGCTGCTGTAATTGCTTGGTTTGCTTTTAACCTGTTACTCCCTCAGTGCCTCCCTCGTGGAGGGAGGTGGCACGGCGTAAGCCGTGACGGTGGGAATCATCCAGAATACTACTGCATCAGCCTGTATATATACAATGGAAGGAGATGATACTGTGGGAGATGATTATTATTTCAGGTATGAAACTGATGCTGAATTGCTCGTTTTCCGTCAGCCTGATAAGGATGAGGAATCATTCATCGCTGAAAGGCAAAAAAAGAATTCAAAGTCAATGTTAATACTTATGACGGTGGTATCGGTGCTGATGCTATTTCTGCTTGTGGTGATGAGGGTACATATTATTTCCTATTGTGCGCTGATTTTTCCTGCCCTGATAATACTGTTTATTCTCAGAAGCTCCGGGTATAGGGACTATGGGGTGCTGTACGGTGAGGTGATTTCAAAGAAAACAGTGTTCTGGGGAAAAAACAGGTATTATTATCTCTCTGTCTGGTTTGGAAAAGAAAAAAAGTATTGTCATAAGATTTCGTTTTCAGGAACAAAGACTCAGTATGATTCATTATCTCCCGGCAGCAGGGTGATGGTCTGCAGGATTCATAAAACAATTTCCGCCCTGATTATTCCCGATAATCTGAAAGACCACTCCTGAATGCAAAAAACAGCCGTCCTTTTCGGACGGCTATCTTTTTTATAGTTGCTGCAGTCATAATCAAATTCAGGTATGCCCTTGTCTATTCTTCGGGCATCGTAGTTTCAACCTTCCCCTTGCCTTCAATAACAATATCTACGGCTTTAAGAAGCTCTCTATATTTTTTAAGCATAAAATCAAGATACTCCCGGCCTTCATCAGTTATAGCATAATAATTTCGGGTTCTGTGATTCTCGGTTATTTCCTGAGAATATTCCGTCACATAGCCTTGCTGCTGTAAACGATACAGCACAGGATACAGGAAATTCATCTTGTAAGTGCTGTTACTGCGGCGCTCAAGTTCTTGAGAAAGCTTATATACATACATTGGTTTTTCACTCAAAAGCAACAGTGTCATCATCGGGCTTGTGGCACGTTTGAAGTAGTCCTCGAAGGAATTGGCTGAGTCTTTAGCGGATGATCTGCCCATGCACTTCACTGCCTTTCGATATTTGATTTGATAATATGATATCACTTATTCGCTCTTAGTGTGGTAACATTTTGTTAGATTATTGTTAATTAATTATTGAATTAACATTGAAAAAATTTAAGGTTTCTTTAATAATTCTTAAATTTAACGTGTTTTTTGCTGTCAGCGTTCCAAAAGTCCCACAATAACTCATTGCTTTTCTGAAAAAACCTTATATGTCTGCGAAAAGGCTTCCTTCAGGGATCAGAAATTATGACCGTTAAAGCCCCAGTTCTCCACTTCTTCATATTTGACGTAGATTCTGCCGGGGGCAATATCAAGTGATGAATTAATTATTGAAGTTATTTTCGCTGTGAGAGCATCATATTCAGCCCTGCCTGCAGAGCCGTATATCTTTACTTCCACAAACGCAGCCGGTGAATCAGTGCCCTGAAAATACAGTTTTTGCTCCGGTTCAATGCAGACCATAAGCCATGCTTCACTTTTTCCTCTGATACAGCTTATTGCCTGACCAAGGGCAGATTTGATTTCAAGCTCCTTTTCAGCCGGGACCTTTACGTTTACCTTTGCATTGATAAAAGGCAAGCTTTTCACCTCCGTTTTTATGTTTCTGACTTCCGGTAGGCAGTACGGGAAAACCGCATTACAGAAGTTCTGGACATCAGTAGTATATACACTTTAATTATAATATTAAATAAGCATATTGTCAATGTTTTTTGTTGCACGGTAATGACACAGCAGATAGCTTACAGCATTGAGTATCATAACCACAACAAACAGGATTATCAGCACAGTAATGGAGCCCAGGTCTGTAAATCTGAAAAGAAGATAGGAGCCTGCACAAATAGCTGCTGCGATAACTATAGCCATAGCCATATTAAAAAAGATATTGTAATTACCTCTGAGAGCATTAAGCTCATCGTCCCATATCAGCTTAGGGTTAACAGAGTCCATGTATATGCCGAAATATGTGGCAAAGGAAACCGAAAGCAGACTCAGCAGGCAGCAGAACAGGGTAAACTTTATTCCGGTATTAAGCCAGATGCAGGCTGCGATAACATATATAAGCATACCGGAGCCGCTTATTATAATGCTTACAAGAGCCTTGATATTTATCTGGGCAATATAGGGCAGGGGAATATATTTGATAAATGCAAAATGCTTTCCTTCTCTTGTAAGTGCCGATGAAGCTATGCAGTTAACAGCTGTAACAAGGACTGAGGAAGCTACAATGCCCAGCATAAAAAGCAGAACCGTTTCCTCGTTTCCGCTGTGGATGCCGTAGATAAAGGATTCGAGGAAATTGGTCTGACCCTGCATAACCACCATAAGGTAAAGAAAAACGGGCCAGATCAGGTTGATCATAACGCAGTTTGTAAAATATGCCGGAGTCCTGACAAGAAGGCGAAGCTCCTTTTTCAGGTAGGTAACGCTGGGTCTGTGCTTTTTCATTTTCGCAATAATTGATGAAGAAGCCCTGTGTTTTCTTGCGCTGCCCTGACCGATGCCAATAACGCTGGGGAAATACAGCAGCTGTGCGAGAAGCATAAAAACAGCAATTGCAGCCCCGTTGATAAGCAGATAAATAATGATCTGCCACAGTGAAGCCGGCTCCATTGAATTGACAAGAAACTGAATATGTGGGAATATGCAGTTCATAACGCTGAGTACACCATTGTTGGGCTGTGACATAGCCTTGATAAGCTCATTGGTATCGAAGCCGCTTTTTGAGATAAGGAAAACGATTCCGATGATAACAACAAATGTAAAGATGCCGGTTATTTTATTTACGGTATCCTTGTTTTTTACAAACCGTGTGAAATACATCACTACCATGCACAGTATCCCGCAGTAGACCAGAGGCAGGATGGGTACGGTAAGGGTTCCGATAAGAGCAATTATCCAGGAATAAAAATGCAGTCCACCGCCTATGATATATCCTGCAAGTGCAGCGATTATAACAAGCACCTCCATAACGCTTTCGCTTATGAGGGCAGCAGTGAATTTTGAAGCAATTATCTGATACGGCCGAAGGGGAAGGGGAAGAAGGTTTTCGATATCCCCCGAAAAATAAAATACGGAGAATATAACGTTCAATCCGAAAATAAATGAGAAGGCGGAGATAAGATGAAGAAACAGCTCCACTCCGTTCTGTGTTGTGCCAAGCTCCAGGGCTTTTAGAGAGCCGGTCAGAGCATAGATTATTACTCCCACAAAAAATGTCATAGGCAACATTATGCCGAAGCCGGCAATAATTGTCATTACCACATAAAAGGCCTTATTGCGCTTTTTTTCTTTATCGCTCGGCTCTACTCCCTGAATAAGAGCCGAAACAAGTCTGAGATACATTTTCATTTTTCAGTCAGCTCCAGGAATATATTTTCAAGTGAGTCGTTCTTATTCTGTTTTTCAAGCTCCTCAAGGGTGCCGCTATACAGGATATGACCTTTTTTAATTATTACCACCCTGTCGCACAGCTTTTCGGCTACCTCAAGCACATGAGTGGAGAAAAACACTGCATTACCCTCTTTTGTATGGTCACGCATAAGCTGTTTCAGCTCAAAGGCAGATTTCGGGTCAAGACCTATCATAGGTTCATCGAGTATCCATACAGGCGGCTTGTGCAGAAGGGCAGCAATGACCATCATTTTCTGCCGCATACCGTGGGAATAGCTCATCATGGGGGAGGAAAGGGCTTCCGTAAGACCGAATTTTTCCGAAAGGCTGCTTATTCGTTCACGCCTGTCCTTTTCGGAGACCTTGTATATATCACCGATAAGCTCTAAAAACTCTGTGCCCTTCAGTCTGAGGAACATATCAGGACTGTCGGCAATGTAGCCTATGGACTGCTTTGCCTTGATAGGATCCTCCCTGATATCAAAGCCGTTTACGGAAATCTTGCCCTTGTCGGCCTTTATTATTCCTGTCAGAAGCTTCATGGTTGTTGTTTTACCCGAACCATTGGGGCCGATAAAGCCCACAATCTCGCCACCGCTGACGTCAAAGCTTACATCGTCAAGAGCTTTGACGGTTTTGTTGTATGTTTTTGTAACATTTCTGAATTTTATCATTTCTGCGACCTCCGCTTAATCATTTATCAGCTCCAGGGATCCTGTGATGCAGGTCTGCGAATGCCTACAAGCACAAACTGTTCCCACAGGAACCACTGATTACCTTTTCTTCTCAGCTGGATCTGTCTTGGACTGTCGGCGCCGCCGGAACGGATGTTCAGCTTTGCATAGCCCTCATTTGAGAAAGAATAGGGGTCAGAATAAAGGGTTATCCTGTAAGGTTCAGCGGGACGGTAGTCGTTTTCGGGTCTGGCGCCCTCAAAATATGAAAACGGAACATATTGCTGACCGGATAATCTGTCTTTAAGGAACTGCACCTCATAGGTAGAGAGCGCGCCCTTGAGTCCTCTGAGAAATTCAAGCATTTTTGTGCCGTTTTCCTCGTCTACGGCATAGCAGCATAGTGCACATATGGCAAGAGCAGCTGTTTTATAGGGTGTATCAAGACAGCTTTCCGGCAGTGACTGCATCTGTTCAAGATTTTCTGGAAGCTCAGAAAAGGTAAATGTAAAAGTACCCTCCTGAACGCTGGTCTGAGGAGCATCATCATTTTTTCTGGTTTGTTCCTGCAGCTTATCAAATAAACTCATATTGTTACCTCCTGTGTTATCTGAGCCGGAAATACCATATTCCGGAAACTTCATACTATAATAATAATACATTTCGGTCAATCATGCAATATTCTGGATAAAAATCCTTTTGTTGATATTATTTTGTTGATATAGGTACACATATACAGAAGAAGAAACCGAAAAAGAAAAAAATTTCAAAAAACACTTGAAATTGACGATAATATATGTTACTATATTAAGGTAGTCCGAAAGGGTGGCATGCGCCGGTAGCTCAGCTGGATAGAGTGACTGGCTACGAACCAGTAGGTCGGGGGTTCGAGTCCCTCCCGGCGCGCCAAACTAATGTATGGTTTTAGCATGAGGCAAGGAAATTGAATAGGTTTTCTTGCCTTTTGTTTTACCATTTTGAGTTG
>ONDB01000039.1 GCA_900316485.1 uncultured Eubacteriales bacterium
ATACGCACGAGTATTAATAAGGGTGATGTCACCTACGAGGACATTTATAATGTTATGCCCTTTGGAAGTATGGTTTATGTGATAAAAGCCTCCGGTCAGCAAATACTGGATGCTCTCGAATGGAGCGTTCGTTTCTTGTAAGCGTTCTGTTATGCTTTTGTTTTCCGTTGGACCTGTTCAGACTATTTAAGATTTTCTCATTTAGGCTAAATGTCTACTTGGATTTTATTATACTCTTTCAGAATTCGGGGGCAAAGACAATGCGGATTTTACGCTTACGAAAAAAACAGGGCTGACGCACAAATAAAAGTGCCAGCCCCATCTTTTAATCTTTTTTACTGTTATACTGTAGGAGGATTATTTGCCATTTGCATATTTTTCTGAACCAGAGTTCAATACCTCAATAATACCATACATCAAGCATTCACATTGAATCTAAGCCAAGTAATTTATCCAAAGCATCCTGTTGGTGTTGATGGTAATAATCACTGAAATCGTCATTATCAAACTGTGTATATTCTGATGAATAAACAGAAGTATCAAAGTTCGCTTCGTCAGCCTCGCTTTTCAGAAGAAATATCTCATATTCATCGCTGTTGTAAATGTCATCGGTTTTTACAAATATATACGCAGTATCACCATTCCCGTCAAAAGCAATGGTAATTGTCCAATGAACGGTTTTTTGCTTTTTTTTGCCATCATTATCGTAATATTGTTTTTGACTCTCAACATTATATGTTTCAGTATAGAAGGTAGCTCCATTGATATCTGCATTTCCACTTTTTACAAATTTCCAGCTTTTTGAATCATCCGGAAGATCTGAACATATGCTTCCTGTCCATTTTAAGAATGTTTTAATTGCTTCTTTAGACACTCTTGTAACTGTATACTTTGAAAATTGCTTATATTCAGGGAAAGAATTATAATGTTCATAATAATAATATGCACCATGCGGAGTTCCTTTGCTATACACATCGAGTGATGCGGTCTTCGATCCGTAAATATCGGTACTTGTCTCATAACAATCACCATTATATACGCTCTTTGTTTCAATCGGAGATAAATCTTTATATGTTACCGTGTAGGTTTTCCTTTTTTGAATCTCATCAATAATCTCAATTAACCTGTGCTCATCTTTCTTTGGCTTGTAAACAGGAAGATCCGGTATCTCTACTTTCGGAAGACCGCTGCTAACACTGTAGGCTTTATAGAACTGAGTTTGATATTCCTTTTCCTGAGGATCTACCTTTACCATATTTTTATACATGGTATCTGCCCACTTACTGGTTTTTGAATCTGCTTCCTTCTGGATCTGTTCCTCATATTTACGATCCTCTTCTCTCTTATCCTCCCACTTATGGAGTACAGACAGAGTGATCTCTTCAGGAATCGGATCATAATAATCTACAGCATATAGCTTTCCATATTTATCTTCAAGTATATATTTGTTTCTGTTAGTGTAAACAGATGCTATGGTATTGATGGCCGACGCTACAAAGCCCGCAGCGTAAAGGCCGTCAATATCCTGCTGTTGCTTTTTTACGGCATCCCTGTCATAAGAAAGATCAGTGGTTTCCATGTGCCAGTAATCTGGTGACCATGAATCCTTTGATTCGTTTGATTCCTGAACATTTCCTATATATTTAACTTCTCCTTTATCATCGTAGCATACAAAACCAGTTTTTCCCACAAGCTTTCCGTTAGAATATGTACCTGTATCATAAAAGTTTTCGGAATAGTTCCAGCATTCTCCGTTTGTAATATTGTATTCCAATATATATTCTGTGCCTGTACCATCCTTCCTGCCTTTTGACATTTCACCAACATAATCGTTCGTAAATCTGTTTTCTTTTCCGTCTACTTCGCCATAGATTTCAAAATGAAACTGACCTTCGCCATCAGGCAAACCGTTTTTCCATTTTCCAGTATAAAAATATTTTGATTTTACTTCTTCGGATCGATCTATATCTGTATCATGTGTTCCGCTGAATGTACCTTCTCCTGTCGGACAGCATCCCTGCCATTGACCGGTATAGTATCCACGGTATTGACCAAAAATGTAAGGAATATCCTTTACATTAATTACTTTACATGTACATTCATGATCTGCGTCCGCAACAAATCCATCCATTACACTATCAAGCTTTTTAACAAAAACATCTGTATTTATAGAAGAATCATCATTACTTCTCAGATCAATGATAGCATTGTACACTTTCTCTTCTTTTGCCCTGTCAATTATCAGCTTTTCACATCCGCTGCATCCTGAAGCCATCTTGTCAACAGTCAGTTCCTCCATAGTATAAACCTTGTCTGGATCCTCTTCAGGTTCAGCACTTGATTCAGCAGAATTCTCACTTTGTGGATTTTGATCGTTTGACTCGTGTGTTTTTGATTCCTGAACAGATGAATCAGGAACTGGCTGCTCTGAAACATTTTCAGGCAAAGCCGGAAGGTTTGCACAGCCTGAAAAAGAAGCACACAGCAGTGCAATTGTCAGTAATGAAGCAGCAGATCTTTTAATAAAAGAATGTAATTTCATGGTTACCTCCTGTTAATTATGTCAGAAACGTATTCTTCATATCATTATTTGGAATCGTAACTGCCAATTATTCTTTTCGGGTAATATTATATCATTAATACATTACAGTGTAAATATAATTTAAAGAAATATATCTATTTTTGTCATTATCAACAGTTATAAAAAAACTTGTATTATAGAGTAGTAGTGTTTAATGTCCCTCTTCAAAGACAATATGCTATACTGTTTAGAGATACTGTGGATCAGTTCTCACCATCCACCGCCAGACGGTTTGAGAAAGGGGGGCATATTCATTTTCAGGATCAATGACGATTATTTCATCATCAGGGTGCTTGAAAATAACGTCAACAAGTTCAGCCTTTG
>ONDB01000058.1 GCA_900316485.1 uncultured Eubacteriales bacterium
ATAACAAGGGCGGTGCTTATACTGCTATGAAGTATGCAAAAAAGCTCGGCTGTGAGATCATCAATCTTTCTGACATAGTATGAATTGATATATTAAGCTTGACAAAACAGAGGAAATTAGTATAATGTAAATTAGACTAATCTGTATTATATTATTTAGGTGGTGGTTATAATGAAATTTATCGGAAGAGAGAAAGAATTATCCGCACTTGAAAGAGAATATGATAACGGTCACGGCTTTGTTGTCATTTATGGCAGACGGCGTATAGGCAAAACAACCATGATAAAGGAATTTATCAAGGATAAAAAGTCACTTTATTTTTTGGCTGATATGGAATCGAATCGGCAGAATCTGAACAAGCTGACAGGCAAGGTCGCAGAGTTTATCGGTCAGCCATATCTTTCTGATGTGCGTTTTGATACCTGGCAGAAGCTCTTTTCTGCTTTTGCCGACAGCTTTCCCGAGCAGCAGAAAGTCCTTGTAATAGATGAATTTCAGTACCTTGTGCAGTCTGAACCTGCATTTCCTTCAATATTTCAGGAGGTATGGGACGAACTTTTCAAAGATAAAAATATCATGGTGATACTTTGCGGCTCACATATCAGTATGATGCTTTCGGAGGTGCTTAATCACAGCAGTCCTCTGTACGGAAGAAGAACAGCTCAGATAAGGCTCCAGCCCTTATCTTTTACAGAGTTTTCTCAGGCATTTCCTGAGCGTTCATTTGAAGAAAGAATGATGATCTATGCTGTAACAGGCGGTGTGCCGAAATATATGGAGTTTTTCTGCAACAACAGGAGCTTTGATGAAAATGTCAGGTCAAATGTACTTAGTAAATCCGGCTTTTTGTACGAAGAACCAATGTTTATGCTGGAAAAAGATGTTCGTGAGCCGTTAAGCTATTTTTCAATTATGAAAGCCATATCGTCAGGAAACCATAAGCTATCCGATATGGCAACGGTTCTGGAAAGTAAGACAAACACTCTCAGCCCTTATCTTTCTACCCTGATCGGTCTGTTTTTGCTCGAAAAACGAGTGCCTGTTACTGAAAAGGAACCCGAAAAAAGCAGAAAGGGACTTTATTATATAAGCGATACATTTATGGATTTCTGGTTCCGTTTTGTTTATCCCTTCCGCAGTGAGCTGGAGTTAGATAACATTGATTATGTTATGGATAAGCTTAAAACCAATTATATTGACAATCATGTCAGCTTCGTTTATGAAAAGGTTTGTACAGAAATTTTTGTTCAGCTTTGTAGAGATAAAAAATTTGATTTTCATATTTCAAAAATAGGTTCATATTGGAACAGTAACACGCAAATTGATGTTGTTGCGATAGACACACACCAAAAGAAAATTTTTGCCGGAGAATGCAAATATCATAATGAGCCTGTTGATATGCGTGTATATTCAGCCTTGAAGGAAAAATGTGCATCCATTCCGGAATTTGCCGGTTATAATATCATTTACGGATTATTTTCCAAAAGCAGTTTTGATAAAAGGCTGATTGAATTAGCGCAACAGAATAAAGATATTATACTGGTCAACGAAGAAGAACTATTGGTTTTCGAGTGATTTATGCACATAGATTTTTAAATAACAGGAGGATCATAATAATGACGGAAAACAATAAGATGGACTATCGTGCTATCGCAAATCCGGTCTATATGACCGCTAAAACAGCCGTATGTCTTATGGCGGATGCGGGCATTCCCGGTGCGTAGGAAATAGCGCAGAAACTTAATTTGAACAGTTCGGATCTCGGTATGAAAGACCCGGAGATAATGCTTGGCAATGAGCTTGTGGTAGAGGCAAAATACCGTACTATGTGCCGATTGATTGAAGAGACAGGCTTTCGGACAAATGTAGACCTGCCCTGCGGATATACGCCGAAGGCTCTCCGGATGACAGAAAATGGACTGCACTTTGTCGGTCTTGATCTTCCTATTGTTGCTCAGGAGGTAAGCCCTATACTTCTTCCCCTTGCTGCACATCCTGATATGATTCAGATAAATGGTATTGACGCTACAAACCTTGAATCTATGACGGATGCACTGAAAACTGTAGAGGGACCGATATGTATATCAACGGAAGGTATGATGATGTACTTTGCCGAGAGTGAAGCTTCGGCTGTTGTCAGCAATGTCAGCGATCTGCTGAAAATACACGGCGGGTGTTGGATCACACCCGATCCTGAATTTATATTGCAATTTTTCCTGACATTCCGGTCTGTTCTGGGCGAGAAGGCGATACGGAAACTTACCGCTACAAAGAAAAATGCAACGGGGCAGTCGGATGTGGGAAATCTGACTAATTCCTTTATAATGAGCCCTGCTGACCCGCAAGGTTCCTGTAAAACGGCTATGGCATTTCTTCATAAATTTGGATTGAAAGCAGAGAGGCTCAATCTTGCCGATAATATGCCGGAACTGTCATCATATAAAAAACTGACCTCAGATCAGATCACTGCATTCAAATCGGCAATGCGTAACTGCAATTATTGGAAGATAACATTGGACGAAAACGGAAAACATAAGGAAGAAGTGCAGAAAAGTCTGCCTTTTGGAATGAATTGCAGTTTACATGACAGTATTTTTGCAGTATCACTGCGAGGACGTATGGATACGATCACGGCTCCCGAGCTTTTAAGAGCATGGAATACTGAAAAGGAGAAGAATGAAATAACTGCCATTCGGATAGATTGCAGCAAGCTACAGTATATCTCATCCGCCGGGCTGCGTGTCCTGTTGATGATGTATAAGTCCCTGGAAAACAAGAGCGGATTTCAGATGATCAATATCAGTGATACTGTCCGGGAAATATTAGAAGTGACGGGCTTTGAACAATTTTTGCTGTGAAGAAACTTGATATTATAATACATTATTCCTTAATAAATCCGTATTTAAGCGAATATAAAAACTACGGATATCCTGTAAATTCTAAGAAAATGCCTCCGGCAAAACAGATACCTGCTTTGTCGGAGGCTGAAATTTTGTTATTATTATTTCATCCTATCGCATATCTCCCGATAATCTTCGCAATAGTTACCGGAAACGCTTTCAGATCGGTTATATCCAGAAACGAACTCTCA
>ONDB01000164.1 GCA_900316485.1 uncultured Eubacteriales bacterium
ATGGAAAAAAAGCATAAGGTCAGAGTCAGACCTGCGACACTCAGAGGAACAATTTCTGTTCCCCCGTCAAAAAGCGCTGCACACAGAGCAATAATATGTGCTGCACTGTCGGACGGTGTGAGTGTACTGCAGCCAATAGACCTTTCAAATGATATAACCGCAACAATAAACTGTATGAAAAATCTGGGTGCCGGATTTACAATCAACGGCAGCCGCGTCACGGTTGACGGCACAGGTATTTTCAGCCAGAGAAAAGCGGAGCTTGACTGCGGTGAAAGCGGCTCAACACTGCGCTTTCTGGTTCCTGTTGCGGCTGCAGGAGGAGTAGATGCACGTTTTGTGGGTCATGGCAAGCTTCCGGAAAGACCTATAGGAGTGTATACTGACTGCCTTCCTCAGAAGGGTGTTGAATGCAGAACCGAGGGAGGACTTCCCCTTGAAATATCCGGCAGACTTGAAAGCGGTATTTACCAGGTCCCCGGAAATATCAGCTCTCAGTTTATTACGGGCCTTTTGCTTGCTTTACCGCTGCTTCAGGAGGACAGCGAAATAAGACTGACTTCTCCGCTGCAGTCTGTGGGATACATTAATATGACCCTTGATATAATGAAGGATTTCGGCGTTGATGTTGAGGCTGAGGAGAACGGATGGAAGATTCCCGGAGGTCAGAAGTATAAAGCAAGAGAATTCTCTGTTGAGGGTGACTGGTCACAGGCTGCGTTTTTTATGACAGCAGCAGCTCTAGGGGGAAGTATCACCATAGATAATCTTGACCCTGAAAGCACACAGGGCGATAAAGCCTGTGTGGATGTATACAGAAGACTTGGCGCTGATATCAGAACGGAAGATAATAGGCTTATCATGAACCCGGGAAAGCTGAAGGGAATAGAGCTTGACGCTGCAGATATTCCCGATATGGTGCCGGCATTCAGCGTTGCGGCAGCGCTTGCTCAGGGCAGAACAGTAATAAAAGGAGCAGAAAGGCTCAGAATAAAGGAATGCGACAGGCTGGCGGCAATGAGGGACTGCCTTTCCAGGCTTGGAGCAGATATAGAGGAAACGGATGACGGTCTTATAATTAACGGAGTCAGCTCTCTGTCCGGTGCAGAGGTAGATGGATATAACGACCACCGGATAGTGATGTCCATGGCTGTTGCGGCGGCTGCTGCAAGGGAAGATATAATCATTTCTGATATGGAGAGCATTAATAAATCTTATCCGTCGTTCTTTGAGGATTATGAAAGCTTAGGAGGAAAGAAAGATGTCATCATGGGGTGATTCGCTTAAAATATCCGTGTTCGGAGAAAGCCACGGAAAGGGAATAGGTGTAGTAATAGACGGGCTTCCGGCAGGAGTAAGGCTTGATATGGAAGGAATATATCTGCAGATGTCAAGGAGAGCTCCGGGAAAAGATAAGACGGCAACTCCCAGACTGGAAAAGGATATTCCTCAGGTGCTGTCAGGCTTGCTTGATAATACCACCACAGGAGCACCGCTTTGCGCCGTTATAGAAAATACAAATACACGTTCAGGAGACTATGGCAATATAATGTCATGCCCGCGTCCGGGACACGCTGATTATACAGGAAATATCCGATACGGAGGATTCAATGATATCAGCGGAGGCGGCCATTTTTCCGGCAGACTCACTGCACCTATAGTATTTGCAGGCTCAGTATGCAGACAGATACTTGCAGAGAAAGGTATCAGGATCGCTGCTCATATTGCATCTATCGGAAATGTAAACGACATCCGCTTTGATCCTGTTGATATCCCGTCAGAGCTTATCGACAGGCTAAATGTCAGCACATTTGCGCTGATTGACCAGTCGGCAGAGGAAAAAATGAGAGCAGAGGTGGAGCAGTGCCGTATGAATCTTGACAGTATCGGCGGAACTGTGGAATGTGCAGTTACCGGGCTTCCGGCAGGTGTAGGCTCACCCATGTTTTACGGAATAGAGGGTGTTATTTCCTCAATAGTTTTCGGCATTCCTGCCGTTAAGGGAATAGAATTCGGCGCCGGCTTTGATGCGGCAAAAATGAAGGGCAGCCAGGATAACGATGAGTTCTATTATGACGGTGATACTGTAAGGACACGTACAAATAATCACGGAGGCATACTTGGCGGAATAAGCAGCGGAATGCCTGTAATATTCAGAGCTGCATTAAAGCCTACGCCGTCAATAGGAAAACAGCAGAACACTGTTGACCTTGTAAAGCACCAGGATGCAAAGCTCGAAATTCACGGCAGACATGACCCCTGCATAGTTCCGAGAGCTGTACCTGTAATAGAATCTGCTGCGGCTGTCGCAGTGGCCAATCTTATGATGCAGGTCAATAAACTTTGAGCTGAAGTTAAAAGGAGAGGAAGGAAATGAGTTTAAAACCTATCAGAGATGAAATAGATGCAATAGACAGTGAGCTTATCGAGCTTTTCAAAAGAAGAATGGAATGTTCAAAGAAGGTAGCTCAGTATAAGCTGGAAAACGGAATGCAGATATTCAACCCCGAAAGAGAAAGCCAGGTTCTGGATAATGTGGAGGAAAGGGCAGGGGAGTTCGGCGGAAGTGCAAGACTGCTGTATTCGTCGATAATGGAGCTTAGCCGTGCACTGCAGCATGATATGCTGGGCAGCGGTACGGAGCTTAAGAATAAGATATACGCAGCTGAAAGAAATGTTCCCTTTAATGATAAGAATGTAAGAGTTGCCTGCTTCGGCGTAGAGGGTACATATGCTCACAAGGCTGCAATGAAGGTATTTCCTGAATGCAGACCGGCATTTTACTCACCGTTTAAAAATGTATTTGAGGCAATCAGCAGCGGAGAGGCGGATTTCGGAGTTATTCCCATAGAGAACAGCTCTGCCGGCTCTGTAACTGCAGTGTATGACCTGATGCTTCGCCATAGATTCTATATTGCTGCAGCTGCTGATATTGCAGTTGACCACTGCCTTGCAGTAAAAAAGGGAACTGCTTTTACAGATATAAGAAAGGTGTATTCCCATGAGCAGGCTCTTTCACAGTGCTCTGACTTTCTGAATGCAAATAAGCAGATTGAGGCAAAGGATTATGTCAGCACAGCTCAGGCAGCAAAGATGATCTCAGAGGGAGAAGATATGTCCGCTGGTGCGATCTGCTCCCAGGATGCAGCGGAGAAATACGGTCTGGAGATAATCAAAAGGGGATTCCAGAATAATCCCAATAATACCACAAGGTTCATTGTTATCTCAAGAAAAATGTATATTGA
Source organism: uncultured Eubacteriales bacterium (assembly GCA_900316485.1). Taxonomy (GTDB): domain Bacteria; phylum Bacillota; class Clostridia; order Oscillospirales; family Acutalibacteraceae; genus UBA1213. The sequence continues at coordinate 3,246 of ONDB01000164.1, forward strand.
ATCCGGCGCAGATAAGATTAGTCTCAGCTTTGCACTTCCTCACATAACAGGTTCACTGTACAGTACCCTGTGCAGATTTGCAGCTCAGGGTCTGAATCTGACGAAGATAGAATCACGTCCCCGCTACGGCAAAAAGTTTGAATATATGTTTTATCTGGATTTCACAGGTACTACTTCAGATAAGAATGTAGTGGATCTCCTTTGTGCCCTTTCCGATGAGCTTGTGGAGTTTTCCTTCCTGGGAAACTACAGGGAAATTTAATCAGCATAAGGAAAAGAATAATTATCATTCAGTGAAATAAATAATTCCGGATTTTTTGGAGAAATAATTAATCAATGCTAAAAAATCCGGAATGACCTGAAAGACAGAAGCGCATAAAAACCGCATGAATACTGTTTTTTTTAATATTTTTAGGTTTGAATTAAAAAAAATAAAAAATCTTTAAAAAATGCTTGACAAATGCAGTATCCTCTGATATAATAAATATCGTTCCCGAGAGAAAAGAACTCAACAGAGAAAAACAAAGGAACAGAAAATTGAAAATGCGAGTGTGCTGGAATAGGCAGACAGGCACGTTTGAGGGGCGTGTGTTTCACGACGTATGGGTTCAAGTCCCATCACTCGCA
>ONDB01000200.1 GCA_900316485.1 uncultured Eubacteriales bacterium
ATCAAGCCGACGATGATAAGGACTGTCTGTATAACAAAGAGGTTTTTGTCATGTATTCAGGCTCACCGAAAGCTTCGCTTGATATCGTAAACGGAACAGGCGGAAGCTCCTATGTCACCGTCACCAGCCTTTCGGACTATTTTCAGGATAAAAAGTCAACAACCATGCTTACAGGAAAGAATACTGTTTACAGCGGTGACATTGCTGATCTTGCATTCAAGCCTGACGAGGGAAAAACCATAGACAGTATTCAGCTCCAGAGCAAAGACGGAACTGTACTTGAAGAATTCCTCGTGGATAAGGTTTTAGAATATGATCCTAAAAAGCATTTTCCTGATGACAGCCAGAGCAGTAAGGAAACCTTTACTATTTCCGCACAGGAACAGCTTGAAAACTATTCTTCCGACGACGATGGCTACTGCCACGTTACTTTCCCTGTACCATACCAGGACTGCAAGCTGGTTATTTCCTACAAGGATTATGATACTTCTCTGATGACTTACTCCTCAACTCTACATGATACGGCAGAGGGTGATGTAACGAATATCGTAATGATGTACGGCGGATATGAGTATCTCCCCGAGAAGGAATCATCCGCAGGAAGTACAGTGGATGTTATTGCAACAGGCTACAACGGCGCAATTGCAGGCAGCATCTATGTAACGCTTACATTCTCAGATGAATGCTCCGATGATAGTTATTATATTCAATTTGGTTCTATAGTCGGAGAATCCTCGTTCAATACGCTTGTCTCTCATGTCAACAGCTATGTAAATATAGAAAGCAATATGGGCGATACCATGAACACTGTATTTGCTGCAGGTATTGTAAATTCCGTCTCGGACAGTACAACAGAAAGCTGTGTAAACTTTGGAAGAATATCAGGAGATATTGTAGGTTCCAGCGGTATAGCATATTCGGCATTTCAATCTGATATTAATAATTGCGCAAATATTGGCAGCATCCGGATTTCGGCTACAGATCCCGGGAAAGATATACCAAATATAGGCGGTATCTGCAAACAACCCCTCGCCTCCGGTTCTTCGCAGTCAAATGTCACAATCCGAAACTGCTATAACTACGGAGTCCTCTCTTGCAAAGACCCCAACAAAATAAATACCATTGCAGACAAAGTCAGCGACAAGATAATAATAGAAAACTGTTATTATCTTGAGGGCAGCAGCAGCGACAGCTCAAATGCCACTGTAATGAGCGCTGCACAGTTCAGTTCCGGCATGGCAGGATTTATGCTCAATAATAAAATAAATGATGGTACTCAGGCATGGTATCAGAATATTGATAACGGAAAAACACCTGACCCTTATCCCCTGCCGGATAATACAAGAGGCACTATTTATCTGCTCACGGACACTTACTCTAACTATCCTGAGAATGTGGTCAAAAAGGTGCTTCTTACTATAGACACCGATAAATTCATTTATAATGAAGCAGGTGAAGCAGTTTATCCCCGAATTTACAAAAAAAGAACCTGAAAAACCCGTAGAGCCGGAAAAAACAGGCATAAGCACATATGAGGAGCTTGTGGCATTTGCCGAGAACGTAAAAAATGATTACGATAAATACGGCAGTGCTGATGTATATCTTGAAAACAATATCCTGGCTCCTGATGACAGCGCATGGGTTCTTGACATAGGAACAGCTGATAATCCATTCAACGGCACCTTCGACGGCAGAGGCTACGGTATTGTAGGACTTAATGTTTCAATTGACGATCTGGGCGGTCTTTTCGGCTGCATCGGTGAAAATGGTCTTGTCAAAGATATTGCGGTAATCGACTGTGATTTTACAAAGAACAGCGAATATGCAGGCGGAATTGCTGCTGTGAACAATGGTACTATCGACCATTGTCTGAGCGGCATTAACCAGGGAAATTATGTAAGAATAAACGACAAAAACGGAAACAGAATCAATATCGGCGAATATAATTCCTACATCAAGGGAACATACAGCGGCGGTGTTGCAGCTACAAACAACGGTACTATCACAGGTACAAGAAACGGCGCCTTTGTTAACGGCTCTGAATGCGGCGGACTGGTTTACAAAACGCAGGCACAATATACGGCTGTGCAAACAACGGCCCGGTAGGAAAAGATTCTGTAAACACCAAGCTTTGCGGCGGTCTTGTATGCAGAAACAGCGGCACTATAAGCTGCTGCTACAATTCAGGCAAGCCTACAGGAAGCTCAGGCGGTTATTCTATTCTCGGCATGGCAGCAGCCTTCAACGAGTCTGAAAATATCAGCAATGTATTCTGCAACAGCATTAACGACATACCAGCTTCAGGCGATGGTTCAACTGTTGATCTGAGCAAAACGGTAACGGTTATTTCCAATGAGGAAATGCTGGATGCAAGCTTCACGGCAAAACTGAATGATGTTACAGACGATACGGTTCAGTGGGAACAGAAGGTAGTCAACAACACCTATCTTAATTCAAAGTATCCGGTTATCCTCGGTAACTTCCTGAAGAACAGAACCATTACACTTAATAATGGTATTGCTTTGAAGGGACTTATGCATCAGTCCATGAACGTATATTACAATCCCATCAAAAAAGGCAGCGATGACTATGCTTTATTCAGCAAGGCCGCACCAAATGGAATAAGTACTATATACAATGCTGCTTATGACGACGGAAAAGGCACATTCATTCCTGCAGAATTCTGGTGCTCAGGAGTAACAATCTCCGTACCGGTTGAAAGCAATGACGTAAAGCTTGCAGTAATGGGAACAGACTGCACTGTACAGGTTATTAAGCCTGACAGCATCAGGGACGGCAAAGCATCATTCTCTGCTGCGGCTCCGGTTTCCTTTGCAGTCATCAAGACCACCTCGTCAGGAGCAAAGACTCCCGACAGCAATAACAACCGTTCTTCTTCTGCAGCAGACAGCAACACTGTATCTACCGGTGACAGCACAGCAATTACCTTTGCGTTGGCAGTGTTAGCATTCAGCGCAGCAATGATCTTTTTGGCAAAAAGAAAAAAGAACCGTGAATAATTCAGCTTTAAAAGCTGTAATCAGATAACAAACGCAATACCGGCGAGGACAAATAAACGTCCTCGCCGGATTCTTTTACATTTATAACCTGTGTTTGTCAAACAAAAAGTCCTGCCGGAGCAGGACTGTAAAAATATCAGCATAACCAGAGCCTTCTGCACTTGTCTCCCGGTATCCGGGAAAAACATCTTTGTCTGTACTGAATCCTTTTTGCTTTGGTCATTCGTTCCCCTTCCGGTTTGCAAGCAAA
>ONDB01000031.1 GCA_900316485.1 uncultured Eubacteriales bacterium
TCACGCTGGCGCGTTATGGCACCGGCGGCTCGCCGGCTCGTGTGGGGTTGACTTTTCGGTGAAAAAGGGGTATTTTATTATAGTAAAGGAATTGCTGATAAAAAGGCAAAAAAGAATCTCAGAAAACGAGGGGAAATAACAATGCTGACATTAGACAAAATATATCATGCATCATACGTGCTGAAGGAAGTTATCCGCCCGACTGATATGATAAAGGCGACTAATCTTTCCGATGATTTTGAACTGTACCTTAAGACCGAAAACCTTCAGGTAACAGGTGCGTTCAAGGCCAGAGGTGCTTATTATAAAATCTCACAGCTCACACCTGATGAAAGAGCAAAGGGTGTTATCGCCTGCTCAGCAGGTAACCACGCACAGGGCGTTGCACTTTCTGCACAGAGATATGGCATAAAGTCTGTCATCTGTATGCCTAATTCTGCTCCTATATCAAAGGTAGAGGCTACAAAAAGCTACGGCGCAGAGGCTGTGCTTGTAGAAGGTACCTACGATGATGCACACGATAAAGCAGTAGAGCTGCAGAAGGAAACCGGAGCAACCTTTATTCACCCGTTTGACGATGAAACCGTTATCGCCGGTCAGGGTACTATCGGTCTTGAAATACTCGACCAGCTTCCGGATGTTGACGCAGTAATCGTTCCTATCGGCGGCGGCGGTCTTATCAGCGGCGTTGCTTATGCAATAAAATCCCTTAACCCCAATGTCAAGGTATACGGCGTTCAGAGTGCAGGCGCACCCTCAATGTACCTTTCAATGGCTCATAACAGCATTGAAACCCTTCCGGCAGTTAATACTTTTGCAGACGGTATCGCAGTAAAAACTCCCGGCGAGCTTACCTTTGACCTCTGCTCTAAATATGTCGACGAAATAATTACCGTTTCAGACGACGAAACAGCTACTGCTATTCTCTCACTTATCGAAAAGCAGAAGCTTATCTCTGAGGGCGCAGGCGCAGTATCTGTTGCGGCGGCTCTGTTTGATAAGCTCCCTATAAAGGGCAAAAAGGTATGCTGCCTTGTTTCAGGCGGTAATATCGACGTTACAATCCTCTCCAGAGTTATTGACAGAGGTCTACAGAAAACCGGCAGACTTGCTGAGTTTACAATCGCACTTACAGACAAACCCGGCGAGCTGACGACCGTTTCAAGAATTATTTCAAAGCTGGGCGCAAATGTGGTTGCTGTAAGCCATGACAGAGCTGACCTCAATACCGATATCAACTCCTGCTATCTCCGCCTTTCACTTGAAACAAGAAATCATGAGCATATCCAGAAAATAAAAGACGAGCTGAGCAAGAAGGGCTACAGAATAGTACAGTGATCCATCTGTACCAGGGATAAGTCGTCCCCTGATATCCTACAGGCGAGGTGATGTGATGAAAAAACAGATCCCCGGCGGCATAGTATTCGTTGTGCTGCTGATCGCTGCTGCAGCTATCCTTACTACGGGATATCTGCTCATCAGCGATGCATACGAAACTGCAAATCAGAAAGCTGTGCCGGAAAAAATGCAGGTTCCTGAGGGCGTCACCTGTATCCAATGGAATGAAACCGACGGCGATATATCCATGCAAAAGCTTAGTGCCTGCCTGTCAGAGCTTGAACCAAGCGTTGCCGTAATAAAGGAAAAGGACCTGCAGTGGAAGGATATCTGCCCCGATAATTTCTGGGTAGAAAGCTTTTCGGTAACCAGCTATGACAATGCGGATTTTAAGCTGTATAATTTCAAGTACTATGATGATGCAGATCAGAATAAAAAAATGACCGCAGCCGTAGAAGCCGAAGTCCGGAAAATAACAGATGCTGTAAAAGCTCAGAGCAAGGGCGATGAATGGGATGATATCCTCTTTGTCCATGACGAGCTGATAAGAAATACAGAATTTGTGGAACAGGAAACAAATGCAGACCATACCCACGACCTGTACGGTGCTCTGGTAAATCACAAGGCCGTATGCCAGGGTTATACCTACGCTTTTTCATATATACTTCGTAAACTGGGCTATAAATGTACCGATATATATTCCAAGGAGCATATATGGTCAAAAATAGAAAGCCTTAAAACCGGAGAAAAATATATTGACGTAACCTGGGACGATTATAATAATTGCGACCGCAACGGTCAGCCCTATATACACCACGATTTCTTCTGCCTTACTAAAAAGGAAATGGAAAGCTTTGACGAGCACAAGCCTGAGGATGACGGCGACAATGAATTCAACGGTGCTGTGGGGGATAATTACTACAGAAAAAAGAATTATTATATACCTAAAAATGATGAAATGGCCTTCCGTGCCTGTGCTCTTGAACAATTTGAGCAGGGAAAGAATCTCCTTGAATTCCGCTTTGAAAGCAGAGAGGATTTCGATAGGGCAGGCGACTGGACAATGGCAATACTCAAAGAGCTTGGCTACACGGAAAAACATTACTATGTATACAGTAAGCCTGAACTGCTGACATACAGCGCAGGACTTTACACTCCGCCTGAAAAAGCAGCGGAATAAATAATCATAACCACCGGATCATGAGAATGTGTCTTCATCTCAGGGTACGGATGATAATACAGCTGCTGAATGCAGCATTAATTTGAAAGGATGATAAATATGTCAGAAAAAATCTACACAAAAAATGCACCGGATGCTATAGGCCCCTATTCTCAGGCTGTAAAGACCGGCGGTCTTGTATTCACATCAGGTCAGATAGCTATCAACCCTGCTACAGGAAATGTTGAAGCTGATACTATCGAGGGTCAGACCGAGCAGGTAATGAAAAACCTGGGTGCTGTTCTCGAAGCAGCAGGCAGCTCCTTCGATAAGGCTGTAAAAACTGTCTGCTTCCTGGCAGATATGAACGATTTCGCTGTATTCAATGAGATCTACGGAAAATACTTTACAAGCAAGCCCGCACGTTCATGCGTTGCTGTAAAAACTCTTCCCAAGAATGTACTTTGCGAGGTAGAGGTTATTGCACAGGCATGATCCACACAACCTGCTGGCTGCGTTGATTTCGCAGTGAAGGTATAAAGCTGCTTTTCCAGACAGAAATCATTGTTGGAAAAGCAGCTTTATTAAATATCAATTATTCCGGACAGCCAACTGCTCAACAGCAAAGGGCTTTTCTGAATTTACAATCAGCTGATATAAATAATTCCAGAAAAAAGGAGATGCTTATATGAATTCCAAAATGATAAAAAATAAAGTCAATAAGATTTCTAAGGATATCATACTCATTAATGTAGCAATAACCCTTCTGGGAGTTTTCCTGGTTTTAAATCCATGGGGAGCAAAGGAAATAATTTGCCGTATAATAGGCGGAATCCTGACTGCCTGGGGAATATTCAAGGTATTCGATTCTTTCGTAACAAGAGGCAACAAGACAGTAAATACTGCCAGGCTTATATTCGGCTGCATACTTACCGGTATCGGAGTTTACATATTGGTATTGCCTGGTTTTCTTGCAGCTATGCTTACGGTATTGCTTTCCATAATTCTGTTTATCGGAGCATTATTCAAGCTGCAGTATGCACTCAATTTTGCAAAGAACGGCTCAAAGCTCCGCTGGGTGCAGGCAGGCGCAGCGATCCTGCTGCTTATCACAAGCGTAATAGCTTTTCTGAATCCCTTCGGAAATGCCGGAAACCTTATAATGATTTTTATCGGCGCAGCACTGATAGTGGACGGCATATGGGATCTTCTGACCATATTGTATATCAAAAAGAAGCTTTCACAGCGTATTGATGAAGCTGATATTCCCGGAGTTCAGAACTATGAAACCGATAATTCCGGAAAATATGTGAATACAACTGCCGAGGATTCAGACAGCAGCAACAGCTGAGATCCCCGGTCTTTATGAAAGCATTTGTTTCCCGCAGCACCGGTTTTTTACTGAATATCAATAATTCTGTTCCTTCTTACATCTGTTTTTATTTGTTGAAATTGCCTATGACAAAAAAATCACTGCTGTGATATAATTATCATAGGATAGTAAGAACTGATCTGCAGAATGATATTCTACCGTAAAAAACCAGTGTGGCTGCGGGATTTATTGTTTTTCAGCCCTTGACACGGGGTTTTTATAGAAAAGTATCATCAGAAATCAGACCGGTCAGTGCTTTTATAAAGAAATGAGGTTATGGAAATGTTCGGCGTAGGAGATACCGTTGTTTACGGCACACAGGGAGTATGCGGGATAGAAAGAACGGAAAGCAGGCGTGTTCGGGGCGAATATATAGATTACCTTGTCCTGCGTCCCGTTTATGACAGCAATTCTACCCTGTTCATACCAAAAAACAATGAAAAGCTTACATCAAAAATGCGTGAGATACTGTCAGCAGATGAAATCTATAAAATAATAAAGGAGCTTCCTGAGAAGGATCCGATCTGGATAGATGACGATAATATCCGGAAGGCTCAGTATCAGCAGATGATCGACGAAGGCGACAGAAGAAAGATTATGCTTATTATAAAAACGCTTTACCGTCACCGCATTGAACAAGAGGAAAAGGGCAGAAAGCTTCATCAGGCAGACGAATTTATTCTGAAGCAGGCTGAGAAGCTTCTTCACGATGAATTTGCCCTTGTACTGGACATAAAGCCGGAAGATGTGGTTCCGTTCATAATGGAGCAGATAGAGATACCAAAAAAGCCTGCGTAACGCTGCACCCGTAACAGTGGACTAATTTGCTGCTCCAGGGCAGCAAAGCAAAAAGCGGAATGATTGACTCCTTGACAAATAATAAAAGCCGATGAATCTATGAGTTCATCGGCTTTTTTGTGTTTTTATGAGGTCTGATGCGTTATTGTAATGTAACAGCACCTTCCTGCATTATTATCAGACCGGATGCATTTGCGTCAGCCGTTATTTTCTGCCGCTTATGTAGGTCTGTCATTATCATTTTCATTATTCTTTCTGATAAAATTTGCTGTTTCCTCTGTCATCCGGTCAAATCTTTTTCTTGCCTCAGTGAAAAACAACTCTCCGCTGGTCATTGCCAGACCACCCATTAATTTCATCAGCTCTGCACGGCGTTCAAACGGAAACTGCGCAGCAGCTCTGAGCATGGCATTGTATGATTCAATCTTGTTCTGTTTTATTTCATCAAGCGTCTGGGCACCTGAAGCCTTTATCGAATCAAAAAGCGACGTAACAATAAGCTTGCGCTGGCTGTCATCAAGACTGCCTATCCATTTATGCAGCGCCTGGTCAGTAAAAGCACTCTCTGCAGAAAGACCTACTGCACGTTCAAATCTGTCACCATCTACACACCATGAATAGGGGTCATGCTGGAATATACCCTTTGCACTGCTTTTAATGATTATCCTGTCCTCCATTCCTGAAAGCAAAAGACCTACGAGTGAGGATTCAGGTATTATTTTTATTACCTTCGGCAGCACTGCCCTGTATTCAGCTTTGCTTACTATGCGGTCGTTAAAGCCGGGACCGTCATTGTTGTAAATCTCTGTAATGCGCTCTTCCCTTATTTTTTCATCACAGAATGCAGAACCGTAAACTGCAAAGTTTCCGCCCTTTGAATGACCCCCCACCCGAAGTTTTCCGTCAGTAAGCTTTGCCGTTTCGTTTATGTAGCGCACAGACTCAAGCTGACCCGGAGTGCTTTCAAGAAAACTGAAATTGCAGTCCTCATGCCAGCCTGCAATAGTGGCATCTGTTCCCCTGAACGAAATGTAACAGGTTCCGTCACTAAGCTCAAATGTCACGGCAGAAAACTGCAGCTGCTTTTTCACATCCGTACTTTCACAAAAATTCATCAGCCGCATATCACCGAAGCGCCGGCTTGCGGCGGCACTTTTCAGCAGAGGCTCCGGGTTATTTACTGAAAAGGTAAATGAATTGCCGGATTCCTCATATCTTTTGCAAAGCTCTCTGAGGGATATTGACGCTCCTGCTTCTTCAGGCATTATCCAACTCATATTAACATATGCAAGCTCAGACAGGATAAGATTATCCACCTCGCTGAAAGGTTTTTCACTGAGCATTGTTTTCCCGTTCTGCTCCAAATAATCAAGTATATTTCCCATATGCTTTTCCTCCCTTCAGACAGCAGACTGTCCTTCTCAACATAACCGTCTGCTGATAACATTATACATCTTTTTTCCTCATATTTAAAGACACCGTCTCATTATTATTATCCGTCATTTTTCAATAATGTGAAATTACAGAAAAAGTGCCGAAAAATGAAGGTTCAGTTCTTTATAATGATCCTATATGTATCTTTAAGGAAACAGGTGTATGAATATGAATAATTTTGAAGCAAAGGGCGATAATCAAATCAAAAGTTATTATGCAGAATACATGGAAAGCTATGACGGGAAAATCAACCTTGTTGATTCAGACAAGGCCTATCTGCGGCTTCTGCATACAGATCCAGACGGACTGACAGCCGACAGGGAAAGCAAATTGTGCAGAAAATATCTCAGCACATACAAAGGCCATACCTACGACATCAGAAGCCTGAAAACCTTTCCGGGATACAGCTCCTGCCTGTGGGAAGAACAGATAATCATCAGCTATCCCGTAATAAGGATAACCGGCAGTCTTGTGCGAAGCGGCTGCGACTCGTTTTTTTACAAGCAGAGAAAAAACCGGCTCGTAACAATCCGCTGTGAAAAGGATGACTTTGTTATTGAAGGTGTTGAGAACGATATTTTCAGTGCCTTTCCTTTTCTGCAGAGCAGGGAATATCTTGCAGAATTAATCAATTCCCCCTCAGTCAGGCAGCAGCTTATAAGCTGTATACGAAGCGGAAGGCATAAAGGCGGCTTTGGTATTCTTGACAAAAAGGACAGCTTTACGGATTACTATACCGAGCTGTATCCCTATCATACATCTGACAACATACCCCATGTTGCAATAACTCTCAGCAGAGTAAGCAATAACAGCAGTTTCTCCGGTTTTTTCGGGGAACGATATAACGACCATATGATAGCCGGCGGCAGACTGGATATCTGCAAAAACGGTCATATTCTTTTTTCTGAGATAAACAGCCTTATGGCAGTCTATCTTTCAGAAGGCAGGATAAGCAGGGATTTTATAATAAACACCGAGCTTTTTACAGACTGCATGAAATACGATTCCTCTGCAATAGGTGCAGTAAGCTTTCACGGAAAGGACAAAAGATACAATTATATTCTGGGAGTATGTCCCGCTGAAGGCATTGGCGAAGAAAAAGGAATATCTGTTTTTGCTGTTGCCGTATGTCCTCAGGAAATAATAAGCCGTCATCAGATAAACAAGCTTTCTCCCAGGGAAGCCAATGTGCTGCGCCTGACTGCCGAAGGCCATAACGCAGCTGAGATTTCAGAAATGCTCAATATTGCCACAAGCACCACAAAAGCCCTGCTTTCCAGCAGCTACCGGAAAATGAACGTCAGCTGCAAAACAGACGCACTTATGAAATTATTCGGTCTGTTCTGATGCCCCGGATAATCCTCTGAGTACGCAAAAACCGGTTTTTCGCATACAAAAGTTCCCCGTATGCTTGAATAAAGGAAGTCAGTGTGATAAAATAATTATGTAGACGCTGTTACCACAGGACGATAAGACTTTTATGCTGACAGCGTTTTCTTGTATTCCGGCAGGCAGTGAGACTGCTGCTGCCGCAAAAAGAAAAGGGGGAATTGTTGTGCATAAGCATAACGGAGAAAAATTCTATATCACCACACCAATATATTACCCGTCGGGTAATCCTCATATCGGTCACTGCTATACTACAACAGCGTGTGACTCAATCGCAAGATACAGACGAATGCAGGGATATGATGTAATGTTCCTTACCGGCACAGATGAGCATGGCCAGAAAATCGAGCAGAAGGCTGCCGAAAAGGGCGTTACACCAAAGCAGTATGTTGACGAAATAGTCGAGATATTCAAGAATCTCTGGAGCTATATGAATATCAGCTACGACAGATATATCCGTACTACAGATGATTATCATGTTGAAGCAGTTCAGAAAATATTCAAGGAGCTTTACGACAGAGGATATATCTACAAGGGCGAATACAAGGGCAAATACTGTACTCCCTGTGAAAGCTTCTGGACAGACAGCCAGCTTGTTGACGGCAAATGTCCTGAATGCGGCAGAGAGGTAAAGGAAGCTAAGGAAGAAGCATATTTCTTTAAAATGGCTCCCTTTGCTGAAAGAATAGAAAAGCTTCTTACAGAAACAGATTATCTCCAGCCTAAAACAAGAGCAACGGAGCTGGTAAATAATTTCATCAAGCCCGGACTTGAAGACCTCTGCGTTTCAAGAACAAGCTTTAAATGGGGTATTCCCGTAACCTTTGATGAAAAGCACGTTGTATATGTATGGATAGACGCTCTTTCAAACTATATCACAGCCCTGGGCTATGATAATGACAGATACAGCGACTATGATAAATTCTGGCCGGCAAACGTTCATATGGTTGCAAAGGATATCATGCGTTTCCATGCAATAATATGGCCGGCAATGCTTATGGCTCTTGAGCTTCCGCTGCCCGAGCACCTTGCTGTACACGGCTGGATAACCTTTAACGGACAGAAAATGAGCAAATCTCTGGGAAATGTGGTTGACCCGTTTATCCTCGGCCAGCGCTACGGTGCAGACGCTATCCGCTACCATATCATGAGAGAAATGGCTCTTGGCGCTGACAGCTCATTCTCAAACGAAATAATGATAAACAGAATAAACAGCGACCTTGCAAACGGTCTGGGCAATCTTGTATCCAGAACCGTTGCAATGGTAGAGAAGTATTTCGGCGGAACACTCCCCGAGGAAAGAGAAGCCGGCGAATTTGATGACGAGCTTATTGCTGCGGCAACCGGTCTTTCCGATAAGGTGGACGAATTTATAGACAAGACTCAGCTAAACAATGCACTTGCCGAGATATTCAAGGTAGTATCACGGGCAAACAAATATATCGACGAAACAACTCCCTGGGTACTTGCAAAGGACGAAAGCAAAAAGATAAGACTTGCATCAGTTCTTTACAATCTGCTGGATACTATCCGGATCATTTCTACTCTTCTAAGCGCCTTTATGCCTACAACAATGCCGAAGGTATGGGAACAGATAGGAGCATCTGAGGCTGATGTAAGCTATGATAATTCATCTGTATTCGCCGTTCTTCCAAAGAATGTCACCGTCAGGAAGGGAGAAATAATCTTCCCGAGAATAGATGTGGACAAGGAGATTGAGGAGCTTAACAAGATAATCGGCTCTCAGAAGGAGCAGCAGGAGTCTGCACCCGAAAAGACAGAAAAGCCTGAAGGACTTGCTGTTATCGGCATTGAAGATTTTATGAAGGTAGAGCTTACCGCTGCAAAGGTAGTAAACTGCGAACCGATAAAAAGGGCAAAGAAACTTCTTAAGCTTACACTTGATGACGGCTCGGGCAAGGAAAGAATCGTTGCAAGCGGAATTGCAAAATATTACACCCCTGACCAGCTTATCGGCAAAGGCGTTATAGTTGTATCAAACCTGAAGCCGGCAGTATTATGCGGAGTGGAGAGCAACGGTATGATACTTGCTGCAGATGACGGCGATGATATCAAGGTCATTTTCATAGACGGAATAACTCCCGGCAGCCGTATCAGATAATGCTGCTGCAATAAAAAATTGAATCAGTTATTAACAGAAAAAGCCGATGAATCTCGTGTTCATTGGCTTTTTCTTTATTATCAGGGAGTCAGTCGTTCCGATTTTTGCTATGCTATGCTGTGCCTTGCTGCAGCAGGTCTGGTCCGTATAGATGTCTGCATCTTCTGCTGTGAAAATTCCCGTTTTGTGAAACAGTATTTCCAAAGGGGAAGTTTATTGCTGACAAACTAAAAAATTCCTTAAAAATTATTATTTTGGTATTGTAATTGTTGCTATAATATTATATAATTGGTTACAGTGATGAAAAAACAACGACAGAGTAAACTGTTTTTATATCAAAATTACAAAGGAGGATCTGACAATATGAAACAGTATACAGCTAAAAATATCTTTAATATTGCTCTCGCAGGTCATAGCGGCTCAGGCAAAACATCACTTGCTGAGGCTATGCTTTATCTTTGCGGCGGTTCTGACCGTCTCGGCAAGGTAAGCGACGGCAATACTGTACTCGACTTTGACGCTGAGGAAATCAAGCGCAAAACTTCCGTACAGACCTGCGTAGCACCCCTTGAATGGAAGAACAAGAAGATCAATATCATTGACGCTCCCGGTCTTTTCGATTTTGAGGGAGGACTTTACGAGGCTGCAAGAGCCGCTGATTCCGTGCTGATCACTGTTTCAGGCAAGAGCGGAGTAAGCGTCGGCACAGAAAAGGCTGTAAAAGCTGCTGATAAAAGAGGTCTTACAAAGATATTCTTTGTAAACGGTCTGTGCGATGAAAGCTCCAGATTCTATCGTGTATTTGAAAGCCTTAAGGCTTCCTTCGGCCCTTCAGTTTGCCCTGTAGTTGTTCCTTATATAGTTGACGGTCAGGCAGACTGCTATGTAAACCTTCTTGAATACAAGGCATATAAATATATTGACGGCAAAATTAATGTAGTTCCCCTTCCCGATATGGGCGACAGACTGGAAGGTCTTCGCACAGCTATCTGCGAGGCTGTAGCCGAAACAAGCGATGAAATGTTTGAAAAATATTTCTCCGGCGAGGATTTCACACCTGAGGAGATCATTGTCGGCGTCAGCCAGGGCGTAAAGAACGGCAGCATCAGCCCCGTATTCTGCGGCGACGCTCTTCTCACCTACGGTGTTGAACAGCTTCTTAACGGTCTTATCTGGCTTGCTCCCAATGCAGAAGACAAGGCAGGCGAGCTTGCTGTGGATCTTGACGGCGAACCTGTTGAGCTGAGCGTAAACGAGGACGCAGCTGCAGCAGCTGTTGTATTCAAGACAGTAGCTGACCCCTTCGTTGGAAAGCTTTCCTACTTCAAGGTTATATCAGGCAAGGTAGGCCCCGACACTCAGCTTATCAATATGAGAACCGGCGCTTCTGAAAAGATATCAAAGGTTATGACTGCAAAGGGCAAAAAGCTTGATGACGCTCCATACATCGGCGCAGGCGATATCGGCGCTGCTGCAAAGCTTTCTGCAAATACAGGCGATACGCTTTGTGCACCTGTAAGAAAGGTTATCCTTGACGGCGTTGATTATCCCCAGCCTTCACTTTCAATGGCTGTTGCTCCCAAGAACAAGGGCGAGGAAGACAAGGTTGCACAGGGTATCCTTAAGCTCAGCGAAGAGGATCCTACCATTAAATATGAAAATAACCACGAAACACATCAGATGATAATAAGCGGCATGGGCGAGCAGCATCTTGACGTTATCGTTTCAAAGCTGAAGAGCAAATACGGTATTGATGTTGTTCTTTCAAAGCCAAAGGTTGCATACAGAGAAACCATCAGAAAGAGCGTTAAGGTACAGGGCAGATATAAAAAGCAGACCGGCGGTCACGGTCAGTTCGGTGATGTATGGATTGAATTCGAGCCCTGCGGCAGCGAAAGCATGGAATTTGCAGAAAGAGTTGTTGGCGGTGCAGTTCCCAAGGGCTTCTTCCCTGCAGTCGAAAAGGGTCTGAGAGATTCTATTGCAAAGGGTCCGCTGGCAGGCTATCCTGTAGTGGGACTCAAGGCTACACTTTATGACGGATCCTATCATCCTGTAGATTCATCAGAAATGTCCTTCAAGACAGCTGCTTCCCTTGCTTATAAGGACGGAATGCCGAAGGCTGATCCTGTTCTTCTGGAGCCTGTGGGAAACCTCAAGACTGTAGTACCCGGCGACAACATGGGTGATATCATGGGCGAGATTACAAAGCGCAGAGGCCGTGTGCTGGGAATGAATCAGGCAGACGACAATATGCAGGAGATCGAAGCAGAGGTACCCCAGGCTGAAATGAGTGATTTCTCAACATTTGTACGTCAGTGCACTCAGGGCAGAGGATATTTCACCTTTACCTTTGAAAGATATGAAGAAACCCCCCGCAATATTGCCGAAAAGGTAATCAGCGAGGCTGCACAGTAAAAAATCTGCTGCATATAATAATGCACAGGGCTTAGTGATAACAAAAAAAGTCGATGAATTTTTGGGTTCATCGACTTTTTTATTTTGTTTGTCAGGGAGTCTGCCGTTCCGCTTTTATATTTGCTGACTTACGGCAGCAAGACTATTTCTTCATGAACCAGACACCCCTGCCGAGGGATTCAGGCAAAGCAGTTCTACTAATCGTCAGCTTCAAGACCGCTGACGGCTGCATTCAGAACCGCTGACGCTACAGGAATCGCTGCACCATAACCGGAATTACCGTTTTCAACTATTACTGAAAATGCAATCGGATATTTTTCATCCTTTGCAAAGCCGGTTACCCATGCATGGGCATCCTTGCCGCTTTCGCTTATCTCCGCCGTTCCTGTCTTTGCACATACGTCAAGACTGTCGGAAAAGCTGCCGTTTCCGTAATAATTATCAACTGTGTAATCCATCATATCTGCAAGCTTGTCTGCAATTTCCCTGCTCATCATACGCTTTCCCTCAGACGAGGTCTTATCCGGAAGTCCTATTCCGAAGGGTGCGGACATATTTTTTATAAGAATGGGTTCAACAGGTACACCGCCGTTTGCAATTGCCGCTGTACGTATTGCCATATTGATCGGCGTTTCAAGCACTGTATACTGTCCCACGCCGGACCAGGCAAGCTCATTTTCGTTTGCCTTGGACACATCATATACACTCTTTTTTGTTCTGATACCGTCTATTTTCCAGCTGGTATCAAAACCCATGCTTTTTGCCTGGTCTGTCATTTTCTTTTTGCCCATATCAACAGCAAGATGTGCAAAATAACCGTTGCAGGATGTCATGAGCGCATTTTTCAGGTCAACATGGCCGTTTACTTCAAAGCAGTTGATATCTTTTCCGCCTATTTCAGTAGTACCTGTACAGTCATATTCCCTGTTTTCTGCATTATCAATATATTTCAGCGCAGCAGCTGCCGTTACCAGCTTGAATGTTGAACCCGGCGGATATGCAGAGGAGATAGCTCTGTTGATATAGGCACCGTCATAATCCTTGTTTGTTTCAATATCTTCCGGCTTGTTTTCCGGGTCATAGGACGGTGTGCTTGCAAGACAGAGTATTTCTCCTGTCTTGTAGTTATATGCCACTACAGCACCCTTATTGCTGCCTAAGGCTTCAAATGCTGCCTTCTGCATTTTGCTGTCTATGGTAAGCTGTATATTCTGACCGCTTTTGAACTGATCCGGCAGCCCCAGACCGAATGCAAATGTATATCCGGAAAGCTCTGAGCGGTACATTGTCTGTATAGCGGTAGAATTATTAACGCTGTTGTCCCCCACCACCGGCAGACAGGCGCACCTTATTCCGTAGTCCTCATTATAGACTCTTTTCCCGTCAATGCTCTGAGCAAGCACAACTCCGTTTCTGTCAGTTATCATTCCTGCATTCTGCAGACCGTCATTATCAGACAAATGACCGTTTGTAGGCTGAGATGCCCATTCAGCCGAATGAACGGAAAGGTTAAATACAAAATATATTATTCCCACAAAGAATGCCAATGTCAGAAGCATTACCGGTATTGCTCTTGTTCTTGTTTTTTTCAAGCTCCTTCTCTCCCTTCATTTTACTGTCAGCCGGGGCATTAAACCTCAACAACCTCCGGCTCAGCTTCTTCTGCTTCTTCAGCTGCAGGCATTTTTACCTTTTTCGGCTTTTTATGTCTGTGAACATAGGTTCTCTCGTCGGCAGCCTTGATAAATGCCAGCAGACCCCAGCAGGCAGCCATACTCGTTCCGCCGTAGCTTACAAAGGGCAGTGTAACACCTGTCAGGGGAAGGATATCTGTTACGCCGAAGATATTCAGAGCCGACTGGAACACAAGCAGACCGGAAGCGGAACAGGCAGCTATTGAATAGAAGGTAGAGCGGCTTCTTGTGGTAACACCTCTTGCATAAAGCATAAATCCGCCTATTATCGCCGCAGCTATAAGAGCTATAATAAGACCTATTTCTTCAATCATCATGCAGAAAACAAGGTCGTTTTCCGATGCAAAAAGATACTGCAGCCAACCTTTGGAAAGACCCACTCCGAAAAGTCCCCCGCTTGCTGAATATATCAGTGAATTTACCTGCTGATATCCGGTGGAATCAGCATATTCCCAAACATGGCCCCATGCTGCAAAACGGTCAGCTATGTAGGGCTTTACAGAAAGCATGATAATAACGCCGAGAACTGCTGCGGTAACAGCAAGAATCACCGTCTTGATATCACCGGAACGCATGAACGCAATAATAAGGAATGTAACGAAGAATATAACAGCCGTTCCGAAATCGCTCATAAGCACAAGCAGTCCCACGCTTATAGCGGAAACTATGATAAATTCAGTAAGGCTTTTCTTTGTCTGCAGCACATCAAGAGTTGATGCACCCACAAAGATATAGGCTATCTTTGCAAATTCAGAGGGCTGCACTGATACCGGACCTATAACAATCCAGTTCTTTGCTCCATGCAGGGCAGTACCCATCACCAATGTGGCACCCAGCAGCATTATAGCTCCGATAGTAATAAATATTCTCCATTTCATAACCCGGTCCGGTTTTTCAATAAACCATATCATAAATGAATAAATTATCATTCCCAGCACCATTGCAGCAAGCTGTACATATGCCTGCCTGGTATCGGTATTATGGGTAGCTGCAAGCATTATGCCCGTACCCGAAAGCAGCAGCGCTAGACCTTCAAGCTCAAAATCACGGCGCTTAAAAACTGCTCTCGATATCACATAGAATAATATCATCGCTGCAATAAAGCCCAGTGCAGGCACTACAGCAAAAGCGCTGCCCATATTGATAACAGCCTGAACAAGCATCAGCAGCATATATACAGATATCATAGATATTATCAGTGCAGCAGGCGCTCTTTTTTTCTCCTTGCCGTCGGACTGATTCGTTTTTGCGGCGCTTCTTTTCAGCATAAGTCTTGTATTGCCAAGAACAATGATATCCCCTACTCCTACCGGGCATCTGCCCTGGGTCAGTTCGCCGTTGACAGTGACTCCGGATTTGGAACCTGTATCGGTAATGAACCAGCCGTCATTTCTTCTCAGCAGAACAGCATGGTCCCTTGATACAGCAGGGTCGCTGATTACAATATCCGAGCTGCGGCTGCGGCCTATGGAATTCTCCCAGTACAGCACCGGATATGTAAGCTTCTGAACAATATCCTCCAGCACTATCAGAGCATGCTCTTCACGTCTGTTTCCCTTTAGCGATACAAAGCACACCACCATAATAATAAATGCGAGCAGCGGCTCAACAAGTCTTATTATAAAAGAAATAATCTCTCCAACACTTTCCATTTTTCAACCTCCCTGAAATATATTTATCTTCCCTTTACGGGCTGATACAGCAATTCATTTATTATTCAGATTATTGTTTTTATGTCCCAGGATTATTATACACTAATATCAGCACTAAAATCAATATAAATACTTTACCCACCAGCGTGACGTCCGGCGAGCCGCCGGAGCCGCAACGCAATGGTGTCGCTTCACTACGTTACGCTCTTAATGCGCCTGACTGTCTGGCTGCCCGCGGTGCTGCTGTAATTGCCTGGTTTACTTTATCTTAACTGATTCTGGTTATGAATAAGCCCAGAATTATTTTACACGAACACTTTACTCATGAATGTTCGGCAAAAAAGCAGCAATTATCCCAAATAATTACAAAAACAAAAAAACTATTTACAAATTATAAAAAATGGATATAATATATATTGAGTGATAGTATTCTATTACATTCAAGACTACAGGGAAATGCCACTTGATATATTTTGTAATATAAAATTCCCTTAAGAAAGGAAAGGAATTATAAATGAAAAAACCGGGTTTTATCGTTGCAGAAACCTTTCTTTCGCTGGTTCTTGTAGCATCTCTGGCGGCGGTTGCTGCCCTTGCGATAGATATAAAAACTGACGGAAAACTTATTCCGCCTGAGCTTTACGGAGGGAAAAGCCAGAGCAGTCAGGCTTCACAGCAAAGCTCCGTTGAAAGCAAGGATGAGTCTTCACAAAGTGAACAGCAGTCCTCGTCTGAAGAAAAGCAGGAAAGCAAACAGGA
>ONDB01000115.1 GCA_900316485.1 uncultured Eubacteriales bacterium
CTTTTCTTCAGCATTTTCAGGCAGGAGTTCTACAGCCTTATTTTCATTTTTATCTTCAGAATTTTCCTCTGCCGATTCACCGCCCTCAACCTTCAGAGCAGGCATTGTAGGGGTAATTATCTCGTTGCTTCTTCTTTTTTCAAGTATTGCGTCAAGATTCTTGACCGGAGCTTCTATTTTTTTGATCTTACTCTCGATACCAAGATTTTCGATAATATCCTGTACCTTTTCCTGATCCGGATCCGAGAAGCTGTCTGCAACAACCACAAGATGGATCTTGTCATTGCCTGAGGAGCTTTCCTCGAGGGCGTCATTTATGCTTTCCTTTGTCAGATTGATCTCGGTTTTAAAGATAACATTGATATCAATATCGCCGAGGAGTTTTACCGTATCCTCAAAATCGACTTCTGAGGTCTTCGAGAATGACTTTCCGTTTCTCGGAAAATACAATTCGGAATTCATAATTCTGATCACTCCTTTTTTATTTTAGCATCCTGATCCCATTGGGACCGGGTTCAGCAGAATCTGCAGTGCAATTACTGTATTTCTGTAATTATTACATTTTCAATTGCCTGATCAAAAAGAGGCTCATAGTCTATTTTATTTTCTTCGGCAATTACATTTTTCAGTACCGGCCTTGTTCTGGGGTGCTTTGGTGTAAACACTGTACAGCAGTCCTCATAAGGCTGTATTGAAACCTCAAAGGTATCTATTTTTCTGGAGATCTCTATTATTTCTTCCTTATCCATTCCGATAAGCGGTCTGAATACGGGCATTTCGCAGGCTGCATCCGTGCAGGCAATAGCGCCTATGGTCTGGCTTGCTACCTGACCCAGGCTTTCGCCGGTTATAAGAGCCTTGCAGTCATTTTTTTCGGCAAGTCTCTGGGCAATTTTCATCATAAATCTTCTCATTATGATGGTGAAGTATTCCTCGTGACATTTGTCCCTGATTTCTTCCTGCAGCTTTGTAAAGGGGACTGTATACATGGTCATCCTTCCGCTGTATGCAGAAACACGCTGCAGCAGCTCACGGACCTTTTCTTCGGCACGCTCGCTGGTGTATGGGGGACTTGCAAAATGCACAGCTGTAAGTTCGATACCTCTTTTTGCCATCATATATGCGGCAACAGGACTGTCTATACCCCCGGAAATAAGTATTGCAGCCTTTCCTCCGGTTCCTACCGGAATACCGCCGGCACCCTTTTCGACTCCCGCATGTATATATGCAGCATCATCTCTTATTTCCACAGTAACTATTGCATCAGGCTGGTGGACATCCACAGCAACCTCCGGATAGCTGTCCGCAAGGAAACCGCCTACCTCTCTTGCGATTTCCGGCGATGTATAGGGAAATTTCTTGTCCGAACGCTTTGCTTCCACTTTGAAGCTGTTTATTGAAGCAAATGTATCCTCAAGATAATCCTTTGCAGCTGTTTTTATGCTTTCAATATCCTTTTCTGCTGCGCAGGCGCGGGAGAAAGCAACAATACCGAAAATCTTTGAAATACATTCAGCTGCCTCGTCCATATCGGCATTTTCATCAAGGGGAGTTACAGTAATAATAGACTGTGAATTCCTGACCGTAAAGGCACCGATACTGTGCAGTCTGTATTTTATGCTTTTGACGAGCCGGTCCTCAAAATTCTTTCTGTTAAGACCCTTAAGGACTATTTCGCCCAGCTTGATTAGAATTACTTCCTTCAATTATACGTCACCCTTCTGAATATATTTCCTGTCTTTGCCAGGAAACATATCTCGTTAAGTTCATCTCACATTATACGGCATGGACCGTAAATGAATTATTAAATTAAAAAAACGTCCACTACTGATTCTATCACACTTATCAGCTTCTTGCAAGGGTTGAAACTGCTATTTTAAGATTGTTTACAATAATATCCGCATCCTCGGCTGTGTTTTCGTCAGAAAAGCTTATACGAAGCGCAGAATCAGCCCTTTTGTCATCATATTTCATTGCCTCCAGCACATGGCTTTTATGTCCTTTTGCACAGGCTGAACCGCTGGATACAAAAATGCCCCTTTCCGCAAGAAAATGAAGCAGAGTTTCCGAACGGAAGCCAGGCAGAGAAAAGTTTATTATATATGGCAGACAATCTGCATCAGAATTGAAAACAATGCCATCAAGCTCTGAAAGCTTCTTTCTGAAACATGCGTTGAGCTGTTTGATTCTGTTATTTTCGTCCCTGTCATAGCAGCTGACGGCTTCTCCCATAGCACAGATAAGGGGAGCTGCTTCTGTACCCGGACGCAGCTTTTTTTCCTGCATACCGCCAAAATGCAGCGGCAGTATCCTTGCGCCCTTTCTGACATAAAGTGCTCCCACACCCTTCGGGCCGTGAATCTTATGTCCGCTGATACTGAGAAGGTCTATGCCGAGCTTTTTAGGAATAAGCGGCATTTTCATATATGCCTGAACAGCATCTGCATGAAACAGTGCCGGTGAACCTGATGCGGCAATTGCACGGTAAACTGCGTTTATGGGTTGTATGGAACCCAGCTCGTTGTTAACTGCCATTATGCTGACAAGGATAGTATCCTTGTTTATTGCTTTTTTTATTTCTTCGGGTCTGATTTTGCCGCTGCTGTCAGGCTGAAGGTAAATAACCTCAAAGCCTTCCTTTTCCAGCTGCTGCATAGCCTCAAAAACAGAGGAATGCTCAATTGCTGTGGTTACTATGCGGCTGCCTCTTCTTTTCAGAGCGTGGGCAGCGCCGAAAACGGCTGTATTATTTGCTTCTGTGCCGCCTGATGTAAAATATATTTCCTCAGGCTTTGCACAAAGGGAATCGGCAATTATCTTTCTGGCCCTGTCGGTTTCGTGCTGAGCTTCAAGTCCCTTTGAATGAAGGGAAGATGGGTTGCCGTAAATACTGGTCATTACTTCATATGCTTTTTTAGCAGCAGACTCGCATACACGGGTCGTTGCACTGTTGTCCAAATATACTTCCTTCAAACTTATTCCTCCGGTGATGGTATTCTGAAAGCCCGGATTCATCGGGCAATATATTATTTCGGGATAATTTCATTCTTTCTGCAGATAATAATAAAACAGCACAAAAGTTCATTATACAGCTGTAAAGGATTATTCAGAAGGAGTGTCAGTGTGGAACTAACAAAAGAAAAATATTCCGAAATGGTAGGCAGGGTGTCGCCGAAAAGTCATCTTCTGACAGACTGCACAGGCGCCTTCATAACAGGCGGTCTTTTCTGCTGTGCCGGTCAGCTTATCAGTGATATATATAAAATGATAGGCTTTTCTGAAGATGAGGTTTCAGCACTTACAAGCATAAGTCTGATATTTATCGGTACAGCCCTTACCTTTCTGGGAGTTTACGGAAAGCTTGCAAAAATTGCCGGTGCAGGTACTCTTGTACCTATAACGGGCTTTGCAAATGCAGTGGCTTCCCCTGCAATGGAATTCAAAAGCGAGGGTCTTATTCACGGAACAGGAGCAAAGATGTTTGATATCGCAGGTCCTGTGATAGTCTACGGAACATTTGCCTCGGTAATATACGGGATTATTTTTTATCTTACAGGCATAGGATAAATATCTAAGGGCTTTCCGGCTGCTCTGAGGACGGTAAGCCTTTTTTATTTATTATTTATCTTTTTTGCAAAAATACATATAGAAATTTGTAAAAAATCTTGTAAAACCAACAGAATTGTGGTATTATATGTTTGAAATCAGACATTGTT
Source organism: uncultured Eubacteriales bacterium (assembly GCA_900316485.1). Lineage (GTDB taxonomy): Bacteria > Bacillota > Clostridia > Oscillospirales > Acutalibacteraceae > UBA1213. The sequence goes on from ONDB01000115.1 coordinate 3,717, forward strand.
CGCAGAGACTTTTATCTGCTGAACAATGTTCTGACCGTCTATAAAAAACGGACGGTCTGAGGTGAACAAGTACCGGACAGGCATTGTGCCTGAAAGCCGGTGAAAGGAGCAGAATATGTACGATAAGATACTGACCTCCCTTTCTTATGGGATGTTTGCCGTGGGAGTAAGGGGGCACAACGCACCGAATGCCTGCATAGTCAATACCGTAATGCAGATTTCATCCCTTCCGATGACTATCGCAGTCAGCGTAAACCACAATAATTATACCAATGAATGTATTAAGACTTTCGGTGAATTCACTGTCAGCGTACTTTCTGAGAATACTTCGGGAACTGCTATCGGTGCACTGGGCTATACCTCAGGTCGTGATACATACAAGCTTTCAAATGTAAGGCATAAGATACTCAGAGAAGGTGCTCCTGTTATTCAGGAAGATATCTGCTGCTGGTTTCTGTGCAAGGTGGTACATCAGATTGAAACCGTTACCCATACCATCTTTATAGCTGAGCCTGTTGCAGGAAGCGAAAAGATAAAAGGTACCCCTATGACATATTCTTACTACAGGAATGTTATCAAGGGTAAGTCGCCGAAATATGCTCCGACCTATGTTCCTGAAAAGGAAGAGGAAACTGAGAAATATACCTGCACCATCTGCAAATATGAATACAGCGATCCGCTGATTCCTTTTGAGGAACTGCCGGATGACTGGATATGTCCTATTTGCGGTGCACCTAAATCGGTGTTCAAAAAGCAGTCCTGATAAAACAGCTGCCTAAGGATTATTCCTTTGTAATGACAATTGTATCATATTGGTATATAGATGTCAAGCAAACTTGTCAAAATTCATTTTAAACTTGACATTTTGTTTATAAATTTTGTTACGGAGAGTTAATAATGAAAATAAGGGAAATGCAGGACGAGATACTTCGTCTGAAAAAAGAAAATGATATTTGTATACTTGCCCACAGCTATCAGGCTCATGAGATTGTTGAGATCGCCGATTTTACAGGTGATTCCTACGCTCTCAGCAAGCTTGCTGCCACTGTTCCGAATAAGACAGTGCTTATGTGCGGAGTTCGTTTTATGGCTGAAACTGTGAAAATGCTTTCACCGGAGAAAAAGGTAATACTTTCCTCACCCATAGCAGGCTGTCCCATGGCTGAGCAGATGGATAAAGAGCTTATCAGCATTGCAAAGGAAAAATACAGTGATTATACCGTTGTAGCCTATATCAATACAACAGCCGAGCTTAAGACGGTCTGTGATGTTTGTGTCACATCCTCCTCTGCTGTGAAGATTGTAAGAGCTCTTGACAGTAAAAACATTCTGTTTATTCCTGACTGCAATCTTGGCGCCTATATTGCTTCCCAGCTTCCTGAGAAGAATATCAAGCTTCTTAACGGCGGCTGCCCTGTACACGCTGCTGTTACAAAGAAACAGGCACTTAAAGCAAAGGAACTACATCCGGATGCAAAGCTTCTTGTTCATCCGGAGTGCCGTCCGGAGGTTACTGAACTGGCAGATTATATAGGCTCTACATCAGGCATTATGGAATTTGCAAAGGCCTCTGAGGATAAGGAATTCATAATCGGTACGGAAAACAGTATTGCAGAGCATCTGCAGTATGAATGCCCGGATAAGAAATTCTATGTGCTCACCAAGAGCCTTATATGTGAAAATATGAAGTCTACTACACTTGCGGATGTTCTTGCCTGTGTAAAGGGAGAAGGCGGCGAGGAGATAGAAATGTCTGACGAGCTTATTGCAAGTGCAAGAAAATGTATAGATAAGATGATTGAATTAGGCGGCTGAAGCCGTGCATAATGACAGGCATGACGGAAAACCGTTGTGCCTGTATGCAGTTATTAGAGCAGGTATCACATTATACCTGTCGGAAGAGGAACGATACTGGCTTTTTGCCGGAGGATGGTGAAAAAGTGAAGAAAAATGAAAGGCAGTATGCCAAAACAGCACTGAGGAAAAAACAGATAAGACAGCACCGCAGCATAGACAGACACAGTGATTTTGTTCCGGAAAGCGAAACCGGCTCGGGGCTGAAAAAGGCAATGGTAATAATACCGCTGCTTATCATATTGATACTTATTGTTACGCTGATAGCAGGAATTACGCAATTCAGCAAAATACTTGACAGCACAAAGACAAAGCCGGAGGAAGAATCTGTATCGCAGGTTACAGCGGCAAGTGATGACAGCAATCTTCTGCTTGTAATCTCTCCGGAATCTCCGCTGCCGTCGGATTACAAGACCAATCTGGTTGATTTCGACGGAATACAGGTTGACCGCTGCATAAAGGATGGTCTTGAGGAGCTTATGAGTGATGCGGCAGAAGCAGGCTTATCCCTGAAGCTTTCCTGCGGGTATGTTTCTGCTGAGGTGCAGCATCAGCAGTATTCTGCTGAGGTAAGCAGACTGCAGGCAGAGGAAAGCATGACTGCAAAAAACGCAGCCGCACAGGCTGAAAAGACCATACCTGCAGAAAACTGCAGCGAGCTGCAAAGCGGACTGGCTGTGAAATTCAGTCAGGGCTCCTCAGGAGATTTTTCTGCAAGCAGGGAATATTTCTGGCTGACTGCAAATTCAGCAAAATATGGTTTTATCCTTAGATATCCGGAGGGCAGGGAAAAGAGCACCGGTTTTGATTACGACCCTGCTCATTTCAGGTTTGTGGGAAAAGAAAATGCAAACAAAATAAAGACTCTTAACATGACCCTTGAAGAGTATAATGCATATCTGGCAGCAAGGTCGGAATAATTCCCTTCTGCCAGACAGCTGCATAAATTTATAATGAAATCATATACATTATCAAATAAACCGAGGGGGAGAAGGATAATGGACTATGATTTTGAACAGGGTGAAACCGGTCTGTATGAGGAAGATGCTGCACAGGAAGAGCTCTCTGTCCCAGTAATGAAAAAACAGGGGAAAAGGGGATTGCTGCTTGTTATGCTGCAGCTTTTTCTTTGTGTGCTCTGTATTGTCTTTGCTGTAACGGTAAAGCTTATCGGGGGCAGCTTTCATGCACAGACGGCAACATGGTTTTATGAGAATTACCGTAATTCAATATTTACCGGAGAAAGCGGCAGTATAATACCCTTTTCTGATGAGGTATCCGTAGTTGAAAAAAACATCGCCGGAGCTGTTCAGGAAAACAGCCGGCAGTAAACGGCGGAACTGACTGATGCTGAGATTACGGTTTCACAGGCTTACGGTAGAAATAAGCTATCCCCTTGCCGCAATGATGACAGCGGTAATACTCTACGACAACAGCTTGTCGGTGGTATGCTGCCTTATGGCAGTGGCTGTGCACGAATCAGGTCATCTGATAATGCTGCACCGCTTTGGCTGTATGCCGGAGAGGATAAGACTGACACTTTTTGATATTGCAATAATGGACAGAAGCAAGGCACTCAGGGGCATAAGGCAGGAGCTGTGGGTGGTGCTTGCAGGAGTGGCTGCAAATATCATTGTAATGGCTGCTGTTTTTCCTTTGATGTATTTTTATCATTTCAGATGGGCTCAGCAGCTTTTTAATGCTGACCTTACGCTTGCTCTTTTCAATATTCTTCCCGTTAATACGCTGGACGGAGGGCAGGCACTGGGACTGATTCTGAGCTCAAAGCTGGATATCAGAACATCTCTGCTTATACAGGATATAGTAAGCCTGATAATAATAATACCGCTGACAGCGGCAGGCTTTCTGCTGCTTGTGAGTACAAGATATAATTTCAGCCTTTTGCTGACGGCTGTATACCTTCTTGCACTTCTTCTGATAAAGCAGCCCCATATCAGGAAGGCTTCAAAAAAACGGAGGAAAAAAAGACATGGAATATAAAATTACAGACAGGGGAGCGGAGCTTGGGGCTTTTGATGCCTTTGACCTGAAAAACACCTTTGAATGCGGTCAGTGCTTCCGCTGGGATGAAAATGAAGACGGCTCGTACAGCGGAGTTGTGCATGGAAGGCTTGTAAGACTTTTTCGTGACTGTGATACTGTCATTATCGAAGGTGCAGATGAAAACCAGCTGGAGCAGCTTTGGAGAGATTATTTTGACCTGGATACAGATTATGAAATGCTGCGTCTTGAAATGACAAGGCTTTGCCCGGAGCTTTCCCGTGCAGCTGAAAAGCTCAACGGCATAAGGATATTATCTCAGGAACCCTGGGAGGCTTTGTGTTCCTTTATTATTTCACAGAATAATAATATTCCCAGGATAAAAGGCATAGTATCAAGACTTTGTGAAGGCTTCGGTGAGGAAATCGGAGGAGGATATTCATTTCCTTCTGCAGAAAGACTTGCTCCGCTGGAACCGGAGGAGCTTTCATCACTGAGGGCAGGCTTCAGGGCAAGATACATAATTGATGCAGCAAGAAAGGTAAGCTCGGGTGAGGTGGCTCTTGAAAAGATGAAAACAGCTCCCATAGACGAATGCCGCAGGGAGCTTATGACCATTACCGGAGTAGGTGCGAAGGTTGCCGAATGTACGCTTTTATACGGACTGCATCGTATGGAAGCTTTTCCGGTAGATGTATGGATGAAAAAGGCTCTTGCATCAGATTTTTCAGGGGTGTCGCCTGAAAAGCTGGGCGTTACAGCCGGAATCGCACAGCAGTATATATTCCATTTTACAAGAAATAAGGTAAATGAATAATTAACAAGCACTTAAAAGAAAAACGGACTGCCGCGTATCGGGAATCTTATCCCACTATGCGTCAGTCCGATATTATTATTTTATTAATGCCTGTAAAGCAGGCGGACCTCGTTGAATTTATGGCTTTTGCCTGAGGTATCATTTGCATTGAATTTATCCTGGTTTCTGAGGATAGTATTGCCATTCTTATCCTTGACAACTTCGTAGGTTACCTGGATGCTGTCATAGTTATTCTTCTGTGCAGCAATATCTTTAATATTCATAGTAACGGAATGATCAGTATATTCATAGGTGAAATCCATTGTCTTGACAGATTCCTTACCGTCCTCAACGGTTACGGTGCCTGTGCCGGATTTTGTAAAATGATATATAAGGTCGCCCATATAAATAAAACTGGGATTATCCGGGTCACCGCTGTCCATTTTAAGATAACCTGGTTTTTCATCAGAAAAGAATCTGCCGTCGCAGTATATTTTGTCACTGGAAAGTTTCCAGTTGCCGATGGGGTTGAAGGAAAAATCGCTGCAGCCGCTCATTGAAGCGGAAGAGAGGACACAACACGCTGCTGCAATAATACCACAAGCAGTCCGGGCTGCTTTCTTTATCATAGTGGACTAACTCCTTTCAATTGTTCTGCTGCTATTCCAGTACAGAAACATAAACTATTTGAACTGTGTAATATTATAACATAAATCTGAATCTTATTCAATCACCATGAAGATATATTATTGGATTTATTAAGTCCTTACGCTGCTGTTGGCTGAGGGTTTCAAATAATATCTGTGCCTTACAGGCTTTTGCCGCCTATAAGCACCGTTTTATGGTAAATATCTGGGGGAAACCGAACCAATCTTAGCTGTCAGAAAAGATAATACTCTGATTTATTCAGTATTTCCTTATAATATAACAAATGTTAAATGATTTTTGTTGAGGTTTGCACTGACATATGTTATAATATAGTATACAATAATATGCTGTTTTCCCGATGAAATAATAACGGAGGAAATAAAATGGAAAATTTCAGCCTGCTTTACCCTCATGACAAGGAACCTTCGTTCCTGACACTTTGTGATGAAAGCTGCAACGACCTGTCACTTGACCTGATCTGTGAAACGCTTTCTGAAAGTGAATATGAGCAGAATGTTATCAAGAGAATGATGAGAAGGATGGAAAGCGATCCCGAAGTTATCAGATACCGCTGTGATGTTTTTGAGGATATTCTTAAATATCCGGAACTTCGGGGAAGAATAAAGGAGCTTCTGGAACAGCTGGATTACCTTAAGGAGCTCGAAAAATCTGCAAAGGATAATACTGCAGCTCCCATATGGCAGCTTATCAACAGGCTGCAGGAGCTGGATGTATATGTAAACTGTATTTCCGGAATAAACGAGGCTCTATCGGATAATCCGATAAATTCCGAGGGCCTGAAGGAAATGAAGGATTATGTAAGCTCTGTCTATAATGAAAGCGGATTTGAGCATCTGAACGAGGATATAAAGGAAATTATGGGCGAGGTGGGACGAATACACAGCGTTTCTCTCGGTGTCAATCTTGATAACCATATGAGACCGGTTGAAGTGGGTATTGTATCCATCAATGATACCAAATTCTCACGTCCTGGTCTGCTGGATAAATTCCTGGATTTTGCATCAAGGAAAAGCCAGATACACGGCGGCACATCCTTTGACGGAATGACAAAGATACATAC
>ONDB01000050.1 GCA_900316485.1 uncultured Eubacteriales bacterium
GCGGCGGACCGCTTGATACCTCGTTCTTATTTGACAGATTTATAACCATGATGAAGGAGGATATATAAGTATGCCAAAGGATAACAGTATTAAAAGAGTATTGGTAATCGGTTCAGGTCCGATAGTTATCGGTCAGGCTGCCGAATTCGACTATGCAGGTACACAGGCTTGCCGTGCCCTGAAGGAAGAGGGACTTGAGGTAATCCTTGTCAATTCAAATCCTGCTACAATTATGACTGACAAGGCGATGGCTGATAAGGTATATATCGAGCCGCTTACACTTGAAACAGTAAAAAGAATAATTATAAAGGAAGAGCCTGACAGCCTTCTTTCAACCCTTGGCGGACAGACCGGACTTACACTTTCAATGCAGCTTGCAAAGGAAGGCTTTCTTAAGAAGCACGGAGTAAAGCTGCTTGGCGCAAACCCGGAGACAATTGACAAGGCAGAGGACAGACAGATGTTCAAGGACACAATGGAGTCCATTGGTCAGCCTGTCATTCCGTCACTGGTTGTAAATGATGTACAGTCCGCTGCTGATTTTGCTGCAGAAATAGGCTACCCGGTTATTATCCGTCCTGCGTTCACTCTTGGCGGTACAGGCGGTGGTATCGTTAATAATGAGGAAGAGCTTCGTGAAATCACAGCAAACGGTCTTGAACTCTCTCCGATTACTCAGGTGCTTGTAGAGAAATGTATCGCAGGCTGGAAGGAAATTGAGTTTGAGGTTATGCGTGATAAGATGGGAAATGTTATCACCGTCTGCTCAATGGAAAACTTTGACCCTGTTGGTGTACATACCGGCGATAGTATAGTTATCGCTCCTACAGTAACACTTGCTGATAAGGAATATCAGATGCTGAGAAGCGCAGCTCTTAATATTATTTCTGCACTTGGTGTAGAGGGCGGCTGTAACTGTCAGTTTGCACTGGAGCCTGAAAGCTTTAATTATGCGGTTATCGAGGTTAACCCCAGAGTTTCTCGTTCATCTGCTCTTGCTTCAAAGGCAACAGGTTATCCTATAGCTAAGGTTGCTGCAAAGCTTGCAATCGGCTATACACTCAATGAGATAAAAAATGCCGTTACAGGAACCACATACGCCTGCTTCGAGCCGGCACTTGACTATGTAGTTGTAAAGTTCCCTAAATGGCCTTTTGATAAATTCGTATACGCAAAGCGTACACTTGGTACCCAGATGAAGGCAACAGGCGAGGTAATGTCAATCGCTCCTACCTTTGAGCAGGCTATAATGAAGGCTGTAAGAGGTGCTGAGATAAAACATGATACAATGTCCTCACCGAAATTTGAGGAAATGTCAACAGATGAAATCAGAGAAAGACTTTCCGTCTGTGATGATGAGCGTTCATTCTGTGTTTACGAAGCTCTTAAAAGAGGAATCACTGTTGACGAGATCCATTCCATCACCATGATTGACGAATGGTTCCTGGAGAAGCTTCTTAACCTTGTTGAATGTGAAAAGGAGCTTAAGAAGGGTCAGCTTACAGAGGAGCTTTATAAAAAGGCTAAGCTGCTTGGTTTCCTTGACAGAACGATAGAAGCGCTTACAGGCAATAAGGTAGAGAATCCTATGGTGCCTGTGTATAAGATGGTTGATACCTGCGCTGCTGAATTCAAGGCTGAAACACCTTATTTCTACTCAACGTTCGATAAGGATAATGAGGCAGAGGCATTCATCAAGGAGAAGAATTCTCCCAGAAAAACTATTATCGTATTTGGTTCAGGACCTATCCGTATCGGTCAGGGTATTGAATTCGACTATGCATCTGTTCACTGTGTGTGGGCACTTAAGAAGGCCGGATTTGATGTTGTAATTGTAAATAATAACCCTGAAACAGTTTCAACTGATTTTGATACAGCCGACAGACTTTATTTTGAACCGCTTACAAACGAGGATGTTATGGGCATTATCAAGACAGAGAAGCCCTATGGAGTTGTTGTTGCATTTGGCGGACAGACTGCTATCAAGCTTACGAAATTCCTCAGTGAAAGCGGAGTAAATATTCTCGGTACATCTGCTGACAGCATTGATATGGCGGAGGACAGAGAGCGCTTTGATGAGCTTCTGGAGCTTCATAACGTAAAGCGTCCGGAGGGCTTCACTGTAATGACAACTGAGGAAGCACTTGATGTTGCTGAAAAAATCGGATATCCGGTACTTATGCGTCCGTCATATGTTCTCGGCGGTCAGAATATGATCATTGCCTTCAATGAGGCGGATATCAAAGAATATATGGCAATTATACTTGCTCAGAATATCGAAAACCCGATACTTATTGATAAGTATCTTTCTGGTACAGAGCTTGAAGTAGATGCAATCTGTGACGGTGAGGAGATCCTCATACCCGGCATAATGCAGCATGTTGAGCGTGCAGGTATTCACTCGGGTGACTCTATTGCTGTATATCCCGCATGGAATATCAGCGATGAAATGACAAGAAATATCATCACAACCTCAAAGAATCTTGCAGTATCACTCAAGACAAAGGGTCTTGTAAACATACAGTATCTTATTTATGAAAACAAGCTTTATGTAATCGAGGTAAATCCCCGTTCCTCAAGAACAATTCCGTATATCAGCAAGGTAACAGGCGTTCCCATGGTAGATCTTGCAACAAGGGCAATGCTTGGTGAAAAGCTGGAGGATATGGGCTACGGCACAGGTCTTTATAAGAGATCCCCCTATGTTGCCGTAAAGGTTCCGGTATTCTCATTTGAAAAGCTTATCAATGTAGATAACCAGCTTGGTCCGGAGATGAAATCCACAGGTGAGGTTCTCGGTATTGCAAACACACTTGAGGAAGCACTTTACAAGGGACTTATTGCTGCCGGCTACAAAATGAAGAAACAGGGCGGAGTATTCATTACAGTCCGCAATCCTGATAAGAGCGAGATCGGCGCAGTAGCAAAGAAATATAATGAACTTGGCTTTACTCTTTATGCAACCAAGGGCACAGCCAATACAATAAGAGATTATGGCCTCGAAGTAATCGAGGTAGATAAGATCCACGAGAACGAAAAGGAAAACACTCTTGCCCTTATCGAGAGCGGAAAGATCAATTATGTTATTTCCACATCTTCCAAGGGCAGAATTCCGACTCGTGACAGCGTTAAGATCAGAAGAAAAACAGTAGAAAGAAATATTCCCTGCCTTACATCCATAGACACAGCAAATGCGCTTGCAGATTCACTTAAGAGCAAGTACAGTGAATACAGCACAGAGCTTGTTGATATCAATGACATGAGAACTGAGAAGGTAAGACTGAGATTTACAAAGATGCAGGGCACAGGCAACGACTATATTTACTTCAACTGCTTTGATCAGAAGATTAATAATCCCGAAGGTCTTTCCGTTCGTTTCAGTGACAGACGTTACGGTATCGGAGGAGACGGCGTTATACTCATTTGTCCGTCAGATAAGGCCGACGCAAAGATGAAGATGTACAATGCCGACGGTTCTGAAGGTAAAATGTGCGGTAACGGTATCCGCTGTATTGCAAAATACCTTTGCGACCACAATATGGTTAGAGGAAACACGATCACTGTAGAAACTCTCAGCGGTGTAAAGACAATCAAGGTATACCGCCATGACGGGCAGAATGATGTATTCAAGGTGGATATGGGCAAAGCAGAGCTTGCGAGCGAGCTGATCCCTGTTGCAATAAATAAGCCGAAGGTAATAAACGAGCCTGTAACAATTGACGGAGAAGATTACAATATCACCTGCGTATCAATGGGTAATCCCCACAGTGTTGTATTCTGCAATAATGTGGAGAAGATTGACCTTGAAAAGATCGGTCCTAAATTTGAAAACAGCGAGCTTTTCCCAGAAAGAGTCAATGCTGAGTTCGTAAAGGTTATCGACGATCATACAATTGAAATGAGAGTATGGGAAAGAGGAACCGGCGAAACCTGGGCTTGCGGAACAGGTGCCTGTGCAGTTGCTGTTGCAGCAGTTGAAAACGGCCTTTGCAAAAAGGATACTCCTATCACAGTCAAGCTCAAGGGAGGAAACCTTATAATCGAATACACCGATGAAACAGTATATCTCACAGGTGTTGCTGAAACAGTATTTGAAGGAGAAATAGAGTTATGACAACTAAGTATATATTCGTCACAGGCGGCGTTGTATCGGGTCTCGGTAAGGGAATAACAGCAGCGTCTCTGGGCAGACTTCTCAAAGCCAGAGGTCTTAAGGTGGCTGCACAGAAGCTTGACCCTTATATAAACGTTGACCCGGGAACTATGAGCCCATATCAGCACGGCGAGGTATATGTAACTGAGGACGGCGCAGAAACCGACTTGGATCTTGGTCACTACGAGCGCTTCATTGACGAAAATCTTAATAAGTTCTCTAATCTTACCACTGGTAAGGTTTATTCAAACGTGCTGGATAAGGAACGCCGGGGAGATTATCTTGGAGAGACTGTTCAGGTTATCCCTCATATAACCAATGAGATCAAATCTTTCATATATGCAGTAGGCAAGGACAGTGATGCCGATGTAGTTATTACTGAAATCGGCGGAACGGTAGGTGATATTGAAAGTCAGCCGTTCCTGGAGGCTATCCGCCAGGTAAGCGTTGAAGTTGGACAGGAAAACAGCCTTTTCATTCACGTTTGTCTTGTGCCTTATCTTAAAGCCAGCCAGGAGCATAAGTCAAAGCCTGCTCAGCACAGCGCAAAGGAGCTTCGTTCTCTTGGCATTAATCCTGATATCATGGTACTCAGAAGCGATGAACCGATCGAGGATAAAAGCATATTCAAAAAGATTGCTATGTTCTGTCATGTCAAGGATGACTGTGTAATAGAGAATATGACTATTCCGGTTCTTTATCAGGCACCGCTTATGCTTGAAAAAGCAAATTTCAGCAATATCGTATGCCGTGAGCTCCATATTGATACTCCTAAGCCGGATATGAGCGAGTGGCAGGAAATGCTTGACAGAATAAATGCAAGAGAGAAAACTGTAAAGATTGCACTTTGCGGAAAGTATGTTCAGCTTCACGATGCATATCTTTCAGTAGCCGAGGCACTTCGTCACGCCGGTTATGAAAACCGTGCATTTATTGATATTCACTGGATTGACACAGAGCTGATAACTGAATATACAGCAGACGAGCTTCTTGGTGAAGTAGACGGTATTCTTGTTCCCGGCGGTTTCGGAAACCGTGGAGTAGAAGGCAAGATAATTGCAGCAAAATATGCAAGAGAAAATGATATTCCATATCTTGGCATATGTCTTGGTATGCAGACGGCAGTTATTGAATTTGCAAGAAATGTACTTGGCTTTAACGATGCTGATTCAGGTGAGTTTGCTCCGGAGAGCAAGCATAAGGTAATTGATCTTATGCCCGATCAGAAGGGTATTGTTGATATGGGCGGCACAATGCGTCTGGGTGCATATCCGTGTAAGGTTCGCAGGAATACCATTATGGAGCGTTCCTACGGCAAGTATGAGGTTTCTGAGCGTCACCGTCACCGTTATGAATTCAATAATGAATTCCGCAGCCAGTTTGAAGAAAACGGTATGATATTCACCGGAACATCTCCAAACGGACTTCTTGTGGAGGCAGTGGAAATACCCTCACATCGTTTTTACATAGGTGTTCAGTATCATCCTGAATTCAAGAGCCGTCCTAACCATGCACATCCGCTTTTCCGTGAATTCGTCAAGGCAGCAGCTGAGAGAATGGATGAGGAAAACGGCCAGATGCAGTTTGAGGATTAATCAGGCAGTAAAAAATAAAAAAGCTTAAAAGGGACAGTTGCATTATAATAATGCATCATACCTGATAATAACAAAAAAGCCGATGAATAATTTGGTTCATCGGCTTTTTTATTTGTCAGGGAGTCAGTCGTTCCTCTTTTTGATTTGCTGCCTTAGGGCAGCAAGACAATTTCTTCACGAATCAGAATTCACTCCTTGCCGAGGGATTGAAGTAAAGAGATTTCGCACTCTGCGGAGTGCGCCGAGGGCGCTGCCCTCGACCTGCAAGACTTTGAAAAGGAGGGCGAAACTTTTTTAATGCGACAGCTTTTTTTGTGTTAATACCAGTTCTGATGCATAATAATAATTCGATAGCTATTTAATAAACTGTTGTCTGATATTTTATATATAAAGAAGCAGGAGTTGTTTTTTAGTTGGTTTACTTTTTGATATTTATATTGTATAATAATATAAGTGAATGTTTATTGTTTTATCGCTAAGAGAACAAATATAAGGACAGGATGTGACATATTATGCAGGAAAATATTTGCAGTATACCGGTTAATGACGTTTTTTTACCGAAGGACAGATGTCCTATGTGCAGGATGAGAGATATGCTTGAAGAGAGAAAGGCAGAGTATATCACAGGTTCAGCAATGATGGAGCCTAATGTACGAATTAAAACAAATGAGCAGGGATTCTGCTTCCGTCATTTTGAACAGATGGTTCGCCTTGGAAAACGCCTTTCAAATGCACTTATTCTTGAAAGCCACCTTAAACAGATATCTGAGCAGTTTGTTCCGACAATTGCACCGAAAAAGCCTGATAAAAAGAAAATGGCAGCTTTGGGAGATATGCTGAAGGACTGTTTTATCTGCCGTGATATAAAACAGAATATGGAGAATATGGTAAGGATAGTGCATGCAATGTGGGTAAGTGAGCCGGAATTCAGGGAGCTTTACGCACAGCAACAGTTTATCTGCCTTGAGCATTTTTACCTGCTTATGAATGTTGACCAGAAAGGTCTGGGAAAAAATTATCAGGCATTCTATGAGGTGACATCAATGCTGACTGGCGGATATCTTGAAAGACTTACCGATGATGTACATCATTTTGCTTCAATGACTGATTATCGCAGTATAGGAAGCAATAACTGGGCAGGTACCAAGGATAGTATAGAAAGGTCAATAGAATTTCTGACAGGTGAACTGATTCCCACAGAAATAGTAGATTTTGAAGAAGACGAAGAATGACGTAAGGATGCAGCTTGAAGATAATTAACAGAACAGGGGGTAAGCATATGTCAACTCCGCATAACAGCGCAGAAAAGGGAGATTTCGCAAAAACAGTACTTATGCCGGGCGATCCGCTCAGGGCAAAATACATTGCAGAAAACTTTCTGGAAAATTCCAGACTTGTAAACGAAGTCAGGGGAATGTATGGCTATACAGGTGAATATAAGGGAAAAACGGTTTCGGTAATGGCAAGCGGTATGGGTATGCCTTCAATGGGCATCTATTCCTATGAGCTTTTTAAATTCTATGATGTTGATAATATTATCCGTATCGGCACAGCAGGTGCAATAAGCGAAAAACTTGGCTTGCGGGATGTAGTGCTGGGAATAGCCAGCTGTACAAGATCCAGCTATTATGAACAGTTCGGAATGCCCTGTCAGCCTGCTGCATCAGCGTCATATGAGCTGCTGAGGAAGGCAGATGACAGCGCTTCAGCTCTTGGTAAAAAGGTTTATGTGGGAACGCTTCTCTGCACAGATACCTTTTATGATGAATCAGACACCCTTGTGCTATGGCGTAAAATGGGTGTACTGGCGACAGAGATGGAAAGCGCTGCGCTGTATTATAACGCTGCAAGGCTGGGCAAAAGTGCATTATGTATCTGCACCATATCTGACTGTCCTCTTACAGGAGAATCATGCTCCGCACTTGAGCGTCAGACTACATTTGACGACATGGTTAAGATAGCCCTTGGTACAATATAAATTAATGACAGGAGTGAAGCTGATTGCTGAATGTATCTCATCTAACAAAAAAATATCACAGATTTGTTGCAAATGAAAATCTCAGCTTTATTGTCAATGACGGTGAAACAGCCGTACTTGCAGGACCAAACGGCGCAGGAAAATCCACTGCAATAAAATGTATAGCCGGACTTCTGCGGTTTGAGGGCGAGATCGAGATATGCGGCTTTAACAATAAAAGTACAGATGCAAAGAAAATACTCGGCTATGTACCGGAAATACCTGCCCCGTATGAATTATTGACAGTCTGGGAACATATGGAATTCATAGCTCGTGCATACAGCCTGGAAAACTGGGAAGACAGGGCAAAGGAGCTGATGCACAGACTGGAGCTTGAGGATAAGCGTGATAAACTTGGCAAAGAGCTTTCCAAGGGTATGCAGCAGAAAATCAGCATTTGCTGTGCCATGCTGATTAATCCAAAGGTAGTTCTTTTTGACGAACCACTTGTTGGTCTAGATCCTCATGCAATAAAGGAACTGAAATCCATGCTTTCTGAAATGAAGGCAAAGGGAACTACAATTATCATCTCAACACATATGCTTGAAAGCGTTGAGGATATCTGGGATAAGGTCTTTATAATGATGAACGGCAGGATCGAAGCTGAACGCACAAGAAAATTCGTAGAGGAAAGCGGAGAAAACCTGGAAGAGCTTTTCTTCAATATAACAGAAAAACCCAATGAAGACAAAAGGAAGTGACACATTTGGGAGCGATTTCTTATCTGCTTGTAAAAACAGTAAAAAATGAAATATTAGATACTCTGCGTCACCCGTTGAAATTCCTTTTGTATGCATTTGTCGCCGTAACAATGCTTTATGGAGCAGTCAGAGGTTATACTGCAGGAGGTGACCTGGGGCAGTCTGAAATATGGAGCGATTCCCGGCTTTTGTCCGGAGCATATCTTGCAGTTCTGTATTTTATCAGTATTCCTGTAATGCTTAAAGGACTCAGTTCAGGAACAAGCTTTTTTTCACTGAGTGACGTAAATAATATGTTTGTTGCTCCTGTATCGCAAAAACGAGTGCTTGTATATGGAGTAGGCAGACAGCTTGCAACAATGATAGTACTTGTAATAACCTTTGCAGCCTACGGAGGAATGATAATCAATATGTTCAGTATGACAGTTGCCCAGACTGTGATACTGATACTGGGAATAGTGCTTATGCTGATAATGGTTCAGCTTGTTACCCTGATGATATTCTGCCTTGCAAGTATGCATCCCATGCGTGCTATGGTAATGAAATATATCATATATGCAATGGCTTTTTTCACCCTTGGGGCTGTCATCGCTTATTCATTTTTTAACGGAATAACCGTAGAAACTATTTTCAGCGCAATTTCTTTACCGCTGCTTGAGTATGTTCCCTTCATAGGCTGGATGCATGGTCTTGTATTTGGAATTCTTGAAATGAATACTATGAAGATGATTATCTTTGGTTCGCTGACAGCTGCTGCAGCCCTGGCAAGTCTGATAACACTTAAAGTTACACGCCTTGATTTTTACGAGGACGTTCTTTCCAAGGCAGAAAGCTATCAGGAATTCAGGGAAGCAGTGCGTGAAGGCAAATTTACCGATAAGGTAATGATGGGTGATAAACAGATCAAGCTTCGCAAAAACGGTATCCGCAGGGGAAAGGGCGCCTCAGCTATTTTCCATAAGCATCTTTTGGAGGGCAGCAGGCGTTCACGGTTCATGTTCTTTAATATCAATACCTTTGTACTTTTGTTTGTGGGTGCGGTTATAGCTTTCGGAATAAAGCAGGCAAAACCTGATATTGAACCTACAATTATTTATCTTGCCGCAATGGTGATTCTTGCATATGTACAGTTTTTTTTCAGCGCATCAGGCGACTGGGTAAAGGAACTAAATAAACCATATATCTATCTGATGCCTGACGGTGCAGTAAAAAAGCTTGTGATGGCTGCCGCTACTGGAATAATCAAACCCTTTACTGACGGGATAATAACCTTTGGACTTCTGGCAGTGTTTGCCGGAGGTCATCCGATAGATATTATTACAGCTATGCTTACATACGGCAGCTTTGGTACGATGTATATTGCTGCAAATATACTTGCCCAGAGGCTTGTTGGAGTAGACAGTACAGGCGGCATTTTTATTACCTTTTATATTTCCATGATAGTACTGACAGTGCTTCCCGGAATAGTAGCCGGACTCGTGGTGCTGTCAAGCTTTGCAGGAGAATTCGGGTATATAGCTACAACACTTCTGGGAGGACCACTTTTTATCTGGAATATGATAGTGTCTGCCGGAATTTTCCTTGCGTGCCGAAACCTTCTGAATAATACCGAGTAATGAAATCATCAAGAGTATTGCCGCTGATTAAATATATAACACTTGCAGCAAAACATTTTTGAATATAATACTTTACAAGCCGGGAATAATATGTTATAATAATCAGCGTTGAACCCGTTCCCGGTCTCGGGGAGAAGCCTGTTTTCAGGAATCCACAGCCCTTGACTGAGATCCGGGTGAAGGCAAATATTTTATGTAAAGGTGGATAACACAATGCTTAAAGAAGAAAAGGATGCTATCATCAAAGAGTATGCTACTCATGAGGGCGACACAGGCTCACCTGAAGTACAGATCGCTATTCTAACAAAGAGAATTGCAGACCTTACTGAGCACCTCAAGACTCACAAGAAGGATCACCATTCAAGAAGAGGCCTTTTTAAGATGATCGGTCAGAGAAGAAGCCTTCTCAACTACCTCATCAAGGTAGACATCGAGCGTTATCGTTCAATCATCGCAAGACTCGGTATCCGTAAATAATTGTTATGGGGCAGTCTGCATGGCAGACTGCCTTGTTTCAGTTCTTTTAAAGAATTATATAACAGAACAAAATACAAAAACAGCAGTGAAAATGTAATTTGTCGATGGTATAATTCCGGATACATACAGAGGAGTAATAAGGCGTTGTTTTCTGCGGTTTATAATTCATAATTCAAAGTTCATTCTGAATAGAACGGATTTTGAATTATGAATTATGCAGACGTTAATGCGCCCCTTAGCTCCTCTGGAGATTACAGGCTGAATAACAGCTTGTGTACTGAAAAAACTATTTTCAGAAAAAATAATACGGAGGAAAATAATAATGTTTGAAAATTACAGAACTTTTGAAACAGAATTTGCAGGCAGACCGCTTGTTATCGAAACAGGCAAAACAACACAGCTTGCAAACGGTGCGTGCTTTGTACGCTACGGCGAAACAGTAGTACACGTTGCTGCAACTGCATCTGCAAAGCCGAGAGAGGGAGTAGATTTCTTCCCGCTTTCAGTTGACTTTGAGGAGAAGCAGTATGCTCTCGGCAAGATCCCCGGTGCATACGGCAAAAGAGAGGGCAGACCTTCAGAGAAAGCAATCCTTGTTTCCCGTGTTATCGACAGACCTATCCGTCCGCTTTTCCCGAAGGATATGAGAAACGATGTTTCTATCGTATGCACAGTTATGGCATATGATCCTGATTGCCTTCCTGAAATAGCAGCAATGGTTGGTACATCCGTTGCACTCAGCATTTCTGATATTCCGTGGAATGGTCCTATTTCTGCTGTATCAGTAGGTCTTGTTGACGGTGAGTTCATCATCAACCCCACAAAGGAGCAGAGAGAGGTTTCTCAGATGGCTGTAACCGTTGCTTCTACAGACAGCAGAATTGCAATGATCGAAGCCGGAGCAAATATTGTTCCTGATGATGTAATGTACAGTGGTATTATGGCAGGTCACGAGGCAAACCAGAAGATCATCGAATTCATCAAGGGCATTCAGGCAGAGATAGGTAAGGCAAAGTTTGAATATCCCAGCAATGAGCCTGATCATGAGATGTTTGAGGCTATCAAGGACTTCTCAATAGATGAGATCAGAGTTGCGCTTGATACAGATGATAAGAAGATCCGTGACGAGAGACTCAAGCCTATATATGACAAGGTTCATGAGAAGTTTGACGAGATCTATCCTGACCAGGCAGCAAAGATTGACGAATGCCTTTATAAGACTCAGAAGTTTGTGGTACGTCGCTGGCTGCTTGACGAGCAGAAGAGAGTTGACGGCAGAAAGATGGACGAAATGCGTCCTCTTGCTTCCGAGGTTGGTGTTCTTCCGAGAGTACACGGTTCAGGACTTTTCACAAGAGGTCAGACACAGGTGCTTACAATTACAACTCTTGGTTCAATAAGCGATAAGCAGGCTCTTGACGGTCTTGATGATCAGACCTCAAAGAGATATATCCATCATTATAATTTTCCGTCCTATTCAGTCGGTGAAACAAAGCCTTCAAGAGGACCCGGCAGACGTGAAATTGGTCATGGCGCACTTGCCGAAAGAGCACTTGTGCCGGTAATTCCTTCAGAGGAAGAATTCCCCTATACAATCCGTCTTGTTTCTGAGATTCTTTCTTCAAATGGTTCAACCTCACAGGGTTCAATCTGCGGCAGTACACTTTCACTTATGGATGCAGGTGTTCCGATCAAGGCTCCTGTTGCTGGTATTTCCTGCGGTCTTATAACAGAGGGTGACCGCTGGATGACAATGGTTGATATCCAGGGTCTTGAAGATTTCTTCGGCGATATGGACTTCAAGGTAGCAGGTACACATGAGGGTATCACAGCTATTCAGATGGATCTTAAGATCAGCGGACTTACGCCTGATATGGTTAAGGAAGCTCTTTATAAGACACATAAGGCAAGAGATTATATTCTTGACGAGGTAATGCTCAAGGCTATTCCCGAACCGAGGAAAGAGCTTTCAAAGTATGCACCTAAGATGCTTTCAACAGTTATTCCTGTTGATAAGATCCGCGAGGTAATCGGTTCAGGCGGAAAAGTAATCCAGAAGATCTGCGCAGAATGCGATGTCAAGATTGATATAGAAGAAGACGGTCACGTATTTGTCAGCGGTCTTGATATAGATAACTGTAACAGAGCAATGACAATAGTTGATACTATTGTCAAGGATCCTGAGCCCGGCACAATCTTCAAGGGACGTGTAACAAGACTTATGGACTTCGGTGCATTTGTAGAGATAGCTCCCGGCAAGGAAGGCCTCTGCCACATTTCACAGCTTGATGTAAAGCGCACAGAGAAGGTAACAGATGCTGTTAATGTTGACGATGTTATCATTGTTAAGGTGCTTGACATTGATGATAAGGGCAGACTTAATCTTTCAAGAAGAGAAGCTCTCATAGAGGTTGAGGGACTTACACCTGAGAATGATCTTCCTCCGCGCAGACCTTCAGGCCCCAGAAACGGCGGCTTCAGAGGCGGCAGAAGAAATAATCATGAATAATTAACCCAGAACAGCCAATACTTTCGTTATCACGATAACGGAGGTATTGGCTGTGGCTTATAATAAGGTAGAAATCTGCGGAGTAAATACTGCAAGACTTAAAGCTATTCCTGAATCAAGAAAAAAGGAATTGCTTATGATTATCAAAAATGGTACACCATCGGAGAGAGAAAAGGCAAGGGAAGAGATGATAAACGGAAATCTGCTTCTGGTTCTGAGTGTTATACAAAAATTTTCAGGCAGGGGAGAGAACCCGGATGATCTATTCCAGATAGGCTGTATTGGTCTGATAAAGGCGATAGATAATTTTGATCCCGCACTGGATGTAAAATTCTCCACATATGGAGTTCCTATGATAATTGGCGAAGTCAGAAGGCATTTGAGGGATTATAGTCCCCTCAGGATAAGCCGTTCCATAAAAGATACCGCATACAGAGCGATGCAGGCAAAAGAAAGGATAACCTTCCGTACAGGCAGGGAGCCTACAATAAATGAGCTGGCAAAGGAACTTGACAGCAGTCCTGAAAGTATAGTAATAGCTCTTGAATCAATAGTAGAGCCTGTATCCATCTATGAACCTGTTTATTCAGACGGAACTGATACCGTATATGTAATGGATACCCTGGGTGACAAGAGTGATGATAAAAAATGGCTTGAGCAGATAGCCCTGCGTGATGCAGTAGATAAATTATCCGAACGAGAAAAAAGCATTCTGATTATCCGCTATCTAAAGGGAAAGACTCAGACAGAGGTGGCGCGTGAGATTGGAATAAGCCAGGCACAGGTTTCCAGGATAGAAAAAACTGCTATGCTTCATATCAGACAGCAGATGGAAGGATAATAAAAGAAACAGCCGCATTGCGTTTTTTAAATACGCTTGCGGCTGTATGTTATTTGTTTCTTTCGATTTCCTTTATTTCATCGCTTTCAAGAAATTCATCAATTGCTCTTTTCAGTCTTGAAACGGGCATACCCACAACATTGTAATAATCACCGTGTATACCCTTTACAAAGAGTGCACCCCTTGCCTGAATACCGTATCCGCCGGCCTTATCGTAGGGTTCTGCAGTGCTTATGTACGCTTCTATTTCCTGCTCAGAAAGCTCAAAAAACTCCACATCTGTAGATACCGAAAATGTAAAGCTTTTACCCATATAATAAACGGCACAGCCCGTAATAACCTTGTGAACAGCACCGGAAAGCATATTCATCATTATCCTTGCATCGTTTGTATCACGGGGCTTATTAAGCATTTTGCCGTCACATATTACAGCGGTATCACAGCCGATGACCAGACATTTGTCCCTACCCTGAGATATAAGTCCTGCTTTTTCATTTGCAAGATATTCGGGACATTTTTCAACTTCAAGATCTCTGGGTACCAGCTCCCTGATATCTGCCGGCATTACTTTAAAATCACTGTATATCATAGAAAGCAGCTGCTTTCTTCTCGGAGAAGCCGAGGCTAGTATTATATCCATTGTTGCATATTCCTTTCTTCGCTTAGTTTATAAGCTTTCTGTATATTTCACCTTTTTTAAAGCCTGTTATTTCAGCTGCTTCCTTAGCAGCAGCAGAGGCAGAAAGACCGCCTTCTATTCTTTGCCTGGCAAGCTCAACAGCATCATCGATGGTTTCGGCCTTTTCCTGTTTAGCTGCAGCTCCGTCAAGAATAAGCACAATTTCTCCCTTAAGAGAGCCGTCGGCATATTTTTCTGCAGCTTCAGACAGCGTAGTTCTTATAACCTGTTCGTGTATTTTTGTAAGCTCTCTTATGATTGCAATTTTCCGATCACCGAATGCAGCATACATATCCTTAAGAGTATTGGGCATCTTGTGAGGAGCTTCATAGAATATCATTGTTCTCTGTTCTTTTATAAGAGAGTTAAGATGTTCTCTTCTGCTGAGTTTGTTTACACTGAGAAATCCTTCAAAAGTAAACCTGCCCGTTGGCAGTCCAGAAATAGCAAGAGCACTCATTGCAGCAGTCGGACCCGGAACGGCACAAACCTCTATTCCAAGCTGACCGCAGCTTTTTACAAGTGGTTCTCCCGGATCAGAAATGCATGGCATACCGGCGTCAGTAACGATAGCACAGCTTTCACCGTCAAGCAGCCTTCTGCAGATTTCTTCTCCCCGTTCTATAGAATTGTATTTATGGTAGCTGACCATGGGTGTATGAATCTCAAAACGATTCAGAAGCTTTACAGTAACCCTTGTATCCTCAGCAGCAATAAAATCAACATTTTTAAGTGTTTCGACAGCTCTCGGCGAAAAATCCGATAAATTTCCTATCGGAGTGCCAACAACATAAAGCCGTCCGCTCATAAATAATCCTCCTTGTACTGACCGTAAATTTCTATCATTTCATGGGAAAAATTCCCGTTTTCATCTTCAATGAATAATACTGGTTCAACAATAAGCCCACCGGGTTTTCCTCCGCGCCTGCCTTCTACAAGAAAAAGCTTAGGAGCTTTTGCATTTCTCTGCTGAACAAACCTCAGACGTTTAGGCTCAATATCATTTTCACGCATTGCCTCAAGTACATCGCAAAGCCTTTCAGGACGCTGACAAATAAAGAATCTTCCGGAAAACCGCAAAAGACTCTTTGCAGCAGCAGCAATGTCGTTTATCGTGCACATACTTTCATGTCTTGCGATAAGGTGGGCTTTTCCGGAGCTTTTAATGCCTGAACCTATAGCTTTGTAGGGCGGGTTGCAGACAACAGCATCATATGAAGAAAGCTGCACCTTCCCCCGAAGCTCACGCAGATCGGAGCAAATAACCTCAGCTTTTCCGGAAAGATCGTTAAGTTCAAGACTGCGTTTTAGCATATAGCAGGCATTTTCCTGAATTTCTACTGCGGTGACAAAAGCAGGGCAGCCGCTTCGAAGCCAGATTAAAGGAATAGGACCGCATCCGCTGCCAAGGTCACAGACCTTATCAGTTTTTTTAGGCATAGAAAAATTGGCGAGCAGAACGGTATCGGTCCAGAATTTGTGTTCATCAGAAACGATTATTCTGACTCCGCCGCCAAGAGGCTCAAGCTTTTCATTTTCAAGCAGCATTGAAACCCCTCCCTGCCTGCTGCATATAAATAGATTATATCATAAATCTGAACCTTATTCAATCGCCGCAGACGATAATATATTCAAATTTATTAAACGATTGTTTTGTCATCCGGAGAATGATCCGGGAGCAGGTTTTATGCAAATCCCTTTTTCTTAACTCACCATTTCACAGGGCGGCATTAAAACACTTTACTCTGTTACTGAATGTCAATTGTAGTAGGTTTTAGAGGGGCAGGTGCTAAACGCTTTACTCTGGTGCTGAACGTCAATTTTAGTTTGTGTTCGTAAGACGTTGCTGACTCCCTGTTTTGACTAGCAACGTAAATTTAAGCAAACTTAGCAATTACAGCAGCACCGCGGGCAGCCAATCAGTCAGGTGCGTTAAGAGCGTAACGTAGTGAAGCGATACCATCGCGTTGCTGCAGCGGCGGCTCGCCGGCGCGGGCAGTAATATAGTCAGGCGCGTTAAGAGCGTAACGCAGTGAAGCGACACCATCGCGTTACGGGTCCACCGTCACGCTGGCTCCTCGTCCGGCAGTGGGGTTGTATTTTTTTAACTTTGGGTGTATAATACATAATGTAAAAGCAGCTGCATTACAGGTGATAAAAAGAAAACCGGTAAAAGCCGCTGATGAAATATGAAGGAGAGAAAAGAAATGACAAGGATAGACATTTTTTCAGGTTTCCTCGGCGCAGGAAAGACAACGCTTATCAAAAAGCTAATTAAAGAAGGATATGAAAACGAACAGCTCGTACTTATCGAGAACGAATTCGGTGAGATAGGTATTGACGGCGGTTTTCTGAAGGAAGCAGGAATCCAGATAAACGAAATGAATTCTGGCTGTATCTGCTGTTCACTTGTAGGAGATTTCAGAGAAGCACTTACCAAGGTTCTTGAGCAGTATCATCCTGACAGAATTCTTATTGAGCCTTCAGGCGTAGGTAAGCTGTCTGATGTAATCAATGCTGTTAAAAGTGTTGCAAGTGATGATGTGGTTCTCAATAGCTTCATAACAGTTGCTGATGCAACAAAGGTGAAAAGCTATATGAAAAACTTCGGAGAATTCTATAATAATCAGGTCGAATTTGCAAGCACTATTATTCTCAGCCGTACTCAGAATGTATCTGATGAAAAGCTTGCAAAGGCTCTGGAGCTTATCCGTGAGAAGAATTCAAAGGCTTCCATAGTAACAACTCCCTGGGATGAGCTTACAGGAAAACAGATTCTTTCAGCAACAGACGGTAAGGCTCTGCTTACGGTTGATGATGTTAAAGAAGAACATCACCATCATCATGAAGACGGCGAAGAGTGCCACTGCCATGACCACGACCATGAACATCACCATCATCATGAGGACGGCGAAGAGTGCCACTGCCATGATCATGAGCACGATCATGAGCATCATCACGACCACGACCATGAGCACCACCATCATCATGAGGACGGCGAAGAGTGCCACTGCCATAACCACGACCATGAGCATCATCATCACCATCATCATGCAGATGATGTATTTACAAGCTGGGGTGTTGAAACAGCAAAGAAATACGATATTGATGAAATACAGAGTATACTTGCAGCATTTTCAGATAATGAAAAATACGGTACTATACTTCGTGCAAAGGGTATCGTAGCAGGCAAAGACGGACAGTGGATTCATTATGATTTCGTACCAGAGGAAATAGATGTAAGAACAGGTGCAGCAGATTATACAGGCAGAATATGTGTAATAGGCTCAAAGCTGAATGAAGAAGAGCTGAAAAAGCTTTTCGGTGTGTAATAAATCAGGAAAGGAAAAAAGCTTTGCCGTGATGCGGTATTGCCGGGTGAAATAAGATGGCAGATATTCCTGTTTATTTATTTTTAGGCTTCCTTGACGGTGGCAAAACAAAATTTATACATGATACGCTTTGCGATGAGCGTTTCCAGAATGGAGATAAGACTCTGTGCATACTTTTTGAGGACGGGGAGGAAGAACTTGATACCTCGAAATACAAGGGCAGCGAAAATGTTACGGTGGTAATAGCCGACGGAAAGGAAAACCTTACCCAGAAGTTTCTTACAGATAGTTTGAAAAAAAGCGGTGCAGAGCGTGTAATGCTTGAATACAACGGAATGTGGACTATCCAGGAGCTTGCAGCAGTGCTTCCGAGAAACTGGCAGATTTATCAGATAATGATGTTTGCCGATGCAAATACCATACTTTCGTATAACAGCAATATGCGTCAGCTTGTATATGATAAGCTTAATAATTCGGAAGTGATTTTCTTTAACCGCTGCAAAAATGATGTTGACAAAATGCCTCTCCATGCTCTTGTAAGACAGGTCAGCAGAAGAACGAATATTGTTTATGAATATGAGGACGGTACAATGGAGAATGACGATATTGTTGACCCGCTGCCGTATGACATGGACGCTCCTGTTGTTGAAATTAAGGACGAGGACTTTGGGTTGCTTTATATGGACGCAATGGAAAACCCGAAGAATTATGACGGCAAGACAATACGCTTTAAAGCTCTTACTGCGAGAAGTCCCAGACTGCCGAAGGGTACATTTGTAGGCGGACGCTTTGCAATGACCTGCTGTGCGGAAGATATACAGTATGTTGGCTTCATGTGTAACTGGAAGCAGGCCGACAGCGTTAAAAATAAGGGCTGGTATTATCTTACTGCAAAGGTGAGAGCAGTAAAGGACAAAATGTTCAATGGAGAAGTAGGTCCTATGCTTGATATTACTGAAGTCAAGCCTGCAAAGAAGCCGGAAGAAGAAACCGTATTTTTCGGATGATGCTGATTAATAATCCTTTTCCGCAGCATACTGAAACGGTTTGGTTCAGGAACTGAAAAAGCGGGAAAAGAAACGGGTAATATGAGTAAAGCCGATGAATCATAAAGGTTCACCGGCTTTTTTGTGCAGCACATGGTCATAGGCTGTTTTTAGCGGCGGATTGATAAGTCAATAGTATTATTAGTGCAATCCATGCAGGAGTAAGTGCAATCCGTGCAAAAACTATTGATTAATTTTTCTCAGAATCTTATAATGAATTCAGTAAAGCAAGCAAGCCAGAAACAAAAAAATCAGCCAAAGGCTGATCTGCCGAAGGGGGTCGATGATTTGAAAATCAAATTATCAGTCAGTGATGAATGTGTTGATGAGGTAAGCCGATATTTGCAGGAGCACGGCATTGAAATAGTTGATGAATCAGAGTTTATCCTGCTGCAGAAGGATAAATACGCCGGTCATATTTCAGTGCGCAGCGAAAACGGAGAAAAAGCGGTAATACCTACAGATACGATAATCACTGTAGAAAGCTTCGGACATTCAGTTGAGATAACCACTACAAATGGCAGCTTTACTACAACTGAAAGACTGTACCAGCTTGCGAATACTCTTGACCCTTTAAAATTTGTCAGAGTCAGTAATTCGGTCATTGTATCAAGGGCGCAGATAAGAGAAATATCACCGACTTTTTCAATGAAATTCATACTTAAGATGAAAAACGGTACAAGAGTGGACGTTACAAGAAGCTATTATTCAAAATTCAAAGAGTTTTTAGGAATCTGAGGAGGTAATCTTATGGAAAACAGCAATACAAATGAAATACAGACCTTTCTTTCAAGTGAAACAGGAATCTCAAGCCTTTACGTTATACTGATTGCAGCAGGAATAATCATAGCTGTAATGACAGCAATTATAATCGGATATTTTGTTATCTACAAAAGAAGAATTAATAAAACTCTCATGTCAGGCGAGAAGGGAACAGGCGCAGGTATTTCTCCCGGAGGAACAGCCCTTACAGTATGGCTGATAGTCTGGGTAGCTTCTACAATATTTATTGTTCTTCAGCTTCAGGCACTTTCTATTCACGGTATGAATACCGATAAGCGCACACTGGGAATATTATCCCAGAGCGAAGCAATGTACAATCTGCAGGAATATTATGTTAACCAGCTTTTAGAAATAGACAATAGTATAAACTCACAGAACATAACAAACAAGTATAGCTTTGAATTCGGAAAATACAATGCTGCAGATAATACTATTGAACTTAAAATCACAATAACTCCCAGGCTAATAATGGGTGATAAGGATAAATATACTTTTACAGCAGGTAACAACTCCACAGAGCTTAAACTGCAGAAAGACGGCAGATACACAGGCACAGTAAATATTCCCACATATGTATCAGAAACCTCAGGTGTACTCACATTAGAAGCAAACGGTGAAAAGCTCACTCAGATTATAACAGATAAAGAAGGTATACTTCAGTCGAATAAATGGAGAAAATATTATCCGTATGTAGATTTTGCTGATATTGACTCAAAAGCAAAAGATGCCGGTTCAGGCAAGATCAACGTAGAATCTGATGTTACTGTTACAGCTTTCAGTGCAAAAGAGGACGCAAACAGAAGGTTTAATTCACTGACACTTGTTTTTGAGAAGAATGGTAAAACAATACGCGAAGTTGATCTTATGAAGGATAGCAGTGTCAAAAAGCAAGGCAATGATTATAAATATCATTTCAGCGAAACAGTAAGCGGTTCAGCTGAAGAACCGGGCATATACTGCTACATCAAAGCTGAAGATACTCTGAGTTACGGATATAAGCTCTTTGTATCTGGTGAATTTTTCATGAAACCTGCAGATAATTCAGATTCAGAAGAATACGAAACGGGTGATTACCAGGGTAACTGTGAGATAACAGATAAAGATGGTGTATTGCTCAAGAAGTTTGACGAAAGTTTCTTTGAGGATTTTTTTGAAGAATAATAATGAAACAAAACCGAATTAAAACGAAAAGAACAAACGGCTTTCGGAATACCCGAAAGCCGTTTGTTTACTATGTTTTTCAAGAGCTGGAAAAGGGACTTGAACCCTCGACTTCCTCATTACGAGTGAGGTACTCTACCAACTGAGTTATTCCAGCAAGCAGAATTATTACCTTTGTATTATAACCCATTATTCACCTATTGTCAACCCCTGCGCGCCGCCAAGACCCGCCAGCGCCGGCGAGCCGCCGGTGCCGCAACGCGA
>ONDB01000008.1 GCA_900316485.1 uncultured Eubacteriales bacterium
GCATAACCGTGGCTGCAAAGCACAAAAGTCACATTAAAAAGTTAATTTTAAGCGGAGCTACACCATCACGCTAAGGCAGTGCCGATGGTGGTGTTAGGTCTTGACAATCTGGTAATTTTGTAGTTTAATGGTAATAGGAGAGTTGTAGCTTAATGGATTTTGAAAACAAAAACCTGCCGGAATTCTGGTGTTAATATTTATTTTTAACTGTCTTTCGGAAATGAATATTGCACTCTTATGTAAAGGCTATTTATCTGGAAATACTGATATGCGTTAAATAATAATTGCCTGATATTAGTGTTTCTGCTTTTTTCGGAGGTGAGATGTATGAAAGTATTAACAGGAAAAGGTGTTTCAAACGGAATTGCCATCGGAAAACTTCATTTTTTCAAGAAGTCTGTACTTGATATTCCTACCTATGAAGTTGACGATATTGATGCAGAGCTTGATAGATATCACGAAAGCATGGAGCTCGCTAAGGCACATCTGAATGAAATATATAATAATGCCTGCGAGAAGGTCACAAAGAAAGAATCGGTTATATTTCAGACCCATATTCTTATTCTTAAAGATGCAAAGTTTGTAGATTTTGTTGAGTCGTCAATCAAAAAAAGAAAAAATGCTGAACTATCTGTTTACAATGCGTCAACAAAGCTTGCAAATATGTTTAAGGCAATTGATGATGATTATTTCAGAGCACGCTGTAATGATATTATCGATGCGTCTCATATCCTGCTGCAGATATTGCAGAACAAAAATGCTGAGAAGGTGGAGATTAATGCGGATGATCCTGTTATCATAGGAGCTACTGACCTTCTGCCCAGCGATACAATTTCCTTTAATGAATCCAAACTTCTTGGCTTTGTTACAAACGGTGGATCTCAAAGCTCCCATACTTCAATTTTAGCAAGAACTATGGGTCTTCCCTCTGTTATTCAGATACATGAACCATTGGGAGTTTTTAACGGTAAAACAGCAATAATTGATGGAATGCTTGGAAAGCTGATAATTGATCCCGATAGCAACACTCTCGCTATGTACAATGCAAAACGAGATCGATATATTAAACATCAGCAGCGTATGAGCAGACAGATCGGTCTGCCATCTGAAACAAAAAACAAACAATACATCCGCTTGTCTGCTGATATCAGCAGGATTGAAGATATTGAAAAAGCGAAGGCTAATGATGCTGAAGGAATCGGACTTTTCAGAAGTGAATTTCTTTTTATGAGCAGGGAGAATGCTCCGGATGAAAGCGAACAGTTTGAAACATATAAAACTATACTTCGCTCATTTTCAAATAAGGACGTTATTATCAATACTGCCAACGGCAGCTCTGGCAAGGGAATGGATTATCTTGATATTCCTAACGAAAAAAATCCTGCTCTTGGATTCAGAGGAATAAGAATCTCTCTTGAAAACCCGGAGTTTTTCAGGACTCAGCTAAGAGCTTTATACAGAGCATCTGTATTCGGAAACCTATCTATTCTTCTTCCTATGATAAGCAGTATGGAAGAAATAGAATATGTTAAAAGAGAAATCGAGAGTATAAAAAAAGATCTGAGACTAAAAGGCGAACCATACAGTGATAATGTACGGCTTGGTGTAATGATTGAAACACCAGCAGCAGCAATTATTTCCGATGAAATTTGTTCTAAGGTTGATTTTGTTAATGTAAATACAGATAACCTTGTCCAATACACTCTTGCTATGGACAGGGACAATCAAAAGCTTTTAGACTTCTACAGACCATATCATCCGGCAATAAGAAAACTAATTAAGCTTGTTGCTGATAATGCTCATAAAAACGGAAAAACTATTGCTGTATCAGGCGAAACCGCTGCTGATACTGGAGTCACAAAGAATTTGCTTGCCTTGAAGATAGATGAGCTTGTCCTGCGTCCGGCTAGTATTTTAAAAGTTAAAGCTACTGTCAGAGAAACAGACACCAGCGATGCTTTTGAAATACTGAAAGGAACAGTATAAGATAAACAGCATATTGCTTTTATAGATTAATCTTTAAATTTCACTAGGGAGTGTTTTTATGTCAAAAGAATTTAAAATACGTACAAAGAACAAGGATGTTTTTCTGAGAGTTCAGAAAGGACATTTTGCAACCATGCATAGCCATACTAATTATTTTATTGATGTTACAACTCAGAAAATGAGATTATCAGAAGCAAAAGCTGTAGCTCAGGAGCTGGCAAGAAATTATCAGAACAATACTATTATTGATACAATTCTTTGCATGGATGGTATGGAGGTTATCGGTACTTGTATTGCTGATGAGCTCACAAAGGACGAATATGTAAATATGAATGCCCACAGAACAATTTATGTTTTATCACCTGAATTTATCAGCGGCGGTCAGCTTATGTTCCGTGATAATGTACTTCACATGCTGAATGGTAAACATGTTCTGGTTCTTTCTGCATCTGTTACTACTGGTAAAAGCGTTCTTGCAGCAATTGATGCAGTTAATTATTACGGCGGTAATGTTGTAGGTGCTGCTGCAATATTTGCAACGGTGATTGAATGTGACGGTCATCCGGTTTACAGTGTTTTTGATCCGAATGACCTGGGTGATTACCAGAGTTTCAAACCACACAAATGTCCTATGTGTCAGGGCGGTGAAAGACTGGAAGCTATTGTAAACAGCTTCGGTTATTCTAAGCTATAAGAATAAAATAGTCATAATAATAAACAAATAAAGAAGAACACAGTCCACTTATAACTGTGTTCTTCTTTTTATTCAGGATTCTTTTTATTTAAGCGCTTTATATAACCAAATGCAATAATTACACCGAGAATAAGTATTACAATTATTCCGATAATATAGTATATGTAGGTGTTATCTGAAAGCTCATCGTTATATTTTTCATAATCAAACTGACGAACAATTTTTTTATTTTTTGAATCTGCCCCTTCAGAAACAGATTCATTTTCAGCCGGATTATCACTTTGCTTTTTAGTTGATTCTGACCTTTCTTTTTTACTATCAGAAGAACTTCTTTTTGTTTTGCTTTCTTTGGAAGTTGTACTTTTATTTGAGGCAGAATTACTATCCGATGTAACAGTATTAGGAGAAGCTGTTACTGAAATCATATCATTATTTCTGCATATTGTTTCATTCATATCTATGTCAAATGCTTCTATAAAAAAAGCGCTGAATTTATATACCTGATCATTCAATGAGTTCTGATCAAATCTGAATTTCAATGTTTTTTCTTTTAGCTTTTCATTTTTCAATGAATAAATAAATTCTACATTACCTTCCTTAATATTGTAATTCAGAAAGTCATTTTCAGTTTTATTTTCAATCTCTACATACTTAAGTGTAAGACTTCTGGAATAATCAAGGCCTGCTCTCAATGAACCAATATAATCATCGTCATGAATAGTCAGAAAAACATAAAAACTCTTCCCTGATTTTATTTCACTTTCTGAATACAAATTTATCTCCATAGAATTTCCTGCTGCATCGGCTGATATACATAAACATAAGTTGATTATAGCAAATGCTAATATCGCTGAAATGTATCTGATAATCTTCATTTTATTATATCCTTTCCAAGATTGGAAGAATCCCCCCTATATCGTATAACTCTGTATTGCCAAGTGATACAGTATATACTCCATGATTAAGAGTAAAATCTTTTATTTTGTAATAATCAGGATGATCCTCAATTCTTCCGGAGAATGCGAGTGTGTCTTTTGATATCAATCCGCAGCATCCCCCAATAAAACCATAATTATATCCTTCAAGCCTGATGCCCCTGTTATCGACTTTTATTACATCAAGTTTCTCTTTAATACAAACTTTATAAATTGATTCATCAGATGTAATAACTGCGTCTTTTGTAATTATAGCTGTTGAACATTTAGTATACATCTGATTTGTTTGAATAATCCTTTTGTTATTATTCCGGCAGTATGTCAGTATTTTCACATCTGCAGTTTTTTCATTGCAAACCATAATATTATCAATTAAACATACATTAAGACCAGGAAATACTGCCGTCACATCATCACTGATTTCTGATTTTGCACCAAGTTTAATAAGTTCTGATGCTACTGCAATGTTTCCCGGTTCAATAATAAAGCTGTTCATTCCAAGATGACACAATGACATATCTGCATGGAACCTTTCCGATCCTTTGATATTCCTGATCGGAGCAGGTGTAACAACGCTGATATGAAAATTATTAATCAGCTCACCGATAACAGATGGAATCTTGTCAGAAATAGCAGCCAAAGATACAGTGCCTTCAGGCAAATTTGCTTTTTCCAAAAACCTGTCCGTATCAATACCTCCTTTATCAAAAGTATCTGAGCGCTTGTGCCGGGTCAAGTCGTGCAGCTTTTACAGCTGGATAAATACCAAAAGCTGTGCCGGATAAAACAGTAATACCTATGATCAAGGTAATTATACCAATATCAATATAAAGTGTCAATCCATAAATCAAAGAAAAAATCCATGATATAAGATATCCTGCTGCCAAACCAGAAATACACCCTATAAAACTGATTACAGCTGATATAATAAGGAATTCAGAAATAATTGAAAAAGTACTTGCTCCAAGAGACCTTTTTATTCCAATTTCTTTGGTACGCTCCTTGACAGTCATCAGCATTGTATTCATTGTGTTAATTCCTGCTACTAATAAAGAAATACCCCCAACTGAAGATAAAACAAGAGAGAAAATAATAATAATATTATCAAGTCCCTCTTTTTTCTCACTCAGATCATTAATAAGATAACCATCCTTCTGTTTTCCGTCACGTCCAAGAAATGACAATATTTTTTTCTCTGTACTGCTTATACTTGTACCATCAGATGGCTTTATTATTATTTGAGAAAAATTACTGTCTGAAAATGCACTTTGAACCGTACTGTAAGGTACATAAATAAAATCAGGTATATAACTACCCAGAAAGTTCTGCAGCAACCCGCTTCCTGTCTTTATTATACCAATTATCTTATATTTTTCATTTGCTTCTCCGCTCCTCAGACTTATGCTCTTCCCCACTCCTACATAGTATTTATCTGCAGTTTTTTCATCAATCAGACATACCCTGGAATCCGAGGATATATCACCCGAATTTAAGAAACGTCCTCTGAGAAGCTTCAGAGAAATGGTTTTATCAGCATCCTTGTCAAGTCCCCACAAACATACAGATGTATTTTCGTTATTCATATATAATTCAGTAGTTTCTATCATTACCGGTTCCGCATTAGAAACATATGAAAGAGCTCTGATATTTTCAAGTTCATTTACCGTAAGAGGAGATGACTGACTATTACTGCTTATTGCAAGTCCGTCTATGCCTAGACCATCAATTTCACTATTTAACGCTGTTTTTCCTAATTCTGCAATATTAAGAGTCAATATTACTGCACAAACACCGATAGCAATACTGAAAAAAGTCAGTGCTGCCCTTGCTCTGTTGAGAAAAATTCCCTTTACGGATCTTATATATAAATCAAGCATATTATTCTCCGTTTACTTCTGTAATTCTCTGACCATCCGAAATATCATCGTCAGGTAAAATAATTTGATCTCCACATTTTAACCCATTTATAATCCGAATACCTTTTTTATACTCTGATCCTGTTTTGATATAGGTTTTTACAGCTCTGTTTTTGTTCTTCAGATAAACATAATCCCCTTTTTCATCGGAATGTATATATTCATATGGAATAATAATTATATTTTTATCTACGGATGTTTTTATTACACATTCGGCTGTATATCCAATTTTCAGTCGCTTATCCGGATTATCAATTTTTATCAATACTTCTACAGAAGTCTCTTTTCCTGTAAGTAATCCGGTTTGTTTTGCCTCATCGGATATTTTATAAACACTTCCACTGTATTTTTTCCCGTTTACAGCAGAAAAAATTATTGATGCTTTCTGTCCAGTTTTAATTCCTTCAATATACGCTTCACTTACATTTACTATTAGACACTTGGTTTTTTTATCAGATATTTTGAAAAGAACATTTCCTTTTGCTGCAAAACTGTTTTCATTATAGCTGAGAGATGTTAATATTCCATCGGACGGAGATCTTATTATTTTTTCAACTGTGTACTTTTTTATTTCATCTGCTATTTCTTCGGAGAGCTCTGTTTTAGAAATTAGTTTAAGATAATCCTTTGCTTCCGGGAAAGTATTTGTCAGTTCCTTGGTATCCAATAGTTCATAAACTGTCATAATTGCATCCCCTTTTTTGACATAATCGCCGTCTGAGGAATGCACCTTTCCTACGAGTGTATAGTTTTCACTCCTGACGCTCTGTTCATTAAGGTATTGCAATCTGCCTGATACAGTTACTGTATTTTCTCCATCTGAAAGATGTATATTGTAAAGTTTAACAGCGACAGCAGCGTTTATTTCTGCTGATGCGGTAAGTAAAATAATTAGTGTAACAAGTGTAATTGTAAAAAGCAGTATATACTTTTTCATTTTCCATCATCTCCCCCATAATATTATTTGAAATATTTCTCTGATTATTTACAGTAAACAAAAAATAGTGTATTATTATATAGAAAGATTTTTTATAAGTATTTAGTGATCAATTTTTCAGGAGGGTAATATG
Source organism: uncultured Eubacteriales bacterium (assembly GCA_900316485.1). Lineage (GTDB taxonomy): Bacteria > Bacillota > Clostridia > Oscillospirales > Acutalibacteraceae > UBA1213. Next base: position 6,602 of record ONDB01000008.1, read on the forward strand.
AATCTGAAAATTAAGGTTGCTGTTATCGGCGGCGGTGCATCAGGATTATTTGCTGCTGTTGCAGTTTCCCGTAGAATTGGAAAGGGAAGCACTGTAATTATCGAAAGACAATCCAGAACAGGCAGAAAGCTTCTTGCTACTGGCAACGGCAGATGTAATATAAGTAATTACAGGTTATCCGCAAAAAATTATCACGGTGACAAAAAAATAATAAATTCTGTTCTCAACAACTGTTCTCCTGATTATTTGATTAAGCTATGTTCAGAACTAGGACTTTTACTCCGAAAGGATAGCGAGAGCAGACTTTATCCTTACAGCAATAAAGCAAGTACCGTTCTTGACTGTCTAAGAAATGCACTAGAAACCAATAACGTGAAGGAATTATGTGATACCACAATAGAATCTATTAAACGAGAACATGATAATTTTATTATTTCCTGCGGAAATACAATAATATATGCAAAATATGTAATTATTGCAACCGGTTCACCTTCTGCTCCCTATCTTGGTTCAGATGACAGCGGATATAAACTTCTAAACTCTCTTTGTATTAAACACACTTCTATTTTCCCATCCCTATCTTCAGTGCCCTGCAGTAACAGAATAAAATCTTTGAAAGGTGTTCGTGCAAAAGGTGAAATTACTTTGACTGCAGATAATAGTATCATATGCAAAAAAACCGGTGAGATACAATTTACTGAAAACGGACTTTCAGGAATTTGTGTGTTTGATTTATCAAGATATATAAATGAATTTTTTACTGTAGGTATGATAGATAGAAAGAAATATAAAAACATTTATCTTACTGCTGACCTTATGCCTGAATATAGTGAAGATGATATTTTTGGTTATATCAAAAAATGCAGAAAACTGTTTTCACATAATAAAGCAGCTGATCTTCTGGGGGCAGCACTGGATAAGAAAATTTCAGCAGCCATAACAGAACGTCTCGGATATAATAACTTGCAATGCAATGAATTGAATGATGTACAGTTAAGAAGCATTGCTAAGACCGTAAAAGATTTCCGCTTTACTCCTGAAAAAGCCGGAAGTTTTGAATCCTCACAGGTATGTGCCGGAGGATTTGACAGCAGTGCTGTTTATCCTGATACCCTCATGAGCAGAAAAATTAACAATCTTTTTATATGCGGCGAGCTTCTTGATGTTGACGGAGAATGCGGAGGTTATAATCTGCATTTTGCAATAGGCAGTGCAATTACAGCAGCAAATTATATTAAGTAAATTCTGAATATCAGTTTAACTGATGGATAATGGTGATTTTATGATAAGAATTAATAGTGTTTCACTCCCGCTTGATTATGATGAAACTGCACTTAAAAACTATGTGTCAAAAATACTGAAAGTAAGTGAAGATAACATAAAGAGTGTAGGTATATTCAAACTCAGCGTTGATGCCAGAAAAAAGAATAATGTGCATTTTGAAGCCACTTTCGATGTTGAACTGAAAAAAGGCGAACAAAAAGCAGCATCAAAAAATTCAAAAGCAAAGCTTGTTGAACCATACATATATGAATTACCTGAATGTAAAAAAACACTGAAGCGTCCGATAATAATCGGCAGTGGACCCTGCGGTCTTTTTGCAGGACTCATTCTTGCTCAGGCTGGTCAGGAACCGATAATTCTCGAACGCGGCGAAAGTATTGATGACAGAACAAAAACAGTTGAGCTTTTCAGAAATCTCGGAGTGCTTAATGAAAATTCAAATATACAGTTCGGAGAGGGCGGTGCCGGAACATTTTCAGATGGTAAGCTCAATACAGGTACAAAGGATAAACGAATAAGAAAGGTTCTCAGCGAATTTGCAGCTCATGGCGCACCAGAAGATATAATGTATCTGGCTAAGCCGCATATTGGTACTGATATGCTAAAAACTGCAGTAAAAAATATTCGTAATGATATTATTGATCTGGGCGGTAAAGTTATTTTCGGAGCTAAACTTACAGATATTGTTTCAGATAATGATGGAGTAAAAGCGATAAAGTATCTGAAGGATGATAATGCTTTTACACTTGAAACAGATCATCTGATACTTGCTGTTGGGCATAGTGCAAGAGATACTTTTGAAATGCTGAAAAACAAGAGAATAACAATGCAGCAGAAGGCTTTTTCTATGGGCGTAAGAATAGAGCATCTGCAAGAAAGCATCAGCAAGCAGCAATTCGGAAGTTTTTATAATCATCCCAGATTAAAAGCAGCAGATTACAAGCTCGCAGTGCATACAAAAAGCGGACGGGGTGTGTACACATTCTGTATGTGTCCAGGAGGCACTGTTGTGGCTGCGGCAAGCGAAAATGAAGCACTTGTAACTAACGGGATGAGCGAATATGCCAGAGATAAGACAAATGCAAATTCAGCGTTACTTGTGGGTATAGGTACAGAAGATTTCGGAAGTGATGATGTACTTGCAGGGATAAGTCTTCAAAGGCATCTGGAACGAAAAGCTTATAAATATGGGGGAGGTAATTATCATGCTCCGGTACAAAAACTTGGTGATTTTCTTTCCAATAATAAAACTGTTTCATTCGGATCTGTTCTGCCAAGTTATAAACCAGGAGTTGAGATGTGTGATCTGAACGGACTTCTGCCGGAATACATGAGCATTTCACTAAAAGAAGGAATAATGATGATGAATGAAAGAATGAGCTGCTTTGCCGATAATGATGCTGTACTCACTGCCATCGAAAGCAGAAGTTCATCACCTGTCAGAATTTTAAGAGATGAAACTATGCAGTCAGTCAGTATGAAGGGACTATACCCTTGCGGAGAAGGAGCCGGTTATGCCGGAGGGATAATGTCTGCAGCTGTAGATGGAATAAAAGCAGCAGAAATGATATTAACAAGTACATAAAAAATTACCGCTGCAAGCTTTATAAACTGCAGCGGTTATCTTTTATTCAGTACAAATACATTCTTCAATCGCAGCTCTGATCTCATCTACGCCCTGACCAGTCTGTGATGAACATGGAAAGAGTCTGATTCCTTCAAATGCAGAAAGCTCCTGAGTAAGGGCATCAATTCTTGTCTGCTGCTGTGATTTTTTCAGCTTATCAAGCTTTGTAAGAGCGATAATAAAATTATGACCTGTAGAATAAAGAAAATCTATCATTGCCATATCGTCCTTTGTTGGGCTATGACGAATATCACATATCTGTATGATAAGAGCAATATTTCTCTGCTGTGCAAAATAACCTTCAACAAGTTCCGCCCATCTGTCTTTCTCACTCTTTGACACCTTTGCATATCCATAGCCAGGAAGATCAGCAAAGCGTACTTCATTCAGTTTGAAAAAATTAATTGTTGTTGTTTTTCCCGGAGTTGCACTTACACGGGCAATAGATTTTCTGTAAAGAATTTTATTAATTAATGATGATTTACCCACATTGGATTTTCCTGAAAAAACAATCTCAGGCATATCTGAATCTGGTATCTGCTTTGATTTGCCGTATGATGCTTCAAATTCTACAATATGAAAATTCATAGAATACCTCCTGTACAATGTTCCTATTATCAGTTTTCAGGCTGAGCAAGAGCGTTATCAAAAACAGTATTGATATTATCCGCAAGAATGAAATTAATGTTTTCCTTGACTGTAGGATCAACCTCGTCAAGATCTGACTTGTTTTCCTTTGGAATAATTACCGTTTTTATTCCAAGTCTGTATGCCGCCATAGTTTTTTCTTTAAGTCCGCCTATCGGAAGAACACTGCCTCTTATAGTAATTTCACCAGTCATAGCAATATCTCTTCTTACAGGACGACCTGTAAGAGCTGATGTTATTGCAGTAGCCATTGTTATTCCTGCAGAGGGTCCATCCTTTGGAACTGCACCTTCGGGAACATGAATGTGGATATCCTTATTCTTATAAAAATCAGGATCAATATCAAGCTTGTCAGACATTGAACGTACACACGTGAACGCTGCGAAAGCTGATTCTTTCATTACATCTCCCAGGGATCCTGTAAGTTCTATTTTTCCGCTGCCATTCATAACTGCAACTTCAATAGGCAGGGTTTCACCTCCCACAGATGTCCATGCAAGACCAGTTGCAAGACCAACCTCATTTTTCTTGTTAAGTGTATCAAGCTTATATTTCCTGCTGCCTAAATATTCTTCAAGATTATCGTAATCAATACGAATGCTTTTTGTTTCTCCGGCAACAATTTTGACCGCAGTCTTATTCATCAGTTTAGAGATAAACCTTTCAAGATTTCTGACACCAGATTCTCTTGTATAACTATCGATAATATCATAAATTGCTTCATCAGTTATCTTGAAATTCCTTGCACTCAATCCATGGAATTTAAGCTGTTTTGAAACAAGATGACGCTTTGCGATCTGGAATTTTTCCTCTCTTGTATAGCTGTCGATATGAATAATATCCATTCTGTCAAGCAAAGGAGCAGGTATGGCAGTATAATCATTTGCAGTGGTTATAAAAAGCACCTTGCTAAGATCAAACGGCATATCAATATAATGATCAAAAAAAGTAGAATTCTGCTCACCATCAAGCACTTCAAGAAGTGCCGATGTAGGATCGCCGTGATAATCATTTCCAAGCTTATCAAGCTCATCAAGAAGAATAAGCGGATTTGATGACTGAGCCTGGTTAATTGCATACATTATTCTGCCCATCATTGCTCCAATATAGGTTCTTCTGTGACCTCTTATTTCAGCTTCGTCATGAATACCGCCAAGTGCAATTCTTTGATAGTTTCTGCCAACGGCATCAGCCACAGAATGAGCTATTGACGTTTTACCTACACCGGGAGGACCAGCGAGACATATTATCTGTCCTTTTACATCAGGATTAAGTTTTCTTACAGCAAGTGCCTCAACAATATTCTCTTTTACCTTCTTAAGTCCGTAGTGATTCTTGTCAAGCTTGGCATTAATCCTCTTTATATCAATTTTTTCTTTGGTGTATTTACCCCATGGCAGTTCGATACAAGTATCGAGGTAACTTCTGACCACATTTGCTTCTGCTGAACCGGATATCATTTTTTCAAGTTTAACAACTTCTTTTATCAGCTTTTCCTTATTTTCATCATTAGTTTTAAGTTCTTTTATTTTTTCTCTGTATTCATGAGCTTCAGATGAAAAATCATCGGTATCGCCAAGCTCATCTTTTATTGCTCTGAGTCTTTCCTTAAGATAGTATTCCTTTTGATTCAATTCAATTTTTTCTCTGGTTTTTTCACTGATATCGTTCTCTATCTCAAGAATACGTATTTCGTGAGCAATAAGCTCATAAGCCTTTGATAGCCTTTCCTCTTCGTCAAGTATTTCAAGAAGTTTTTGCTTATCCTTGAAATCTCTGATAAAGTTATCCCCGATAAAATCCGACAGCTTACCTGCATCTTCAATGTCACATGCACGAACAGGCAGATCCTGAGGAAGCCTTGTATTATTGAGAGCGTATTCTGCAACTGCATCTCTGACCATATTTGTCAGAGCCTCAATTTTCATATAGTTACCCGAGGGAGTATCTTTAAGCTCAACAATGTCTGCCTTCATATAATCCGAAGATGTATCAGAACCTATGACCTTTGCTCTTGAAATACCTCTGATAACTACCCTTAGATAATTCTCAGTAAGCCTTGCAATCTGCATTATCTGTGAATATACACCGATTTCATATAGATCATTAAGCTCCGGATCATCCTTTACCGGATCCTTCTGAGATGTAATAAATATATGCTGGCTGTTTTTCATTGAATCTGAAAGAGCAAGTACTGAATCATCTCTTGCTACATCAAAATGCAACACAGAACCAGGATAAATTACAAGTCCTCTTAGTGGAAGAACTGGTATTCCGTAATATATTTCACCTTCTGTACTCATAGGTTTCTCCTTTTTTCTTAGTTGTTAGTTATCCGAACAGGGTCAGCTGACTGCTTTCAGGCAGGTTTTTAAAAGTACCCATATCTCTTAACAGTTCTATTATTGAATTAGATACCTTGGCACGCAGCTGAAAATCCTCAATTGAAATAAATTCGCCGCCATTTCTCGCGTTTGCAAGGGCAACTGCAGCAGATTCGCCTACACCCGAAAGTGAAGAAAAAGGCAGTCTGATCTTATCTCCCTCCACAAGAAATCTTTTAGCATCTGACTTATAGATATCTATTGGTAAAACACCTATATTTCTTGCAAGCATCTCATTAATTATCTGCAAAGTAGCAAAAGTTGATTCATCCTTCGCAGTTGCTTCCTTATTCTGGATTTTTGCAGTAATTTCAGCCATTTTATTTCGTACAGCATCTCTTCCCTTGCATACCAAAGCTCCGTCAAAATCTTCGCTTCTGACAGTAAAATAGGCGGCATAGTATTCCTTTGGTCTGTGAACCTTATACCATCCCAAGCGAAGTGTAGCAATCATATATGCAGCAGCATGAGCCTTGGGGAACATATATTTTATTTTCATACAGGAATCAATATACCACTCAGGTACATTATGTTCCTTCATGGCTTTTATATGATCTTCTGTAAGAAGTTTTGTCGCATTACCTTTACGCACTATCTCCATGATTTTAAATGCCATATCAGGTTCAAGACCTTTGTGCATAAGATAAACCATGATATTATCTCTTGTTCCGATAACCTCGGAAATTGTACATATTTTCTTTTCGATAAGTTCATTTGCATTGCCTATCCATACATCAGTACCATGTGAAAGGCCTGATACCTGCAGAAGATCAGCAAAAGTTTTTGGTTGGGTCTCAATAAGCATATTCCGAACAAACTTTGTTCCTACCTCGGGCAAAGAAAAAGTTCCTGTCTGTGAGTCAATATCCTCAGGCTCCAGACCAAGCGCCTTAGGAGATGTGAACAAGGACATAACGTCCGGGTCACTCATGGAAATATTCATTACATCAATTCCTGTATATTCCTCAAGGTAATGATAAATCGTAGGAACATCGTGTCCGAGCTCATCAAGCTTACATACCGTATCATGTATAGAATGAAAGTCAAAGTGGGTAGTAATAATATCCGTCTTCTGGTCATTTGCAGGACGCTGTATAGGACAGAATTCGTAAATATCATTCATTCTCGGAACAACAACCATTCCTGCAGGATGCTGACCGGTAGTTCTTCTTACACCTGTACATCCTGCAGCCAGACGCTGTTCTTCTGCCTTGCTGACCTGCTTTCCGGTTACTTCTGAATATTTACGTACATAACCGATAGCAGTTTTTTCTGCAACTGTGGCAATTGTACCTGCCTTAAAGACATTTTCCTTACCAAACAGTTCTTCAGTATAACGGTGAGATCTTGTCTGGAATTCACCGGCAAAGTTAAGATCAATATCAGGAGTTTTATCTCCTTTAAATCCCAGAAATGTTTCAAATGGGATATCATGACCATCACGCAGATAAGGCGTTCCGCAATTAGGACAGTTTTTTTCAGGAAGATCAAAACCAGAACCAACACTGCCGTCATCAAAGAACTCACTGTTCTGACATTTCGGGCAAACATAATGGGGACACAGAGGATTAACTTCTGAAATACCAGACATTGTAGCTACAAAAGATGAACCTACCGATCCTCGGGAACCAACAAGATATTTATTTTCATTTGAATTTGCAACAAGCTTCTGAGCAGTCATATAAAGAACTGAAAAGCCGTTTTTGATAATAGAATTAAGCTCCTTATCAATCCTTGCCTGAACTATTTCAGGAAGCGGATCACCGTACATATTCTTTGCTCTTTCGAGAGTGATCCTTGTAAGGTCCTCTTCAGCACCGGGAATAAAGGGCGGAAAATTCCCCTTTGGAACTGCACGAAGCCGTTCAATCATATCAGCAATTTTGTTAGTGTTTTCCACAACTACTTCATAAGCTTTTTCTTTTCCAAGATATTCAAACTCCCTGAGCATTTCCTCAGTATTACGGAAATACAAAGGAGCCTGTTCTTCTGCATCAGAAAAGCCCTGAGCTGTCATAAGAATTTTTCTGTATTCGCTTTGATATGGATCCATAAAATGCACATCACAGGTAGCCACAACCGGAATATTTAGTTCCTCACCAAGTTGAACTACGGTTTTATTGAATTCCTGGAGTTCTTCCACAGAATTAACCGTACCATTCCGCAGCATATACATATTATTTCCGATAGGCTGTATTTCCAGATAATCGTAGAAGGAAGCAATCTGCTTAAGCTCCTCGTGATTTTTTCCGTCAACTATCGCACGGAAAAGTTCACCGGCTTCACAGGCAGAACCAATAATCAGTCCGCTTCTGTGTTTAACAAGCTCAGAACGGGGAATCAGCGGCTTCTTGTAAAAATAGTTTATATGAGCCTTGGAAATAAGCTTATATAGATTTTTCATTCCCAGCTGGTTTTTCACAAGAATAATCTGGTGAAAAGATTTAAAGGATTTAAAATCAGGTTTGGGAATAGTATTATTTATCTGAGAAATTGTTTTAACAGAGTACTCCTCAGATAGTTTATTTAACATAACAAGAAAAATCTTGGCAAGCATCATAGCGTCATCATATGCTCTGTGATGATTAAAATTTCCAAGCTTCAGATGCTTTGCAATGGTGTCAAGTTTGTGCTTATTCAGCTGTGAAAATATACCTCTTGAAATTGCAAGGGTATCAATATATGTAAGTGTATATGAAAGTCTGTGTCTGTCAGCAGCTGCCTTGATAAATGAAGTATCAAATGCAGCATTGTGCGCAACAACTACCGCATTTTCACCGCAGAAATCAAGAAAGCTCTGCACAGCATCCTTTTCACTTGGCGCACCAGCAACCATATCATCAGTAATTCCGGTTAATTCGGTAATTTTTGCACTGATATGTTTTTCAGGATTAACAAATGTAGAAAATTTCTCTCTGATCTCACCATTCACTACTCTGAAAGCGCCTATTTCAGTTATTTTTTCTCTTTGAACACTAAGTCCGGTGGTTTCTATATCAAAAACAATGAATTCTCCGCTCAGAGGAATATCCGTATCCCCCACTACTGCAGCTGAAGCACGGTCATTGATAAAATATGCTTCTACTCCGTATATGACTTTAAAATCGCCGCCTTTTCTGGCGATTCCGTCACAAGCATTCATTGCATCAGGATAAGCCTGTGCAACACCATGATCAGTTATTGCAATTGCCGGCATTCCCCACTCATATGCCCTGTTTACAAGCTCACCAGCACTGCTTACAGCGTCCATTGCAGACATATTTGTATGAAGATGAAGTTCAACCCTTTTTCTTTCTGCTTTATCAACAACCTTTGGAACCGCAACAACGCTTACGGCTCTGGTCATTACATTAACGTCTTTATCAAAGCTGTCAAATTGTGCTTCTCCTCTTGCAAGGACAGCCATCCCTTTTTTCAGCTCAAGAATAGGGGCACATTTTTCATTTGTATCAATTATTTTAAGCTTGACTGATCCGCGAAAATCTGTAATACTTATTGTTATTATTTTTTTCTTATTATCCTTTGTATCCTTGGACTCAATTCCAAAAATCTGACCCCAGATTATCACTCTTCCGGATTCTTGGGTAAGATGATTAAGAGGGAGTACATCTCCATGTATCGGTGCACCATAAATCGGAGTTGCACTTTCCGGAATATATGAAGGTACCAGGTTATCCTTATCTCTGAACTCAATTTCAGTGGATACTGCAGGCACTATAGGTTTTACCGCTTTTCTTTCAAAGGATGCCTTCCTTTCATTAGCGGTATTCATCATGCTTTCATAATGCTCAAACTGTGCAGTCTGTGCCTCTCTTATTACTTTTTCCTCAATATGACGCTGTTTTTCTATGTAAGCATCACTTTCGCTGTCAACATTAGTTATTCCTTTGAAGCTCACATTAAAATTAAGCCCAAATTCGTTCTTAATAAGCTCAGAGAGATTCTTATCAAATTTTTGCTTTATAAGAAAATCCATTCCTCCGTGTTTAAGCTCAATAAAAATAGTTTTATCTTTGATTTCTGCAATAGAATCATTCAATGTTCCGTTGAGAGAGGCATTTCTTCTTTTAAGCTCAAGAACGAGCTGAGAATAATATTCAGTTTCAAAGAGAGTGCTGTCATAGTGAGGCTGAAAATAACAGCTGTATAATGCAAGAACACTTTGCCTTATTAAATTTTCAACCTGAAAAATATCTTCTCTATTTATCAGCTGATGACATTCTGCATCAATAATCAATGACCTTTCCTGTGAATTTACATTTGATCCTGTAACTATACTTTCGGCTATCGAGGCAGGAAGTTTATTAACATCTATATACTTTTTAAAAATATCAGAAAATGTTTTCAATTGATCCTCCCCCATTATCGTGTGTACAGGCAGCGACGTCTCCGCCGCTGCCCTGAGTTTTTTGAATTACATTTTTTCTATTTCTTTCATAAGCTCACCGAGTAATTCACATTCGGGAACCTTTTTTATTATTTCACCTTTTTTAAAGATAAGACCTACACCGTCTCCTCCGGCAATACCAATATCAGCTTCTCTTGCCTCACCAGGACCATTGACAATACATCCCATAATAGCAACGGTTATTTCCTTATTGCAATCTCTGAGCATATCTTCTGCTTTGTTAGCCAGCTCAATCAGGTTTATTCTTGTTCTTCCGCAGGTGGGACATGATACAAAACTTACTCCACCCTTGCCAAGACCAAGAGATTTAAGAATATCCTTGGCAGCATAAACCTCTTTTACAGGGTCATCTGTAAGAGATACCCTGATTGTATCACCTATCCCCTTTAAGAGTAAAGAACCTATACCTATCGAGGATTTAATTAGCCCCATTCTTTCTGTACCAGCTTCTGTAACACCAAGATGAAGCGGATAATCAGTTTGCTGACTGGCAAGTTCATATGCCTGTACCATAAAATCTACGTTAGAAGACTTCATTGACAAAACAATATTATCAAAGTCAAATTTTTCAAGAAGTGATGCATGATACAACGCACTGTCACAAAGAGCCTGAGGCGTTGGTTTGCCATATTTTTCAAGTATATGTTTTTCAAGCGAGCCGGAATTAACTCCGATTCTTATAGGTATATTTCTGCGTCTACATTCATCAGCAACATGCTTTACACGGTCATCTGATCCGATATTTCCCGGGTTTATTCTGATTTTATCAATTCCGGCTGCTGCTGCTTCAAGAGCAAGACGATAATCAAAATGAATATCAGCAACAAGGGGAACATTGACCATTTTTTTAATTGCAGGAATAAGCTGAACTGCATCCATATCAGGAATGGCAAGTCTTATTATCTCGCATCCGGCTTTTTCAAGCTCCACAGCCTGTCTGACGCTTCCTTCAATATCTGTCGAAGGAGTATTCAGCATCGACTGCACAGTAATATCAGAATCACCGCCGATACTGATATTATTTAAGGATATCTTTTTTGTTTTCTTTCTATTCATATTAATCACCCGGTCTTTTCATTCTATAAGAAAAACTGAATAATATCTTTTATTGTAATTGCAAGCATGAACAGCAGAAGCAGAACCATACCGCCGGCATGAATATAGCCTTCATACTTCTGATCAATAGGTTTTCTGCGAATTGCTTCAATGAGAAGAAAAACGAATCTGCCACCGTCAAGTGCGGGCAAAGGAAGAAGATTTACAATACCAAGATTTATTGTAATAATGGTCATAACATTTATCAGTGATAACAAACCGTCCTTAAAACCTGTTTCCAGACCCTTAGCTGTAACCTGTGATACTGCAGAAGTCATGCCCACTGGTCCGGAAATCTCATTAAGACCAAATTGACCGGTAACCAATCCCAGTAAACTTGACCATACCATCTTCAATGTAGAAATAGTATTAAGTCCGGTTTGCTGAAGCAATGTTCCGAAATTATTATCTATTGCCTTTATCTTGAAATCAATCTGTATGATTTCATTTTCTTCGCCCTTGTCATTTGTTTTCTTCACAGTAGGAAATTTTACGTGCTGAAGCTGCTTGTATTCGCCGTTTCTCTCAACCGTAATATCGAAATCATTTTCCTTTGCAGTCTGCAAAGCAAAGCTCATATCAAGGGTTGTATATGTTTTATAGCCGTTGATTGAAACAAACCGGTCGTCAACTTTTAGTTGTTGAGAAGTAGTAGCATTCTCAGTAAACTTAGCAATCTGAGTTGAACCAAAATACTCATTTGGAGCAAGAACTATCATTGTCATAATCAGTCCCAGCAGAATATTCATTATTGCTCCAGCAAGAACAATTATCATTCTTTTCCATACAGGTTTATTGATAAATGCCCTTTCGTCACTGCTTTCACTGTCTTCACCTTCCATTGAGCAGAAACCGCCTATAGGCAGGATTCTGAATGAATAAGTTGTTTCCCCTTTTTTGAAAGAAAAAAGTTTCGGTCCCATTCCGAGGGCAAATTCATTTACCTTTACTCCTGAAAGCTTCGCTGCAATACAGTGACCACCTTCATGAACAAAAATAATAAGTTCGAAAATGAGTATCCCTATTACAATCAATAACGCTGCTTCTATTTTAATCATCTCCATCTATGGCTAATACAGGATCTATTATTGTGATAAACCATCAGTCAAAGCTATTATGACCATATTTCTGACTTACCCTTGCACGCGTAGCCTTATCTGCATCCAGAATATCTTCAAGAGTAAAGCTTTCTTTATTATCGGTAAATGATGATACAGCATCACTGACGATATCAGCAATATCAAGAAAACGTATCTGTTCCCTTAAGAACATTGCAACAGCAGCCTCATTTGCAGCATTTGCAACTGTTGGATAAAGACCGCCGCGGCGAAGTGCATCCCGGCATACACTAAGGCAGGTAAATGTTTCATAATCAGGCTTATAGAAAGTCATGGATCCTAGTTCTGCAAGATCAAGCTCCTTAGTCGGAGAAGGCAAACGATTCGGATATGTAAGCGCATACTGAATCGGAATTCTCATATCAGGAACTCCCAACTGAGCCAGCACAGCATTATCCTTTAACTGAATCATAGAATGAATTATGCTTTCTCTATGAATCAGAATATCAATATCCTTATCCTCACAATTAAACAGCCACGAAGCCTCAATGACTTCAAGCCCCTTGTTCATCATCGTTGCTGAATCAACGGTAATCTTAGCTCCCATTTCCCAGTTAGGATGAGAAAGAGCCTGCTTAATACTAACGTTTTCAAGCTCATCTCTTGTCTTCCCAAAAAATGAACCGCCTGAAGCTGTAAGAATAAGTTTTTTCAAAGAGCCAGGAGGACAACCCTGCAGGCACTGAAAAATTGCAGAATGTTCACTGTCAACAGGATAAAGCTTAACACCATAGCTGTCAACTGCTTTAGTAACAATCTTTCCCCCGGCAACAAGTGTTTCTTTATTTGCAAGAGCAATATTCTTGCCGGTCTTGATTGCTGTCAAAGTAGGAACTAGACCTGCAACTCCGACAACTGCATTGACAACCGTATCACAGTTACTTTCAGTAGCTGCAGTTATTATACCTTCTTCACCGCAGAAAACGTCAATGTCAGTATCTCTGAGAGCAATTTTGAGCTGAGCTGCTGCTCCAAGATCAGACACAGCTACCATTTTCGGGTGAAATTCCCTTGCTTGTTTTTCTAGCAGCTTGATATTTGAATTTGCAGTCAGCGCAGTAATCTCAAGTCCGTGCATTCTTGCAACATCAAGAGTCTGGGTTCCAATTGAACCGGTAGAACCGAGTACAGAAATTTTAGAAGCCATAAGCCCACACTCCTTTATAAAGTATTCTGAAACAAACCTTTTAAAAAATCTATTATTTTATCATTACAGGCAGATAATTAGATACAATGCTCAAAAACGGTGCAAAAAATATTACACTGTCGAATCTGTCAAGAATGCCTCCGTGTCCAGGAATAAGATCACCATAATCCTTGACAGAATAAGATCTTTTAATCACTGAGAAACTAAGATCTCCGATAATTGAAAGAAAAGCTCCGAAGAAGCTGATAATAAATACATTAAAATAATTTATTGTAAGGTCATGATATATAAGCTTTTCAAACAAAAAGCAGATTAACATTGATGCAATAACGCATACTATTACTCCGCCAACAGCGCCTTCAATGGTCTTTTTGGGACTGATCTTTGGACAAAGCTTATGCTTGCCAAGAAATACACCCACAAAGTATGCACCGGCGTCAGCCAGCCAGGGTGTTGCCATTGAGAGAACAAGGAACATTGTTGAATGGTTCGGATCAATCTGTTTAAGACTGACAATTGAAGTCATTGCAATTGTAATTATCAATGTCATGCTGAACGTGTATGAAAAATCCTTAAAGGATATTTTTTCATGACAAAAAACTATCACAGACAACATTATCACAGTATATACATAACAAATCATAACGGATATCCCGAAACTTGCAAGCATAGGATAAACAACTGAAAAAGCAAGACTCGGAAAACTTATCTGATAAGTTTTCAGGGTTTTTACAGCCTTACAGAATTCAAACACTGAAAGCACACACATCAGAGCCACAAAAATATCTATGGTAATGGGAAAAAACATACTCAGTATTACAACTGATCCGATTACACCTATAACCATAAATGCGGAAAAAATACGTTCCTTCATTCATACACCCCCGAAACGTCTGTTTCTTCGGTTATACTCTATAATAGCCTGATCAAAGGCCTTATCATCGAAATCAGGCCAAAGGGTATCAGTTGAATAAAATTCAGAATATGCAGACTGATAAAGAAGGAAATTACTCAGTCTTAATTCACCGCCAGTTCTTATTATCAGATCGGGATCAGGTAAACCGGCAGTATACAAGTGGGATTCAATATCCGCAAAAGAAATATTGTCCGGATCAAGCTTATTGTCCCTGACATCTCTTGCAATAGCCTGAACACTTTTCAGAATCTCATCTCTCGAACCATAATTCATAGCAACATTAAGAAGCATTCCCTGTCTGTCTTTCGAAACATACTCGGATTCTTCAATAAGATCCCGGAGCTTTTTATCAAAACCGCTTTTGTCACCTATAATAACTACCTTGATCTCATCATCACGAAAATCCGTAAGCAAATCAACAAGATACTGCTTGAACAAAGCCATCAGTGCAGATACTTCTTCCATTGGCCTTTTCCAGTTTTCAGTAGAAAAAGCGTATAAAGTTAATACCTTTACACCAGTTTTGCTGATATATCTGGTTACTTTCCTGAAATTCTGTGCTCCGAATTTATGACCTATAGACCTGGGTAGTCCTCTTTTTTTCGCCCATCTGCCATTACCGTCCATTATTATTCCCACGTGCTCAGGAATAACAAGACCTGAAGTCTTATCTAACATTATTCGATCACCTCTTGAATTAAAATCTGACAACATACACGTCATGTCCGCTCTCGGATTTTAATTTTGTCACAGCAATCCCTCACCATAATAATATGCTGTGATACCTTAAAATAACTCGGCGTGGAAAAAACACTTCCCGCCGAGTTATTCATTTTTGTCATAACTGATCAGATTTCCATAATCTGCTTCTGTTTCTTTTCAGTCATACTTTCAATTGTCTTTATATGGCTGTCAGTCTTATCCTGAATCTTCTTTTCGCCATGTTTCTGATCATCTTCGGTAATTTCACCATTTTTCTTCATTGTCTTAAGCTTATCCATAGCCTCACGACGAATAGATCTGACAGCAACCTTGGTATCCTCACCCATCTTTGCAATCTCTTTAACGATTTCCTTACGGCGTTCCTCTGTGAGGGGCGGGAAAATCATTCTGATTACAGTACCGTCATTCTGAGGATTGATACCGATATCAGATGTCTGAATAGCCTTTTCTATTGCCTTGAGAAGAGTTTTATCCCAGGGCTGGATTGTAAGTGTTCTAGCTTCAGTAATCGAAACCGCAGCCACCTGGTTGATAGGTGTAGGAGAACCATAATAATCTACTCTTACCTTATCAAGTACAGACGGATTTGCTCTGCCTGCGCGTACCTCAGAGAATTCCACCTCAAGGTGAGAAACTGATTTTGCCATTTTTTCGTCAGCTTTTTTAATAACCGTATTCATAACCGTTTACCTCCATATTTTTATGAAATAACGTTCTGTGAAAATGACACAAGAACTATTAATATAAATCTTATTCAACAATTGTTCCGACATTTTCTCCGCATACTGCAGAAACAATATTGTCAGGATTATCAAGACTAAAAACAATGATAGGAATATTATTATCCTTGCAGATAGCAGCAGCAGTACTATCCATAACAGCAAGATCCTTATTCAGTACATCATGGAAGGAAATTCTGTCATACTTCTTGGCATCAGGATTTTTCTTAGGATCACTGTCATAAACACCGTCAACCATTGTAGCCTTGAGAATGATATCAGCTTCTATTTCAGCTGCTCTGAGTGATGCAGCTGTATCGGTTGAAAAGAACGGGTTGCCAGTACCGCAGCCAAATACAAGTATCCTACCTTTTTCAAGGTGTCTGATCGCTCTGTTTCTGATATAAGGCTCTGCAACCTGCTGCATTGAAATAGCTGTCTGCACCCTTACTTCCAGATCAAGCTGCTCAAGAGCATCACAAACCCCCAATGCGTTAATAACTGTTGCAAGCATACCCATATGATCAGCTCTTGTCCTGTCCATCTTTCCGCTTGATCTGCCACGCCAGAAGTTTCCACCACCGACAACGATAGCAACCTCTACACCCATGTCATTAAGCTTTTTAATAGGTTCACAGAACTTAAGCACTGTATCAAAATCTATACCATGCTTCTCTGCACCTGCAAGTGATTCACCGCTGAGTTTAAGAAGAACTCTTCTATATTTAGGCTCCATAATTACCACACACTCCTGTTTAAAATTAAGTATCATTAATATATATTTTACTATAACGAGCGGTCAATGTAAAGTATAAAATATTATTTTTTTGTATGGTTTTTACATAAAAGTGCTATAATTTTATAATAATCCATATATCTAAGGTGTGTTGCTACATAATTATATGGCAAAAACAGGAAACATAGTTTAAGTCACAAGAATCGCATGACAATAATTAGCATAAGTCTTATCTTTATGGTTTTATGCATAATTAATAAACAAACCGCCAACCGGACAAAACACACAAGTTTGTACAGTTGGCGGTTAATACTATTACGGAAAATCGAGTCAGACCTGATACGTATTATTATTTTTTAGTGGTTTCAGTTTTCTCTTCGGAATCGGCTTTCTTTGAAGCTGTCTTTTTTGCAGTTGGTTTAACTTCTTCTGCCTTCTCAGCAGCAGGTTCAGCCTTCTTTGCAATTGTCTTCTTTGCTGCAGGCTTAACTTCTTCTGCCTTCTCA
>ONDB01000179.1 GCA_900316485.1 uncultured Eubacteriales bacterium
CACCAAGCAATTACAGCAGCACCGCGGGCAGTAAAATAGTCAGGCGCCATTAGAGCGTAACGTAAGTGAAGCGACACCATCGCGTTACGGGTCCGGCGGCTCGCCGGCGGCGCAATATAAAAACATTGATAAGAAAGGATAGATGTGGTATAATGAAGGGGAAAGAATTTCCGACAGTTCGATTGCGCCATCCTGTCGTTAAAAAAAACCAGGGCATCCGTCACAGAGGAATTGCGACAGTTTGGATCGTTGTATCGGGGATGCGTCTGCTTGCTGGCAGACGTTCATTTTTTGGGGTGGTGTATCATGTATATTTTAAAAAGCAAAGCAGCATTTGACAGCGCACATTTTCTGCATGGCTATGAGGGCAAGTGTGCGAATATCCACGGCCATCACTGGGTGATAGAAGTAACTGCCGCAGCAGAAAGCCTTATTGAAAACGGCGCAAAACGAGGTATGCTTATAGATTTCGGCGACCTTAAATCAGCTGTAAGACAGCTTGCGGATGATTATGACCATGCTCTTATCATTGAAAGCGGAACTTTAAAGGAAAAAACTGTGGAAGCACTGCAGGAGGAAGGCTTCAGACTGATCCAGCTGCCTTTCCGTCCCACTGCTGAAAATTTCGCCAGGCATTTTTTCGGTTTCTTCAAAAGCAGCGGAATACCTGTAAAAAGCGTTGCTGTTTATGAAACACCAGAGAACTGCGCTGTTTATGAGGAGGGCTGACTGTGTTTCCTGTTGTTGAACATTTTATCAGCATCAACGGCGAGGGCACAAGAGCAGGAGAGCTTGCATTGTTTGTCCGTTTCAAAGGCTGCGGCCTGAATTGCTCCTACTGTGATACAGCCTGGGCAAAACGCAGCGATGCACCGGCAGAAATGCTCAGCGCAGAGGATATTGCCGGAATGGCTGCAAAAAGCGGAATTAAAAATGTTACTCTTACCGGCGGCGAACCTCTGATGCAGAAGGATATTGCCGTGCTTGTGAGGCTGCTTATACAAAACGGCAGCCGTGTTGAAATAGAAACCAACGGCAGCATACCTATTGAAGAACTGGCAATGCTTGACGAAAGACCTGCTTTTACTATGGATTATAAGCTGCCATCAAGCGGTATGGAAAAATATATGTGCCTTGAAAATTTTAGATTTCTTTGCTGTAATGATACAGTGAAATTCGTTTCCGGCAGTATGGAAGATCTGGAACGGGCACAGGAAATAATAGAAAAATATTCTCTTTGCAAAAATTGCCATGTTTATATCAGTCCTGTTTTTGGCAGAATAGATCCTGCGGATATTGTGGAATTCATGAAGGAAAGAAGACTCAACCATGTAAGACTGCAGCTGCAGCTTCATAAATTCATATGGGATCCGCAGAAAAGAGGAGTATAATATCCGGGAGGTAAATAACTATGAAAGCACTTGTTTTGCTCAGCGGCGGAATAGACAGCTCCACCTGCCTTGCAATAGCAGTAAAAAAATACGGAGCACAGGAAGTTATGGCTTTATCTGTAGGATATGGTCAGAAGCACAGCTGTGAAATCCAGGCGGCACGGAATATTGCCGGTTATTACAATGTAGTACACAAGGAGCTTGACCTGTCAAAGCTATTCGAGGGCAGCGATTGTTCCCTTCTTTCGTCCTCTGAAAACGAAATACCAAAGGAAAGCTATGAGGAACAGCTGAAAAAGACTGACGGAGCGCCTGTGTCAACCTATGTACCCTTCAGGAAC
Organism: uncultured Eubacteriales bacterium; assembly: GCA_900316485.1. Taxonomy (GTDB): domain Bacteria; phylum Bacillota; class Clostridia; order Oscillospirales; family Acutalibacteraceae; genus UBA1213. The sequence continues at coordinate 1,733 of ONDB01000179.1, forward strand.
GGACTGTTTCTTTCGTCAGCAGCAAGCATAGCATTGTCAAACGGCTGCAGCGAAATATATTATGGGGCACACAGCGACGATGCTGCCGGCAACGCCTATCCCGACTGCAGCAAGGATTTCAACGATGCGATAAATTCCGCAATATATATCGGCAGCGGAAATGCACTCAGAGTAACAGCACCGTTTATCGGTATGAATAAGGCTCAGGTGGTAAAGATGGGACTGGAGCTTAAGGTTCCCTATGAAATGACATGGAGCTGCTACGAGGGCGGAGATCAGCCCTGCGGAGTATGCGGAACCTGCCGTGACAGAGCAAAGGCATTTGAAGCCAACGGAGTAAGCGATCCGGCGCTGCAGTAACAGACAACACAGAAAATTCTTTATGTAATTACAAAGGAGCATACAACATGGACGGAAGAAAAGAAAGCGAAAGAGGAGATATTACTCTTCTGGGAAATAAAAACACCAGTTATGCCGGAGATTATTCTCCGCAGGTTCTTGAAACCTTTCCGAATAAGCATACAGAAAACGATTACTTTGTCAAATTCAACTGCCCGGAGTTTACAAGTCTATGCCCCATAACCGGTCAGCCTGATTTTGCAGTCATATATATTTCATACATTCCCGACAAAAAGATGGTGGAAAGCAAATCACTCAAGCTATATCTTTTCAGCTTCCGGAATCACGGCGATTTTCACGAGGATTGTATAAATATAATCATGAAGGATCTGATAAAGCTTATGGATCCAAAATATATAGAGGTCTGGGGAAAATTCCTGCCCCGGGGCGGAATATCCATTGATCCCTACTGCAATTACGGCAGACCCGGCACAAAATGGGAAAAGCTTGCGGAAACAAGGCTATTCAATCATGACATGTATCCTGAAGCGGTGGACAACAGATAGATACCGACACGGGTGGTCAGAAAAAACAAAATCATGCTGTTTCTGAATACAGTACAGTAAATATTGACAGGCAAGGTCGGTGAATCGTAATTCACCGGCCTTTACCATTGTTACATTCAGTTATTGATAAATCAGTCGTTCCGTTCTTTACTTCTATCCCCGGCGGTTTTCCCCTATTCATTATCATGATAATTCATTTGGAGGTTGTTGACCGCTTTACTCTGTTGCTGAACGTCAATTTTAGTTTGTATTCGTGGGGCAGGTGCTAAACGCTTTTCTCTGTTGTGAAGCGTCAACTGCGGTTTGTGTTCGTGAGACAATTACTGACTCCCCTGTACTGACTAGCAGCGTAAGTCTAAGTAAACTTCGCAATTACAGCAGCACCGCGGGCAGCCAATCAGTCAGGCGCATTAAGAGCGCAACGCAGTGAAGCGACACCATCGCGTTACGGCACCGGCGGCTCGCCGGAGGGGGGGAGAATTCCACAAACATTCCAAATTAATTCCTTATAGCTTCCAAAATCGAGGCCTATAATACAGACATACAAAAAAATAAAAACACGGTATAAAAATACTTAAAGTTCAGACAACAAAAGGATTTCAAGGAGGTTTTCACTATGTTAAAAAAGACTCTTGCTATAATTATAACGGCGGTTCTTATCTGTTCATTCGCAGGCTGCGGACAGTCTGCTGCAAATACGGCTGACAAGACTGTGACAACAGCAGACACAGGCAAAGCAGCAGTAAATACAGATACTGACATTGAAACCTACGGCAATGACTCTTCTGAGGCTGAAATCAGCACAGAAGAATCAAGGCAGGAGAGCTCATCGGAAAACAGCAGCAAGGCTGACGAAAGCTCCGCTTCGCAAAAAAACTCAGACAGCACCGCTAAAAACAGCAATACAGCAAACAGCAGCAATTCCGCAAATAATTCAGGCACATACAATAATAATTCCCGTCAGGCTGCAACAGAACAGAATAATACCACAATCGACAGCACAGGCAATACCAATACGGTAAAAATCACAGAAACAGATGCGACAGAGCTTTTTACCGACCGGGATCTTGCCCAGACAGTGGATACTTCCTCTGCAACGGTGATACAGGCTGTCAGCAATAAAACAGAAACTATAACCTCAGAAGGCGTTTACATTATCAAGGGAAGCGCTTCAGAATTTACCGTAAGAGTAGAAGCTGATAAACAGGCAAAGGTTCAGCTGGTTCTGGACGGACTTGAAGTTTCCAACAGCAATTTTCCGGTTATATATGTAGTATCGGCAGATAAATGCTTCGTTACCACCACAGGCACATCAAACAGCCTTTCCGTAACAGGCAGCTTTACCTCGGACGGCAGCACAAACACAGATGCGGTTATCTTCTCTAAGGATGATCTGGTGCTTAACGGTACAGGCACACTGAATATCAATTCGGCAGCCGGAAACGGTATTTCAGGCAAGGACGATCTTAAAATCACCGGCGGCACCTACAATATCACCAGCGCAAAGGACAGCATAGAAGCAAATGATTCCATACTTATCTATGACGGCAGCTTCAATATCACATCCTCAAAGGACGGCTTCCACTCTGAAAATGATGACGACGACAGCCTCGGCTGGATATATATCCGCACAGGCAGCTTCAATATAAGTGCTGCAAGCGATTCAATACAGGCAACAACCCTTGCACAGATAGACGGCGGCAGATTAAGCCTTACCAGCTCAGAAGGAATTGAAGCTACAAAGGTACTTATCAACAACGGTACTATCAACATCACCTCATCTGACGACGGTATCAACGCTGCACAAAAGAGCGGCAGCTACGGTACCCCCACAGTCGAAATCAACGGCGGCGATATCACCATAGTAATGGGTCAGGGCGATACAGATGCAGTTGACGCAAACGGCGATATCATTGTAAACGGCGGTACAATAAATATTACTGCTCAGATGTCATCCTTCGATTACGACGGCACAGCTCAGTATAACGGCGGTACTATCATAATCAACGGCACCCAGGTGGATTCCATCCCCCAGTCAATGATGGGCGGCAGAGGCGGCATGGGCAGCATGGGCAACATGGGCGGCAGAGGCAGAATGTTCTGATATATTATCCGTCTCCGTACCCGGCGGCGGTAATATAATGGCAGGTAAAATCAAGCAGTACGCTGCAGCAGATATTATCGACTGCATCATTTCAGGCAGACACCCTATAGCCGGCAGATCTCATGAATACAAAGCCTGAAAAAAATCAGCATGATCTTAAATCATACCACAACAGGATCTTCGGCTCTGCAGGTGCCCTGATGATATCAATTCTGTTTATACCCCTTCTCAGAAAATATCATTTTGCAGAGTGCTGCCGGATTGCTTGCCGCAAATTCAAAAGAAAGGATATGATTCCGATGAAAAAATCAAAGCTTCCGATCGTGATAAGCGTACTTGCAGCGGTTGCAGTGGCAGGTGGTTCCACAGCGGTTTTTGCTGCAGAACCTTCCGCAGTGCCGGAAACCAGCAGCAGTATTTCATCACAGCAGAAAACAGCCAATGATCAGTCTGATAAACAGACCCAGACGGAAAACAGCAGCAACAAGGCAAAGAACACAGAAAAAAGCACCGACTCAGACAACTCAGGCAGCAGCACGAAAAGAACAAAAAGAATGAAAAAGCCAGGCAGAACTGCAGGTACATCTGATTCAGCATCACAAAGCGGTGAGTCCGCGCAAAAGACCCGTCCTGCCATGCCGGGAACATCCGACAGCAATTCCCAGAGCAATACGAAAAATAAATCCGGATTCAGAAAAGGCAGAATGAAAAAAGGCATGAAAAAAGCAGAGAATTCTGCAGACGGTACAACAAAACAGCGCAGAGAAAAGCCAGCTGCCGGAGAAGGTAGCCAGAAGGAAGGAGTAAAAGATAAAACTGCTCAGAGCAGCACTGATGCCACTGCCTGATAAATCTGAATAATGATTTTTCCTGACACAAAAAAAGCACACCACTGTGAACCCACGGTGATGTGTTTTTTATTATTATGCTGTTTTTCAGAATTTAAGGTCATACCAGAGCAGGAAAGCGTATATAGCATATATGCGGTTCCAGAGGAATTCCTCGCCGCTGAGATAGCGTGTCCACATATCCTTCAGCACTGCCTGGTCAAAGAATTTCTGTGAAGCTTCTCCGAAAAGCTTTTCAGAAATGGTGCTGTTATACTGTGCATCAGCAAGCCATTTGCGTATCGGTACAGCAAAGCCTACCTTCCTGCGGAAGGCTGCTTCATCAGAAAGCCTGCTGCTTGCCGCCTTGCGGAATACATACTTATTCTGGTCGTTCATGAATTTGTATTCGCCGGGTATCTTTCTTGCAGCGTTGAAAAGTCTGAGATCGCTGAAGGGTGTGTGCAGTTCGATTCCGCAGGCTGTGCTGGTGCGGTCTGTATTGAGGTATATATCGCCCTCAAGCCATAGTGAAATGTCAATTGTAAGCTTCTGCGAAAGCTCGTCCTGACCCTGAACCTCATTCCACAGGGGCATTACAGGATCGGCAGCCTTTACATTTTCGTCAAAGTCCTTCATAAGTGAGCGAACCACTTCTTCAGACATGATATGTGAGCAGGTAAGATATACCCATCCTTCCTTGAGGGGATTCTTGTGGGAATTATATCCACCGAAGAATTCATCTATACCCTCGCCGGAATAAACTACCTTTGCGTGTTCCCCGACAGCTGAACAGCCTATTGAAAATGCAACAGCCGAAGCGTCGCCCAGAGGCTGACCCATTTTATCTATGACGGTAGGAATACGCTCGAAATATTCGCCGGGGCCTATCATTCTTACACGGAAGCCCTTGCCCAGATATGCGGCAGTTTCCCTTGCAAGTGCGGATTCGTCAAAACCAGATTCCTCATAGCCAATGGTATTTGCAAACTGTGCGTCGCTTGCTGCAAGGAGATAGGAAGAATCCACGCCGCCGGAAAGGAAAGATTCCTTGTAGGGAAGCTTTGTATCCTCTTTTTCCTCGCTGAGTATCTCGTCTATTGTTTTTTCAAGCTCCTGCGCCCACTCATCCGGAGTTTTGCTGCTGTCCGGCTCGAATACAGGCTTCCAGTAGCGTGTTACGGTTACATTGCTGCCGTCCCATTCTGCATAATGTCCCGGTCTGAGCTTGAACACACCCTCATAGAAGGTTTCCTCTCCTATAGGATAGCCGTAGAAAAGATACTGCTGCAGCATACGCATATTAAGCTTTTTTTCAAAGCCCTGATGTGCAGCTATTTCGTTGATATCACCGGAGCATACGAATTCGTTTCCGATAACGGAATAGAACATCTGCTTCTGTCCGACCTGATCTCTTATGCAGTACAGTTTTCCGGTTTCCTCATCATACAGAGCTGCAGCAAACATACCATAAAGGTGATCCATCATACTGAGCTTCCACTTTGAATATGCCTTCTTCAGTATCTGTGCTTCTCTTTCCTCTCTGCCCAGGTCGGCGTTTATGCCGAGTTCCTCGCAAAGGTTCCTGAAATTGCGGATGTATCCGCTGAAATAGCGAATCTGAACATTATCTGACATAGTAATACCTCCATAGTTAATTCTTGTAAAATTATATCATTTTAAATCATTATAGTCAATCCGTTTCCTCCCGAGCCAGCGATTGAGGAAAAATCAGGGTTGACAAATCAGGGGGGATAGTGTATAATTGAGAAGTTGACGAGGTGTAACTCAGTTTGGTAGAGTGCTTGGTTTGGGACCAAGATGCCGCAGGTTCGAGTCCTGTCACCTCGATTTCCGGAGTTTGTACCATGTGTGCAAACTCCATAGTTTTCGGAGGCTTAGCTCAGCTGGTGAGAGTGCTTGCTTGACATGCAAGAGGTCGCTGGTTCAAGTCCAGTAGTCTCCACCATCGGCAATATGCCCCACTCATAGCTGCGTTCTGCTTAATTGCAGGACGCACTTTTTTGTGCAGAAAAAAGCACCCGTTTCTGAGTGCTTAAATTTCGTAAGCATCCATGCTGTTCAACTCCTTTCCTGGCATAAAAATACCGCCTTGATTTCGCAATGTGCAAAATCAAAAGCGGTAATTATACATTATTTGTCCCAAGAACATTTCTTTCAATTCTGTCCTCAACTCTCTTGTTCATCCAGAGAAGAGTTTCTTCAATATGTGTCAGGGCAATTGCATTTTCTCTTGTCGCAAACTCGCCCTGCTGGAAGCCTTTCAGACGGTCACGCACAATCTCAAGCAGATCAGTGTCAAGCACACCTAAAACTGAACCCCATTCTTTTCTCGGACCGTTCTGAAACTGAATGGCAGTATCAACAAACTGTTCAGGATTCTTTTCGTCCGGTTCACTGATTATTTTGTAACGGTGATTTGCCCCTCCGTTGCCCGGCTCGTCTACGGCAAATACCCTGTTCAGCTTTTCTCTTTTCTGGATAGTATTTAACTCTCTCATATTCTCTGCTTCCTTTCACTTTTGGGTATAAGAAAACCGCCCTTACTGAGAGCGGTTATTTTTTGAAGTTTTTAATTACGGTGCAGATTACAGCAATAATGAATATTAACACCGCTATAATCAGCA
>ONDB01000032.1 GCA_900316485.1 uncultured Eubacteriales bacterium
TAACACTGGCTGTATTCATCATTTTTACCAAACTAGTGGATAAGTTCACACCTGCACTTGAAGAAAAAATCCTGAAATCAAGAAAGAACAGATTCCTGAAATCCCTGGCAAAAAGAAAATGATATAAATATATAAGAAAGACTGAGGCTCTTTATGAAGGAAGTAGAAATAAAGGAAGAAAGTATATACGGAGATAAAAAGGAACTGCTGGAAAAATCCAGTCAGGAGCTTTCTGACCATATCGCTCAGATAAGGGAAATGATGTGTCAGAGTCTGGGAATGGATCCGGTGGAGCATTATCTGACAAGAATAAAAAGCGAAGAAAGCATGCGTGAAAAATGCATAAGGAAGGGTTTACCTGTAAACCAGCATTCAGCCCTTGAGCTTATTCATGATGCAATAGGAGTGCGTATAGTATGTGCTTTTGTTGATGATGTTTTTGCTATCAGAGATCATCTTGCGGAATCTGGAAAGTATGTAATACTTGAGGAAAAGGACTATATAAGACATGCAAAGCCCAACGGTTACAGAAGCTATCACATGATTATAAAGCTTCCGGAAGGATTTTATGCGGAAATACAGCTTCGTACCATCTCAATGGATACCTGGGCGGCGCTGGAGCATCATCTTAAATATAAAAAGGAAATAGGTTCTGGTACAGAGCTTATCGTAAACGAGCTGAAACGCTGTGCCGATGAGCTTGCATCCACTGACCTGTCGATGCAGACCATCAGAGATATGATACTTGAACAATAATACCACGGAGGAAAAAGATGAAAGTTTTGCTTGCAGAAGATACTGCAGATCTTAACAGAGCATTGACTGCTGTATTGAAACATGAAAACTATGACGTTGATTCTGTTCTGGACGGCGAGGAAGCCTCTGCACATATAGGGGAAGATTCCTATGACTGCATCATTCTGGATATCATGATGCCGAAAAAGGACGGAATAGCCGTGTTAAAGGATCTGAGGGAAATGAATATAATAACACCCGTCCTGATGCTTACTGCAAAAGCTGAGATAGAGGATCGTGTTACAGGACTTGACGCAGGTGCCGACGATTACCTTACAAAGCCTTTTGCCATAAAGGAACTGCTTGCCAGGGTACGGGCACTTACAAGAAGAAAGACTCAGTACAGCACAGATGATATCAAGTATAAGGATCTGTCCCTGAGTTCGGCTTCTCTGGAGCTTTGCGCTGAAAATGCGGTAAGACTGTCAATAAAGGAATTTGAGCTGATACAAATGCTTATAATCAATTCGGGGAAAACGCTTAGGACAGAACATATCCTTGAACACGTCTGGAATAATGACCCCGATGCAAAGCCGGAAACTGTACAGCTGTATATTTCATATCTCAAAAGAAAGCTTATGGCAATTGCGTCTGATGTAAAGATATCGGGGAATAAAAATGACGGTTTTGTACTTGAATGATTATTCCCGGAACAGACCGGAGGTGAGAGTGTGACAAAGAGTTCTATCAATAAGCTCAGAAGAAGGTTTATACTGATGTCATTTATTGCTTTCCTGTCTGTGATGCTTCTGATGGGCGGAATGATATTCCTGATTAACTATCAGGTAAGCGATACACAGATAAAAAATACTCTTGACTATATCGTTGAAAATAACGGCGATATCTCCGAAAAGGATCATTTCAGACGTGACGGTGATGATTCAGCCCCTGAGGACAGTTTCAGCAAGATGTGGACTGAAATGTTCAATACAGGACTTGACAGTTCTCCCGAATTCAGGTTTGCAACAAGATATTTTTCTGTTTTCTTTTCAGAATCAGGTGAAGTAGAAAATGTGATAACAAGCAATATCGCTGCTGTAAGCTCAGATCAGGCAAAGAAATACGGAATGAAAGCTTTTAAAGACAACCAGAGGTATGGTAGGGTAGACCAGTATTATTACCAGCTTGACAGCAGGGAAGACGGTACCCTTGTGGTTTTTCTTGACTGTTCATCCCATGAAAAGGTCAGCCACAGATTATTCAGTATTATTGTAGGGCTTATCTGTATTGGTGCTCTGGGAATGTTTATTATTGTGATATTCCTGTCCAAGCGGATGATAATGCCTGAAATAAGGAGTGCCGAAAGGCAGAAGCAGTTCATAACAAATGCAGGACATGAGCTTAAGACGCCTCTTTCTGTAATAAAGGCAAATACCGAGCTTGACATTATGATAAACGGTGAAAATGAATGGAATGCATCCACGCTGAGACAAACAGAGCATATGACATCCATGATACACGACCTGATAATGATAGCCAGGTCTGATGAGGCGGAAAAAGAAGAGGATCTTACTGATACAGACATTTCACAGACTGTAAAGGATGCAGTAAAGAATTTTGAGTCAAGAGCTTTTCAGGTAGAAAAGACTCTTGAAATGAAGGTTACTGACGGAATAATAATGAAAGCAGACCAGTCAAAGATAAGTCAGCTTGTATCTCTTCTAATTGACAATGCCATTAAATATTGTGACGAAAAGGGCAGAATAACAGTTGAGCTGAGCAGTAAAGGAAAGAATATCAGATTTGTTGTATCAAATGATTATAAGGATGGAGCAGGACTCGACTGTTCAAAGTTTTTTGAAAGATTCTACCGTGCGGACGAATCCCACAACAACAGCAAAGGCGGATATGGTATAGGACTGTCCATAGCGGAGACCATTGTACGCAAATACAGAGGAACGATTAAAGCAAACTGGAACGGCGGAATAATACATTTTATCTGCACATTCAAGAGCTTGTAACATAAAATTTCCTTCTGCCATTTCACATGACAGTATGATACTGTATCAGTAATACTGCAAAAAAATACAAAAGCCGATGAACTACAGAATTCATCGGCTTTTTTGTACTGTTTTCAGCGGTGATTCATATTACCACAGTGAAAGCTGATATTATAGTGACTGCATAATTATTCCATGTCTTCAGTATCAACAGTACCCTCAAAGACCCTGACTGCAGGACCTTCCATTATAACAGTACCATCCGATCTGTATGTGTCGGTGAGCATACCGCCTCTCAGATGTACATTTACAGGAGTGTCAATGTCAGCAAAACCATTAAGCACACAGGCAACGACAGCGGCACAGGAGCCTGTTCCGCAGGCAAGCGTTTCTCCTGAACCACGTTCCCATACCCTCATTTCAATATTGTTCCTGTCTATAACCTTTATGAACTCCGTGTTTACTCTGTCAGGGAAAAGAGGATGGTTCTCAAACAGCGGACCTATCTTTTCAAGCTCAACAGCTTCGGGGTCATCAACAAATGTTATGCAGTGAGGATTTCCCATAGAGACAGCCGTACAGAGATATACCTTCCCATCAATTTCGATTTTTTCTGAGATAAAACTCTCTCCGTCATAATTCATGGGGATGTCCTTGGGAAAAAGTACAGCCTTGCCCATATCAACACTTGCACTGA
>ONDB01000112.1 GCA_900316485.1 uncultured Eubacteriales bacterium
ACTAATAATCCCTGAACGCCGCCATTTGTAGCAGCACTCATTGCCTCGTACTGTTCGGTAGTATAATCCATGGTTTTTTCTCCTTTCGTTTGCTGAACACAGCATAGAACAAATTTTAACAAAAAAGCCTCAGTCATTATATTATAAATCACACACACAAGCATATGATCTACAATCGTGTCTTTATTATAAATCAATTGTCAATTCATGTCAATTGAAAAAATTCAAAAGTCCAACAATTCTACAAATATGCATAAATATGTATTTTTATTTGATTTTACAACAGTTAAAAACTACAATAACATATATAATTCAAGATAGTCCTTCAAAATAGTCCTTCAAACTTTTCCTCACCCAAAAGTGAATATTTCTTATCTTGTGAATTACACGCAAAAACAGAATCAGATTATGTATACGGACATTATTATCTTGTGTAACAAGATCAGATTATTCAGCATAATATAATAAAAGACAACTGCATAAGGAGGAAGAATATGAGTCTTTGCAGGATTACAGATCTCAGAAACAAAGAGGTAATAAACAGTCAGAGCGGCTGCCGGCTGGGGTGTGTGGATGATGTAGAAATAGACACTGTTACGGCAAGGCTGATTTCTGTTATTATTTATGGAAGACCCAGACTTTTTGGTCTGCTTGGCAGATGTGATGATATCATAATAAAGTGGGATCATATTACTCTTGTGGGTGAGGATACTATTCTTGTAAGCCAGTGTCCGGTTTCACACAGGAGAAAAAGACATTTTTCTCTCCCCTCCTTTTTCAGGTAAAAAGAATGTGAAATAATAATAAAAATAGATTCTCTGATATTGAACTTAAATGATGAGTGTGATATAATTATGAAGTTGAATAGAACGGAGGATTGATACTATGTTAAAAAAGAAAGCTATTATTTGTGCTGCTTTGATTTCTTCGCTGCTTTGTGCTGCTGTTCTTTCAGGCTGCGGTGAAAATTCTGACTCTAAGAACCCTTCTGACGCTGCACAGGAAAGCTCATCATCCGCTGTACAGGAAGGTGAGGCATCTGCAGAGGCTGTTTCACAGGCTGAAACATCACAGAAGGAAGCTTCAAAAATTGAAGATGACGATGAAAACGGTCCCATTCCGGAAATTGTTGACCCTACCCCTGAAAGCTCCGGAGAAATGGCTGACGGAGGAATATTCGTTTACAATAACGTTGCCTATGAATTATTCTACGGCGGTGAAACAGCTGCAAAGGAATATGCTGATACTATCTCATTTGTAAAAAAACAGCTGGGAGATAAAATTACTCTTTATAATGTAGTCGTTCCTACACATGTAGGTGTTGATCTTCCTGACAAATTCAAGGATATGTGCAATCCACAGGACACATACCTCAATACCATTGTCAAATCATATTCAGCTGATGTAAAGGGTGTAAATGCATTTAACAGCATTGTACATCACCGCAATGAATATCTTTACTTCAATTCAGACCACCACTGGACTGCTCTTGGTGCTTATTATGCATATAAAACATTTGCAAAGGCTGCCGGTATTACTCCCATAGATTTAAAGTCCCTTAAATCTGATAAAATAGAAGGTTACACAGGCTCGTTTGCTTATTTCTCAGGTCGTGACGACCTTAAAGAGGATACTGTTACCTACTACTATCCCGATTATGATGTAGACTGCAAGAAATACGATGACGACGGAACCAATCCCCAAGACTATATGCTGCTGCATACATATGCCTCAGGCAGCAATTCCTACGGAGTATTTCTCGGCGGAGATGTTCCGATAATGGTTACAAAGAATTCCCACGGCAACGGCAAAAAGATCGCAGTACTGAAGGAATCCTACGGCAATGCGTTCTCCCCGTTCATTTCATATACCTACAGTGAAACACATCTTATCGACTTCCGTTATGCAAAGATAGACCTCAAGTCTTACCTTGAGAAAAACGGCATTACTGATGTTATTATCATAAACAACTCTATGGCATCAGCAACCCCTGACAGACTGGATGAGCTCAGATCCATTGCAGGCGGTTCTACGGTTACTGTAACAACGGATGAAAGCACTGATGAAACTACTGATACCACAACAGATGATGACGTAACATATGTTGATGAAACCGTTGACGATGACAACGACGAAGAATACAACAATTATAATAATGATGACTATGACGATAATGACTATGACGACTATGGATACGACGACACAGATTATGAGAATTATGATGAATAATTCCTGAACAAGCAAAAAGCTGTGAAGAAACGGTGGCTTACCACCGAATCTTCACAGCTTCTTTGTTTTGGGGATTTTTTGCACCTTTTGGTTTATTACTCAGCCATGCACTGCCTGTGCTACTGATCTTACAAACTCACCCACCGGCTCAATGCTGTCTTTTCCGTATTCACCTATTATTCTTACTATGGCACTGCCTATGATAATTCCGTCTGAATACTGGCAGAACTGCTTTGCCTGTTCGGGTGTGGATATTCCGAAGCCTATTGCGCAGGGAATATCAGATACAGATTTTGATGCCTTGATTATCTTATCCACATCAGTATCAATCTTTTCTCTCATTCCGGTAACACCAAGTGAAGAAACTATGTACAAGAAACCCTGTGATGCCTTTGCTATCTTATAAACCCTGTCTTCAGAAGTGGGAGCAACAAGTGCAATAAGATCTATTCCGTGTTTATCGCAGAAGGGTGCAAGTTCTTCTCTTTCTTCATAGGGAACATCAGGAACAATAAGACCGTCAATTCCGATTTCTTCACAGCGTGCAGTGAATTTTTTTGTTCCGTATCCGAATATCGAATTACAGTATGTAAGGAATACGAGCGGAATCCTTACATTCGGTCTGATCCTTTCAATCATGTCGAAGATCTTTTCGGTTGTTGTTCCGCTCTGCAGTGCCCTGATATCAGCCTCCTGAATAACGGGACCCTCAGCTACCGGATCAGAAAAGGGAATACCTATTTCGATAAGGTCTACTCCGTTTTTCTCCATTTCATAAATAAGCTTTTCAGTTGTCTCCAGATCAGGATCTCCGGCTGTCAGATATGCAATGAATGCTTTCTTATTTTCAAATGCTTCCTTAATTTTAGTCATGTAAATCTACCCCCCTGTATCTTGCTATGGCAGCAACATCCTTATCTCCTCTGCCTGAGATATTTATAACCATGATCTGATCCTTGCCCATGGTCGGTGCAAGCTTCAGGGCATGAGCAATTGCATGGGAGCTTTCAATCGCAGGAATAATGCCCTCTGTTCTGGAGAGATATTCAAAGGCATTTACTGCCTCTTCGTCTGTTATTGCAACATATTCTGCTCTGCCGGTATCCTTGAGGTCAGAATGCTCAGGACCTATGCCCGGATAGTCAAGACCTGCTGAAATAGAATATACCGGTGCTATCTGACCGTATTCATTCTGGCAGAAATATGATTTCATTCCGTGGAAAATACCAACTCTGCCGTTTGCCATTGTTGCTGCGTTTTCGGGTCTGTCTACACCAAGACCGGCAGCCTCGCAGCCGATAAGACGCACATCCTTATCCTGGATAAAATGATAGAACGCTCCGATAGCGTTGCTGCCGCCGCCTACACATGCAAGAACAGCATCCGGAAGTCTGCCCTCTTTTTCAAGAATCTGAGCCTTTATCTCGCGGCTTATTACAGACTGGAAATCCCTTACCATTGTCGGGAAAGGATGAGGTCCCATTACAGAGCCGATAACATAATGTGTATCGTCAATTCTTGATACCCATTCACGGAAGGTTTCGTTTACGGCATCCTTGAGCGTTTTTGTACCGCTGGTTACGGGATGAACCTTTGCGCCGAGAAGCTCCATCCTGTATACATTAAGAGCCTGACGCTCTGTATCAGTCTTACCCATGAAGATCTCACATTCCATGCCCATAAGTGCAGCTACAGTTGCAGTAGCTACGCCATGCTGTCCTGCACCTGTTTCTGCTATAAGTCTTGTTTTGCCCATCTTCTTTGCAAGCAATGCCTGACCAAGAGCATTGTTTATCTTATGGGAGCCTGTATGATTAAGGTCTTCTCTTTTAAGATAGATCTTTGCGCCTCCCAGGTCATTTGTCATCTTCTCTGCATAGTAAAGCATTGAAGGTCTGCCGGTATATTCATTGAAAAGCTTTGTTAGCTCATCGTTGAATTGCTGGTCGTTCTTATAGAATTCATATTCCCTTTCAAGATCATTTACTGCATTCATCAGGGTTTCGGGAATATACTGTCCGCCATGTATTCCGAATCTTCCTTTTGACATTTCAGTCACCTCTTACCTTTCTTACTATATTTATTATTTTATGAATATCCTTCTTTCCGTCTGTTTCAGCTCCGCTGCTGACATCAAGGGCATAGGCTCCGCATTTCATAGCTTCACCTATATTTTCCTCGTTAAGTCCGCCGGCAAGAAAAAACGGTTTTTCCATTTCCGGTATCAGGCTCCAGTCAAAGGCTTCACCTGTGCCGCCGCTCTGACCCTTCTTATATGTATCCAGCAGAAGATAATCAGCCGGGAGTGTCTGTGCCAGCAGAATATCCTCTGGTGTGCACACGCTTACCGCTTTGATTATCGGGCAGCTTATCCTTCGTTTAAGACTACTGATAAAATCCTTGTCCTCATTTCCATGAAGCTGCACAATGTTTATTATACCATCTTCACAGATTTTTGCAATCTCTTTTATATCATTATCCAGAAAGACTCCCACCGCTTTTATATCGCTCATAAGTCTTTCCTTTAATTGTGCGGCAGTCTCTGCACTTATTGTACGTTTTCTTCCCTTTGCGAAAATAAAACCGATATAATCCGGATGTGCAATATTTACTGCATTTATATCAGCTCTGCGCATCATACCGCATATCTTTATTTTTGTCATCTTCATCACCGCTCTACCCTGCCGGCTTATTCCGGAAATCAGAATGAAAAACCGTTGAGCCGACTGTCCGGTCCCCTTCACCTGTTATTGCTTTAATAAACTATTGATATTTATCTTCTTCTCAGTTCATCAAGCATTGCTTTTTTATCGTCTGACCTCATAAGTGTTTCACCAATCAGAACTGCATTTACACCTGCCTGTCTGAGTCTTTCAATATCCTGTGCTGTTTTTATACCGCTTTCCGCAACAAAGGTTATTTCCTCTGGAACCATAGTTCTTAGCCTTATACAATTATTGATATCAACAGTGAAATCTTTGAGATTACGGTTATTTACGCCTATCAGTCTTGCACCGGCATCTATGGCGCTTTGTACCTCTTTTTCATCATGTGCTTCAACAAGTGCGCTGAGTCCAAGAGAATCACAGACAGAAATATAATGTCTTATGGTTTCTGTATCAAGCAGACTGCATATGAGAAGCACAGCAGAGGCTCCTATCTGTCTTGCCTGATAAATCATGTATTCATCCACAGTAAAATCCTTGCGGATAACAGGCAGGCTGACTCTTTCTGTTATTTCAGTGACATATTCATTCTTACCTTTGAAATAATGAGGTTCTGTCAGCACTGAAATACATGACGCCCCCGCTATTTCATACTGCCGGGCAATTTCAATATACGGAAAATCAGGGGCTATGATACCCTTTGAAGGGGAAGCTTTCTTTACCTCGCATATAAACGCTATATCATCTGTTCTTAATGCCTTTTCAAATCTGAAATCCATTGCAGGCATAGCCAGCACTTCTTTTTTCAGCTGATCAAGCGGTTTATTTTGCTTATCCTCCCTGACACGGTTACGGGAAAGCTCTGCAAGCTCATCAAGTATCGTCATATCATTACTCCTCTGAATTGCTTATCACAACAAGCTTATCAAGAACCTCAAGAGCTTTGCCGGAATCTATTATCTCAGCTGCAAGTTTTATACCGTCCTGCATTGAATCTGCCTTTCCGCCGATATAAAGAGAAGCACCTGCATTCATAAGAACTGCATCTCTCTTTGCGCCCTTTTCTCCGCTGAGAACAGCTCGTGTTATCTTTGCATTCTCCTCAGGGGTGCCGCCTTTCAGATCTTCCTTTGTGCATCTGTTCAGGCCAAACTGTTCAGGAGTAATTGTATAAAGCTTATACCATCCGTCCTTTATCTCACATACAGTTGTGGGAGCGCTGAGAGAAATCTCGTCCAGCTTATCCTGACCGTATACGACCATTCCGCGCTTTACACCAAGGTTAATAAGTACCTGTGCAAGAGGAAGAACAAGATATTCATCATATACTCCCAGAAGCTGCATTTTGGGCTTTCCCGGGTTTGTAAGGGGACCAAGGATATTGAATACTGTGCGGAATCCAAGCTCACGTCTGATTGAACCCACATATTTCATTGAGGTATGATATTTCTGGGCAAAGAAGAAGCACATTCCTGCCTTTTGCAAAAGATCAATACATTTTTCCGGGCTTTGCTGAATATTTACTCCCAATGCTTCAAGGCAGTCTGCTGTACCGCATTTTGAAGAAGCCGCTCTGTTGCCGTGCTTTGCAACCTTCATCCCGGAGGCTGCTGCAACCAGTGCAGAAGTGGTTGAAATATTGAAGCTGTTGGCATTATCTCCGCCTGTACCTACTATTTCAAAAATATCCATTCCGGTATCAACTGTTGTAGCGTGGTCACGCATTGCCGCAGCACATCCTGCGATTTCATCTGTTGTTTCAGCCTTTGCACTCTTTGTTGATAGAGCTGAAAGAAATGCTGCGTTCTGTGTGGGAGTGGATTCTCCGCTCATTATCTCATTCATTACTGAATATGCTTCATCATAGCTGAGATCCTTCTTATTTACTATTTTTTCTATTGCTTCCTTAATCATGTTAATCTCCTTCTTTCTTTGATTATGATTATATTGATATGAAATTTTCAAGTATCTTTTTTCCCCGGGGAGTCAGTATGGATTCCGGATGGAACTGCAGGCCGTACACATTCATGCTTTTATGCTTCACTGCCATTATCTCGCCTTTCTTATCTTCGGCTATTATTTCAAGGCACTCCGGTAGGCTCTCTCTTTCTGCAATAAGGGAATGATATCTTGCCGCATCCAGCTCCTTGTCAAGGCCTTCAAAAATTTCGCAGCTGTTATCTATGCTTATTCTGTCCTGCTTGCCGTGCATAAGCTCCTTAGCATGAATTATCCTGCCGCCGAATGCTTCGCAGATTGCCTGATGTCCCAGGCATACTCCAAGGATAGGCTGGTCACCTGATAGCTCGTTTACTACCTGCTCGCATACACCCGCCTCTTTCGGATAGCAGGGACCGGGTGAAAGGATTATCCTGTCGGGCTTCAGGCTGCGTATTTCTTCAACCGTCATTTCATCATTTCTGATAACCTTAATATCAGGATTGATAGTACCTATAAGCTGTACAAGATTATAGGAAAAGCTGTCATAATTATCAATTAGTAATATCATTTATCTCACCCTCCCTTATACTATATTGACGCTCTCTTTTACTGCGTTCATTACTGCGAGAGCCTTATTATATGATTCTTCATATTCATTTTCAGGTACGCTGTCAGCAACTATTCCGCCGCCGGCCTGAACATATACCCTGCCGTTTTTCTTCACTGCCATTCTTATTGCTATGCAGGTATCAAGGTTTCCTGAGAAATCCATATATCCCAGTGCACCGCCGTATATTCCTCTTGGACATCTTTCAAGCTCCTCTATTATCTCACAGGCTCTTATTTTCGGAGCACCGGAAAGGGTTCCTGCCGGCAGCACTGAACTAACGGCATCGAATGCATCGCAGTCGTCCCTGATATTGCCTTCAACCTGAGAGCAGATATGCATTATCTTGGAGTAACGGTGTATCATCTTATATTTCGTGACTTCTACGCTTCCAAAGCGTGAGATCCTTCCCAGATCATTCCTTCCCAGGTCAACAAGCATATTATGCTCTGAAAGCTCCTTTTCATCCTTAAGAAGACCCTGTTCAAGCTCCATATCCTCTTTTTCTGTCCTGCCTCTCGGACGGGAACCGGCAACCGGGAATGTATAAAGTCTGCCGTTTTGCAGTCTTACAAGGGTTTCCGGTGAAGTACTCATTATCTCGTCACCGTCAATACTCATATAAACCATGTACGGTGAAGGATTGGTCGTCCTGAGAACTCTGTATGCATTGATAAGGCTGCCTTCATAATCTGCCTCAAAGCGCCTTGAAATAACCGCCTGGAAAATGTCTCCGTTTCTGATATATTCCTTTGTTGTATCGACAACATTGCAGTAATCCTCCTTTGAGAAATTACAGCTGAATTCAGAAACCACCGGAGTAGGCAGCTTTACCAGCGGAGCCTCAGAGCTGAGAAGCTTTGCTGTTTCATCAATTATTCCCTCTGCTTTATGGTAGTTTTCCTCAAGATTATCTGTTCTGATATTTACACTTATCATTATCTTCTGTCTGAGATGATCGTAAGCAATTACCTTTTCAAAAAGCATCAGATCCATATCATTGAATTCGCCGCTTTTTATTCTGAGCTTTGGTTCAGTATATCCGATCATAGAATATGCAAAATATCCTACAAATCCGCCTGTAAACGGTGCACCGTCCATTATCTCAGGCGCCTTATAGCGGCCGAGTATCTCTCTTACCGTTTCAAGCGGAGCGCTGCTCTGCAGATTCTGAAGATGTCCTTCCTTTTCAATGGATATCGTCTTTTCCTTGCAGGTAACACGCATTATCGGGTCGTAGCCAAGAAAGGAATATCTTCCCCATTTCTCTCCGCCCTCTACGCTTTCAAGAAGAAAATATCTGTTGCTTACTGCTGCTATTCGTCTGAGTAGATTTATCGGAGTGATAACATCTGCAAAGAATTCCTTTGTCACAGGAATTGTATTGTATTTTTCAGACATTTTTCTGACTGTGTTCAAATCCGGTTTTAACATACCTTATTTCCTTTCTGTAACGGGCGTGAAAAAAATAAAAGACTTTTGTCCCTACCAAGGGACAAAAGTCTGAAACTTCTGCGGTACCACCCAAATTGACGATAAACGTCCACCTCTTCATGTACATACATACACTATCTGCTGATAACGGTCAGATCTCCGTCGGCCATTACTTCCCGTTTTAACGGGTTTCCTGCCGCCCTTACAAGTCCATTCAAAAAAAGCTAAGTTACTGTCATCCCACCAACCGACAGCTCTCTGAAACAATCACTTTAATTTACTACTCCTGATCAACGGTTTATTATTTTCTTTTTACAAAAATATTATAATTCCTGTTTTACAATTTGTCAATAGTTATTTTTTGATAACAGGGAATTTTTTTATTAACTACTATCTTGCTGAAGATGTTCCCTTCTCGCGAAGATAAGTTGACTCCAGGTCCGCCAGATGAAGCTTTACTGCAATAGGGTATTTCTCATATGCAAGGCTTATTGCAAAGCTGCCGCCTTTTGCTGCTTCGTCAAATCCACCCATATGCCAGCGGATAGCCATTGCCTCTGCCGGTTTAAGCCTCATAAAGCGCTCGATCAGAAATACCGACTTTTCTCCGTGTCCGTAGGGAAAAGCATCATCAACAGTATAAAAAGGCTTCTTCTCCCACTGACCCGTTTCATCATTCTTGACATTTCTTGTAGAAATCTTATAGAACTGGGCCTTGCAAAGATCATGAAGAAGACCGCAGATTGCAAAGCTTTCCCGGTTGTCTGTATCGGGATCGAAATGTCTTTCCATCATGGTATTATATACATTGATGCTATGCATTACAAGTCCCTCTTCACAGGCACCGTGAAATTTTGTACTTGCAGGAGCTGTGAAAAAATCTGTTTTCTGCATCCATTCAAGCAGATTCTGACCTCCGTCACGCTTGATATTATCGGTGAATATTTCTATGAATTGTTCTTTATATCCCATGCTTTATTACCCCACATTCAACAGGTACTGAAGCTGAAAACATCATTTCAGCTCATCACAGTAATGGGCACGTTCACCGCCTATGAATTTTGGTCTTGTTCTTGCAGCAGTGATATGAGCCTTACCTATCATATTGTTTTTCAGATTAAGCGGAAC
>ONDB01000047.1 GCA_900316485.1 uncultured Eubacteriales bacterium
GTTTATGCCGTCCATATAATCAGGATAATACACGCACACCAGAGTTCCTTCCAGCCGTTCAAAGGTAAAGTCTTTCTGTGTTTTTGAAAGAATATTCTTCAAAGAAACGTGCTGTGAGCGGTACGGCGCTCCTGCGCGGGCGTGTACTGTTTCAAACCATCCGTCTATCCGTGCGATGTGAATACTGTTAAGACCGAAATTTTCTTCTATCCTTATGGTCAGTTCCTGTTTAATGGATTCAATATCCGGCATTTCTCCTATTTCAAATCTTCTGCCTTCATTTACAAAGCCAGATACAGCAAAGGGCACGCCTGCATCTTCGCTGGTGCGGACTACACTTCCGTTCTGTTTTGCCTGATAGCATACTCCGTCTATAACTATCATTTCGCCGTCTACGTTCTCGAATGTACCGAGCCCGGTGTCACCGTGATCAAGCAATTCCCGTACCGTGATAACAGGTCTTGTATATCCGAGTGCAAGAGCCTGTAGCGTGGAAGCCTGATATATTTTATTTGATTTCATAGTTTTTTCTCCTCGTACTTTCGTTATTTGGCATCTTCAGATTTTTATTTTGATGATATTAACAAGACAGATAAAGAACTAAAACAGTTTTCTTCTGCCTTAATCACATCTTTTTTGAATCAGCGTGGAAATTATTATTCCTCGTTGGTTTCAACTTTCTTTATGACATTGCCGACATCCTTTGCGAGTTCAATTTTCTGGAAATCATTGTTATCAGTCAGGCACATATCAAATTCAGGATTGCCGATGCTAAAATAATTGCTTTAACTTTCTTCATGATCAAATACTATCATTTTGTAAATTTTTGCCGCAAAGCTGCCGTTTATCTGCCAGAAGCCGGAATTACCTGTATTTTCGCGTGTTTTTTCCATATTTGTCGTTTTATTTTGTAACGTCACCTCTCATTTTACCTCTTAACAGAAACAAAAGTGCAACCGGAATTTTATACTTATCTCACTTAGTGTGTTATTGTTGCTCTATAATTTGTGAAAGAGGAAGCAGTTGTTTTATACTATACGGATTTATATGAAAAAATTGTTATTGCTGTAATCCCTCCTTTAATCATTTACTGAAAGACATTAAACCAAATATGATTTTACAATAAAAAAGGAGATGTTTCAAGAGGTGTTTCATATTGGCTGGCGAGCCGCCGGTGCTGCAACACGATGGTGTCCCTTCACTTCGTTCGCTCTTAATGCACCTGACTATCTTACTGCCCACAGTACTGCTGTAATTGCTTGGTTTGCTTTATCTTAGCTGATTCCGGTTTTGACCCAGAATCATTTTACACGAACTTCATATTGTCATACCTGTTGAATGATATTAACATTGGTAATGATGATAACTGATTTCGTCGGCTTGGCAGTAAAAAAGTTATTTTCTGGAATCGGGTGGTAAAACAGCTTTCCATAGAGAACAGCACATAAATACCGCTACATACAAAAAGCCCTGTCAAACAATATATGAATGACAGGGACTAAAACTTATATCATATTGAAGACTATAAACGAAAATTTTATGTAGCTTGCAAAGGAGCAGACAGCATCTGAAATAATGTCCGATACAAACAGTTTTTCCGTTGCAGCATTAAGGGAGGAATGTTAGGAAAAAGATTGTACTGATGAAATAAATCAGTTTCTGGGTGTTGATCTGGTTTGCCTGTCGCCTTCTGACCGGCTATAGAATTCTTTCTTGGCAGAGAACATATTTTTTTCAGCTTCCTTGACAAGCTCATGAATGTCCATATTGTTTTCTTCCTTATTATGTACCGAGATTCCAAATGATATTTGGTAGTCTTTTTTGGCCAGGTCCTGCGTTATCCTGTCGATATCAGAAATCACCTTCTCCGGCTGACCGTCTACCTCGAAGGCTGCAAACTCGTCGCCGCCGATACGGTAAGTATGTTCCGGGCCGAATCGCTGCTGAATACTTGCTGCGATTTCACGCAGCATTTTGTCTCCTGCCTGATGTCCTTCTTTATTATTTTTTTCATGAAGACCATTGGCATCCCCATATATGCAGATAATGTTAGATTTGCACATCTCAGGATATAGCTTCATCCGTTCTTCAAAATAATTCCGATTTTTTACTCCTGTAAGCAGATCGGTCTGGCTCATGTATTCGATTGGCCTGGACTGAGAAAGTGTACGGATCTTAATGCTCATTATGAATACAGTAGCGGCGATCGCTACAATGCCAAAGGTGATCATATTCCAGACGTCTGTCTCTGCAACATTCGGCTGCTTGAAGTAAATAACCATTGTGCTGAATGTCGCAATAACAGCAGTAAGCAAAGCGGACAGTCTGATAGGGCGATCATAGAACAGCAGAGGGCTGACCAGTAAAAAAGCCACTGCTGACACCGCCGGTTTCTCCGCATGCAGCATCGAAATTTGGATTTCGAATGCATATAGTACGATTTCAAACACATAGACAAGCATCAGGATGATATTGGGATGCTTCGGAACAATGAACATAACGCACAGAAAGATGAGCAGCATTATGATTCCGGAAATCAGATATGTAGGACTGTTCACTGTGGCAAATCCACCGGAAACTATACTCACAATTGCCAAAACAAAAAACATGGGCGCTGCAAGCAGAGAAAACAATCTCAGCAGCACTTCGTTTTCTTTGCGAATGCTGGGGAGAAGCTTAGTATATTCCTCTTTATCCACTCCCGCATATAATAACAGCTTGGGGATCATTTTGATATAATTCATTTGTTTTCGGACTCCTTATGAATTAGTGTAATGTATGATCCGCTGCAGTACCATCTCTTTTCAACGGTTATCGTCCGTTTATCATAACAGAGGATCTGTGTCTACTATTCTATCGGATATTCTTCTGAATTACAATAGAAGGTTTAACCAAATATTGCCCGATATCAAGCCAGTTTTAAGCCATATTAAGCCAAGCGGCAGGAAGCTTATTTCTCCTGCCGTTCAAATAATTAAATTCCGGTGCTTTTCATTCCTTACTGATTCAGCAAGAACCCTGATAAATGATGCAGATGTCAGACTTTTCTCATAATTTTCGGTGTTATGAATTCCTTTAACATCTCTGTTGCATACTGAATATGTATTAAACTCCGTTCAGCCGCAGCTAAAGATTTGCTCTGTATATTGTATTATACCATAAATTTCAACAGATTTGTACCGAAAGTAGCATTAAAAAAGAAATTTATTATACCATATGCAAGCGTTCCTGAAATGTGTAAGGCCATTAAAAATTCTATATTGATCTTCTTAAGCCCTGCACCGGCGGCGCTGTTTTCTTTTGTCAAAATGCGAAAACGGGTAGCCGCGGCGTAGCGGGTGTGGTATAATGATGAAAACCAGAATTTGCAGGGATGATTATATGCTTATAAAAATAGGAGAATTTGATATATCGGAGTGTTGGGATGGCGTATTTTATAAGAAACTCTCTGACTATCCGGATATAACTGATTGGGAAATACAAACAATTTTAGATTTTATTCATTATGAAGAAGAAAACGGAAGATTCTGCGAAATTGAAGCTGAGAGGGAAATACTTTATCAAATTGAAAAGTATAAACAGATCAGCAGTAAACCTCGCATTGAACCTCCTGAGATCATAAAGGAATGCACGGCGTGCCCTAAATACAAAGGATGTATGACTGACTTGGTATGTCATACATCCCCGATTGAAAATGCAGTTAAAATTATGGATTGCGGCTGTCTGCTTTCACCGGTGATGGCAAGGGGCTTGACGGCTAAGGAACTGAAATCCGAAGGCAGGAATGCGGCGAATGATCCAGAAGACTACTTTTATTACATAATGTTTGCCTGGGGCAACTGTCAAGCAGGGGATCGCCTTGTAATGGAAAGAAAACTCGGTCGGTTCCCAGACAATGATGATCTAAGTAAATATTTCACGCCTGGAGTGAGGTTCTTTTTTCGTTATGACAAGCTGATTCATCATCCTGATGCGGTCTTTGATGGTGTATTGCCGTTAAAGGTGAAGAACAGGATTGTGCTGAAGGATTGGATATCTGCAATTATCGTACCTAACGCTTATAAGCTGGCGATGGAGCCACATATACCTGAGAATCTTAAATCAAAAGTGCATTATTTGCAAAATGACTGTGCTGATGTATGGGAATGGTCTGAGAAGGTATATGAATATGCAAAACGAATAATATAGAATAATTCTGATTTACCTGTTTTTTATGATTACTCATGCTGAGTTCACTACGATATTGCAGGATTTTTTATGGCTTTACCGATAGACAAAAACCTCTTTTTCTGTTATCATATATTACAAGAGATCATATGCAGATATAAGGGCGTCATTATGTAGAAACGACCATCCAGGATAATCATGCACTTTATCTGACGAGGAATGGTAAGAGACCAAAATGTTTAATGAAAAACGAACCGGGCAGAGCGGTATGAAAAACTAAAGTATTGAAATGCCGGGTGATTAAAGGAGGTAAAAAATGGACAATATTAAAAGAGTATGCAGTTTCCTTGATGAGGCACAGACCTACTATCTTGCAACTGTGGAAGGCAATCAGCCGAGAGTGCGTGCATTCGGAACAGCCCTGCTGTATAGCGGAAGACTATATATCCAGACCGGCAAGGTAAAGGAAGTATCAAAGCAGATCAGTGCTAATCCCAAGGTTGAAATCTGTGCATTCAAGGACGGAAAATGGCTGAGAATAGCAGGCGAGCTGGTTAACGATGATGACCGTGATGTGAAGGTTGCTATGCTGGAAAAAATGCCAAGTCTGAAAGCAATGTACGATCCCGATGACGGCAATATGCAGATGCTGTATTTCAAGAATGCAACAGCAACATTCAGCTCGTTTACTGAAGCACCGGAAACTATTAACTTTTAAGGAGTGACGATTATGAGTGAAAAAGATCAGATTCTTGAAGCAATGAAAAAAGCCGGCGAACCTCTGAATGCCGGAAAGATTGCAGAGCTTACCGGTCTTGACCGCAAGGTTGTTGACAAGACAATGACCGCTATGAAGAAGGACGGTTCTATCGTATCACCTGTCAGATGCAAATGGGAACCTGCTGAAAAATAAGAAAACAGACAGGCTTACTATCTGATTATGTAAAATGTCAGCTGTATTATATGATAAAGAAAGGATGGACAGAGTTATGAATAAAACGTTTTTAGCGTTTATCGGGGGAATATGCACAGGATTGGTGCTTATCATGCTTTATCTTCACCGGGGAATGATCAGGGCAGCAATAACCGGAGAAGAAATGCCCAAGGCACCCGAAAGCTGCCTGGCTTTCAGTCCGGAAGATTATGACGAATGACGAAACTGAAAATTGTTAGGATTTAATGCCAAAAGAAACTATAACAGATGAATACAGTGATATCTGTTTGGAAAAACAGCTTTGTTTACTGTTATTGTTCAGATCAGTTTGATTTATTCACATCATAGCCTCGCCTTTGTGCGGGGCATTTTTTTGTAAAAATGCAAAAAAGTTGACAATTTCCGGATTGGAATTGACTTTTTTTATGTATTGTATAATTATAATGAGCAGGTGGAATTATGGTTTGAAAATCATAAGACTGCATTACATATATTTTCCTGATGAACATTCAGGTGGATTGATAATAATGTCGGCGCTTAATATTGATGACGCAGTGGAATGCAGACTATCGTTTCATCAGATGACGGCGGCATTTCCGGTGTTCAAAAGCAGAGATTGATGATAATAATTTATGTTTTTTGATTATTATCACAGTATTAAGGATGAGCTTCTCTGATGATTTAAACAGAAAAGAATACTATATTAAACAGAATTCATGGAGGTGATTATTATGTCAGAAGAACTCAAGAAAGTAAATCAACAGGAAAAAGAGGAACAGCAGGATGAATTAGAGCTTGACTATGATGATCTTAGTCAGGTTTCCGGCGGTGTGGGCGTTGTCATCAATTCGACCCAGAAAAGCTTGAACAGAAAAAGGCCGATTGAAATGCCCCCTATGAAGCTCTGACATGTTGTTGCGTAGGCAGGATCGTTCTGGTTCTGCCTGCAGTACACTAAATATGTAAGGAAGTGTTATTATGCAAAAAATAAAACCATCTTTACGAATTACCGCATGTCTTCTGGTTTTTGCAATGCTTTTCGGCTTGGTTCCGATTGAAGGCATTCTGAAGGTTTTCGCAGCAGACAAAATTGTATATGTCAAAGATAAAAACGGTAATTCCTGGGACTACTCAAATATGGAGGAGGCATGGGACAAGGTAAACAATGTCCAGGGAACAATGGGTCTGTATAATGATGTAAAGACTCACAGGCTCAATGTCTGGAAGGGCGGAAGCATCGTCATCGAGCTTAACGGTTACGTTCTGAGCCGGGGGCTGGATTCCAGCGAGAAAGAAGGCGAGGTCATCAAGCTTGAGGACAATGCAAAGCTGACGGTTTACGGCGGAAGCAAAAGCAATCCGTCATACGGATCTTACCGTTACCATACAGTCAAGGCGTTTGATCTGAGCACAAGAAATGATCACACCTTCAAGGGCGGTCTTATCACCGGTGGTTATAGTTATAAGTCAGCCGGAGGCATTGTGGTAAGGGAAAACTGCCGACTTGAGCTTGTCAATACCACAGTAGCCGGCAACTGTGCGGATACAACAATATGGCACTCATCGCTTGGCTACGGCGGCGGTGTTTATCTTGATAATGATTATGCTACCGTATCTGGAATAAACTTCTGGAATAACAGAGCAGACGGCGGCGGTCTGTACCTGGATGATGAGCATATCTGTGTAAGTAACTGTAATTTCGTGAAAAATATTGCTGATGATGACGGCGGCGGTATCTGCAATAAAAACGATTTCAATACAATAGAAAACTGTACCGTCTACAATAATGAATCCAAAGAGTCCAAAGGCGGTGGAGGAGGTGTCTAATGCAATAATTACAACAAAATCAAGTTCAGCGGTACCTGTATAGTAAGGGGTAACAGATCCAAAAGCTATTCAGATGATAATGTTTATCTTTCCGGCTGGGGTACGGATGCTACAAATGCGTTTATCATTCCCGATCTGAAAAAGGGTGCTGATCTCCATGTACGAAACAGCAGCAATCATAGGAACTATATCTCAACAAAAGGAACATTCCGTGATTCATTCTATGTCTATGATAACGATTCAAGCAAGCATATTGAATGGAGTCCGTCCAGCCGCAAGCTTGAGGTAATGGATGGTACTAGATCAACCGTTTCCGTTTCTACCTTTACGCCCGACAGCGGAAAGACAACCCAGAGTGTCAAAGGGGGATATACTGTAAACGGAAAAAACTATGAGCTTCTCAAAGGAGTTGCAGATGTTCCCGGAACGGAATCAGAAACAGAAGATCTTGAGGTTGTTTACTATTACTCAGACGGCTACTTTATGGGCGATACAAAGGAGTATAACTATCACCTTGCAACAATGTCAATGAACCTTGCCAATGCTGCAGGCTATTCAAGAGTTGAAGGCAGCGGTTCTGATCAGCTGATCTATATTGACAAAACCAATAATTTCCGTCAGCTTATGAGCGACATCGGAGTAAAGGACCAGGATATCTATATTAA
>ONDB01000178.1 GCA_900316485.1 uncultured Eubacteriales bacterium
AGGAAATAATTACCATGCCAACTGTCCTTAAAGCGGTTTTTCCGCAGGAAAGAAGGAGGTCTGTATAATGGAGGATATGATATCCAAAATCCTTGATATGGATAAAAAAGCCAGGGATCTGACCGATGAGGCTCAGAGAAGCAAGATCGACTTTGAAAAGGATATTCTTCAGAAAAAAGAACAAATCAAAAATGATTATCTGAACCGGGCAAAGGAGAGGATAGAGATCAACAAGGCTACCGCTCAGAAAAAGGCTGACGAACAGCTGGAAGTGATCGAAAAAAGAAACAGCACCGTAATCCGCAGGCTGGACAGTACATATGAGGAAAACGGTGACAAATGGGTGAATGAAATAGTCGCTCGTGTTACAGGCGGATAACCCGGAAAGAAAAACTCTTCGGAAAGGAAGTAACGTATATGTCTGATATGGCTTCAAATGCCATTTTGGCAAAAGCTCGTGCTATGTACGGAAAGTGCCTTACCGATCATGACTATAAGCAGCTTATGGACTGCCGCAATGTGTCGGAGGTCGCCTCCTACCTGAAAACACGAACCAATTATAAATCGGTGCTTGCCGGTCTCAATGAAAATGAGGTACACAGAGGTCAGCTTGAACCGATGCTCAGACAGAACCTGTATTACGATATTTCTGCTCTCTCAAGATATGCCAAGGATAAAACCCTGGTATTTTCCGATTTCATTATCTCGGAAATGGAAATAGAGCAGATAATCCGGTCTCTGACCCTTGTTAATATCGGAAGGGCTGATGAATATGTCTTTTCATTGCCTATGACCATGACCAAGTTTGCAAAGATAGACCTGAAGGAATTCAGTACGGTAAGAAGCTATGATGATATGCTGTCCGTGCTTTCGGGAACGAAGTACGCACAGATACTCGAAAAGCACCGTCCGCCGGAGGGAAAGCGGGCTGATATTGCAACAATTGAAGCACAGCTTAATAATAATAATTACGGCATAGTTATGGAGGCAATTGAAAAGGCTAAGAATGTCGGCGACAGAGATGAGCTGAGAAGTACATTTTCTGCAATGCTTGATTTCAGAAATATATCGAGAATAATAAGACTAAAAAAATATTATAATTTCAGCGCAGAACAGATAAAACCCCTGCTTATACCCTATGGCAGGCTTTCACAGAGAAATATTGACGAGCTTTGCGCGGCTTCAAATTCGAGAGAGGTGTTTGAGCTATCACGCTCCACCTACCTTGGAAGGCTGATGTCAAAGCTGAAATATAATGATCAGTCCCAGATGGCTTCTGCAATGCTAAGTATGTATTGCAAGCACCACCTCAGGCTGTCGCCTAATCCGACGATAGTAATGATCTCCTATGTATATCTTAAGGAGATCGAGCTGAGCAATATTGTCAATATTATAGAATCAACAAGGTATGATCTTTCCCCTGAGGAAAAATCAGCATTGCTGGTAAGATGATAAGGAGGTGATCATGTGTCTGTAAAAAAGGTTAAGGCAATTAATATTATCGGTATGCTTTCTGAGCTTGATAAGGTAATCAAATTCTGCGGCGATTCCCAGGTTTTTCATCCGGATGATGCAATGTCATTTTATTCCAATACACAGGATTTTGTGCCGATGAGCGATAAAAACCCTTATTCAGCGCCGCTTCAGAGTCTGAGAAGTGCTGCAGATATGGCCCAGTGGCAGCTTGAATTCAAGCAGCCCAGGAATTTCAGTGTCAGTGACAAGGGTGTGCTGAAATATGTAACATCCATAACCGAAAGGCTTGAGCAGCTGGTAAATGAAAGACTAATGATCAGACAGGAACTTGATTCCTGCCGCAGAAATATTGAACAGGTAGGACATTTTGCAGGAGGAAACCTGGATTTCACGGAGATAATGAAATGTAAATACATAACCCCGTGCTTCGGAAGAATCCCCATCGAAAGCTACGAAAAAATAAACAAATTCGCTGAAAATCCCTTTGTGATCTTCTTTAAGTGCACACAGGACGACACCCATTACTGGGGCGTATACTTTTCACCGAATGAGCCTTCAGAGCGGCAGACGGTGGACAGAATTTTCTCCTCTCTTTATTTTGAAAAGCTGGATGTCCCTGATATTGCAGGCACACCCGAGGAATATATAGTAACTCTCGGGAAAAAACTTAAGGAGCTTGAGGAAAAGCAAAAGGAAAATCAGAAAAAGCTTGATGATCTTTTTGAGGCTGAAGGCAAAAAATGCATGAAATATTACAGCCGACTCCAGGAGCTTGACGATTATCATGCAATAAAGAGATATGTATACAAGTATCACGGCAGCTTCATCCTTGTGGGATGGATACCGGAGGATAAGGAAAAGTATTTTACCGAGCAGCTTGATGAGATAAACAGTATTGAATATTCTCTGAGCGACGGCAAGGAAGAGCTTAAACATTCTCCGCCTGTCATTCTGAAGAATCCGCCTTTTATAAGGCTGTATGAATTCTATGTAAAAATGTATGGTCTGCCCAGCTATAACGAGCTTGATCCTACTCCGCTGGTTGCATTTACCTATACATTGTTCTTCGGAATAATGTTCGGCGATGTTGGTCAGGGATTTGTTGTAGCACTGATAGGTCTTCTGATGTGGAAGTTCAAAAAGATGGAAATCGGGCGCATTCTGGTGCCCTGCGGAATCTCAGGTATGATATTCGGTTCCATCTACGGCTCCGTATTCGGCTTTGAACATGCACTGGATCCGGTTTACAAGGCTTTGTTCGGTTTTGATGAAAAACCGGTAGAGGTAATGCAGGCGGAAACGATAAATATTATTATTTACGGTTCAGTGGCTATAGGTATTGTCACCATTGTTATTTCAATGCTGATGAATATTGTTTCCTCGATAAAGCGCAGGGATCCGGAAAGCGCATACTTCGGAGCAAACGGCATAGCAGGATTTGTCTTCTATGTTTCACTTGTAGCCGGTCTTGTTTGTCAGATGCTTCTTAATATAGAGATAATGAATATCTTCTATATCCTGGGTCTGATAATTCTGCCGCTTATTGTAATGTTCCTCAGAGAGCCTCTTGGAAGACTTGCTGAGGGCAAGAAAAATTGGCAGCCCGAAAGCTGGGGAGAATATTGTACACAGAGTATATTCGAGCTTTTTGAAATGTGTCTGAGCTATGTTACAAATACAATGTCATTTTTGAGAATCGGCGCATATATACTTGTTCACGCGGGTATGATGCTGGTTGTATTCACACTCGCAGAAATGATCGGCGGAGCTGGATATATCATTATGATAATAGTAGGCAACGGTATTGTAATGGCTCTTGAAGCGCTGCTGGTAGCTATTCAGGTTCTCAGACTTGATTACTACGAGATATTCAGCCGCTTCTATATTGGTGAAGGACGTCAGTTCACACCAATTGTAGCAGGAAAGAATGAAAAAAACTGAAGGATACAGACCACTGTCATGCCCTTTGAAAAATAAAAAAGAAATGAGGATTTTATTATGTTGGAATATGTATTAATTTCAGTACCCGTTATTTTTCTGGTAGTATCAGTTTATTGTGCTTATAAGAATGTAGTGCTTGGCAAAAGAACACGCAAGAGCGCTGTAATCAGACAGATCGCATCATTTGCGCTTGTTGGTTCCGTATGCCTTATCACATCAATGGTAGCAATGGCAGCAGGTGAAGGCGATGCTGCAGCAACAACAGCAGCTGCTGGTTCAGGTGATATCAACATGGGTCTTTCAATGATCGGTGCAGCTCTTGCAACAGGTATTTCCGGTATCGGCGGCGGTATCGCAGTTGGCGGCGCAGCTCCTGCTGCTATCGGCGCAACAAGTGAGGATCCTAAGGCATTCGGTAAGGCTCTTATCTTCGTTGCACTGGGCGAAGGCGTTGCACTTTACGGACTTCTCGTTTCTATCCTTATCATCTCCAAGATTGGCTGATAATTTTTCACTTGTCTGGAAACAGATCTCAGATGTATATCTTGGCAGAGAGCTTTCGGGGTTATACCCTGAAAGCCTCCGAAAGGGATCTGCCGGAACAGGAGGGGCTTATGAAGTTTTATTTAATAAGCGATAATGTGGATACTCTGATGGGAATGCATCTTGCAGGAATCAACGGAGTAGTAGTCCACGAGGAAAATGAAGTTAAGGAAGCTCTTTCGAGGGCTATGGAAATGGAGGATGTTGCGGTTATACTAATGACGGAAAAGCTGGTGCAGCTTTGTCCTGAACTGGTATATGAGCTGAAGCTCAACCGCAAGCAGCCTCTGATAGTCGAAATTCCCGACAGACACGGCAGCGGACGGGCTAAGGATTCGATCACCCGTTATGTCAGGGAAGCGATAGGAGTAAAAATATAGGCAAACGTCTTCGGAGGTGTGAATATGCCTGATACTGTAAGCAAAACAGATAATTTTCTTAAGGCAATAGAAAAATATGCTGAAGAGCAGAGAAGCAAAATACAGTCCGAAGCCGAGGACTTCAAGGAAAGAGAACTCAACAAGGCTGAGGAAGAAGGTCTGAGAGAGGCTTATGTCCTCATTCAGAAGAAGATGTCCGATATCAGAACACAGATCTCTGCGGAGCTTTCAAGAGCAGAAACCGCAAGCCGCAGAAAGACCTTTGTTCGCAGACAGGAAATAGAAAAAGAGGTCTTTGAAAAGGCAGCACAGAAGCTCAGAGAATATACAAAAACCGAAAAATATCTCAAAAGCCTTCTGAACAGTACAAAGGAAATATCTATGGCTATTCAGGCTGATGATGTTGTACTTAAGCTCAGAAAAGAGGATCTCGTACATAAAAATCAGATATTCCTTGCTTTCGGAAGAAAATGCGAGATCGTTGAAACTGATGAGATAATCATCGGCGGAATTCTGGGTGTAAGCAAAAAGCTTGGAATGCTTGCTGATGAAACCCTCGACAGCAGACTCGAACAGCAGCATGAATGGTTTTTCGAGAATTCAGGTCTGAAGGTTACCGAATAAAAAGGATGGGATGAGTAACATGGCAGTTAATAAAGATGTTATATATGGTATTAACGGTCCTGTTGTGACTGTAAAGAATACCAGAACCTTTTCCATGATGGAAATGGTCTATGTCGGTGAATCCCGTCTTGTAGGTGAGATCATCGGTATCAATAACGACTTCACAACGGTTCAGGTATATGAGGAAACTACCGGACTAAAGCCCGGAGATCCCATATACGGAACAGGCGGCCCCATGAATGTCCTGCTGGGCCCCGGAATAATAGATAATATTTTTGACGGAATTGAGCGCCCCCTTAAGGCAATAGAGGAGCAGAGCGGTTCCTTTATTTCAAGAGGTGCTTCCGTTTCATCACTTGACCTTGATAAGCAGTGGGATGTAACAATAAAGGTCAGGGAAGGCGATGAGTTAAAGGGCGGTATGATATATGCGACCTGTCCGGAAACTCAGATCATCGAGCATCGCTTCATGGTGCCCCCTGCACTCAGCGGTACTGTCACAAATGTAAAGCCCAACGGCAAATATCGGCTGAACGATGCAATTGTAACTATAAAGGATAAAAAGGGCAATGAGCATGATCTTACCCTTTGTCAGCGCTGGCCTATCAGAGAGGCAAGACCAAATGCCGAAAGACTGCCTGCTGATATTCCGCTTATTACCGGTCAGCGAGTAATGGATACAATGTTCCCTATAGCAAAGGGCGGCACGGCTGCTATCCCCGGAGGCTTCGGAACAGGTAAGACAATGAACCAGCACCAGCTTGCAAAGTGGTGCGACGCTGATATCATCGTATATGTAGGCTGCGGTGAGCGTGGAAATGAAATGAGCCAGGTTCTTGACGAATTCTCAGAGCTTGTTGACCCGAAATCAGGCAGACCTATGACAGACAGAACGGTGCTTATCGCCAATACATCAAATATGCCTGTTGCAGCCCGTGAGGCTTCCATATATACAGGTCTGACCCTTGCTGAGTATTACCGTGACATGGGCTATCATGTAGCAATTATGGCAGACTCTACTTCACGTTGGGCAGAGGCTCTGCGTGAGATCTCGGGACGACTTGAGGAAATGCCTGCAGAGGAAGGCTTCCCGGCTTACCTGCCGTCAAGACTTTCTGAGTTCTATGAAAGAGCAGGAAGAATCAAGACTCTGAGCGGAAGTGAAGGCTCAGTAACTATCATCGGAGCAGTTTCACCTCAGGGCAGCGACTTCTCAGAGCCTGTTACACAGAATACAAAGCGTTTTACACGCTGCTTCTGGGCACTGGATAAGTCACTTGCATATGCAAGACACTATCCGGCTATTAACTGGATGGACAGCTACAGCGAATATTTCACTGACCTGGACCCCTGGTTCAGAGAAAATCTCGGTGAGGATTTTATCAGATACAGAAACAAGATTACAGCACTGCTTCATGAGGAAAGCGCTCTTATGGAGATTGTAAAGCTTATCGGTTCGGATGTTCTTCCGGATGAGCAGAAGCTTGTCATTGAAACGGCAAAGGCAATCCGTGTAGGCTTCCTGCAGCAGAATGCCTTCCATGCAGATGATACCTTCGTACCCCTTGAAAAGCAGAAGCTTATGATGAAGTCCATACTTCATCTGTATAATAAGGCTAAGCATATTATAGCAGCAGCTATTCCGATTTCCAGAATTACCGAGCTTGGTCTTTTTGAAAGGCTTGCAAAGATGAAATACGATATTCCGAACAATAAGCCGGAAATGTTTGACGAGCTTATTGCAGATATGGATAAGGCTCTTTCCACACTTACAAAGGTGTGATGACAGCTGTGAATGTCTGTTTCTGAACAGGCTGATAAAATACTATGGAACAGAAAGAAGTGAAATGAATGATTCTCGATTATGTCGGTGTTAAGGAGATCAACGGTTCCCTTATCGTTCTGGATGACGTAGAAAACGCTTCCTACGAGGAAATGGTCGATATCCGGCTTGACAACGGTACCACCCGTCACGGAAGAATAGTTCAGATAGAAGGAAAGCGTGTTGTTGTTCAGGTTTTCGAGGGTACGAAATCAGTTTCGCTTGACAATACACGAACAAGACTTAAAGCCCGCCCCATGGAGCTTGCTCTTTCTCCGGAGATTCTGGGAAGAGTGTTCAGCGGTGCAGGTGAACCTATAGACGGCTTCGGGGAGGTTTACCCCGAGAAAAGAGCAAATATCAACGGTACTCCCATGAACCCTGTATCCAGAGTTTATCCGAGAAACTATATCAATACTGGTATATCAACCATTGACACCCTTATGACTCTTATCAGAGGTCAGAAGCTGCCTATTTTCTCAGGCTCAGGTATGAAGCATAATGAGCTGGCAGTTCAGATAGTAAGACAGGCAAAGATTTCTGATACAGAGGACAATAACTTCTGCGTTGTTTTCGCAGCAATGGGCGTAAAAAATGACGTAGCGGATTATTTCCGCAGAAGCTTTGATGAAAGCGGAGTTCTTTCAAGAGTTGTAATGTTCCTTAATCTTGCAAACGACCCGATCATTGAGCGTACCCTTACGCCGAGATGTGCCCTTACAGCGGCAGAATATCTTGCTTTCGAGCTTAATATGCACGTTCTTGTCATTATGACAGATATGACGTCCTATGCAGAGGCTCTTCGTGAGTTTTCATCCTCAAAGGGAGAAATTCCCGGAAGAAAGGGCTTCCCCGGATATCTGTATTCTGACCTGGCTTCACTTTATGAAAGAGCAGGTATGATAAAGGGCAGCAAGGGCTCTGTTACACAGATTCCGATTCTTACCATGCCCAATGATGATATCACCCACCCTGTGCCTGACCTTACCGGTTATATTACAGAGGGACAGATAGTTCTGGATCGTCAGCTTGAGGGTCAGGGCTTCTATCCGCCTGTATCCGTACTGCCCTCACTTTCACGACTTATGAAGGACGGTATAGGTGAAGGCTATACAAGAAGCGACCACCAGGATCTTGCAAACCAGCTTTTTGCAGCGTATGCAAGAGTACAGGACGCAAGATCACTTGCAAGCGTTATCGGTGAGGAGGAGCTTTCTCCCATAGATAAAAAATATATGCAGTTCGGTAAGCTTTTTGAACAGCATTTTGTAAATCAGGGATTTACCGAAAATCGTACTGTAGAACAGAGTATTGATCTTGGATGGAAGCTGCTTTCAACCCTGCCGAGAACAGAGCTTGACCGTGTTGATGACGCATTGCTCGACGAGCACTATATTGACGACCCTGATCTTATTACTTTTGATGATTTCGGAAATTCAAAAGAAGAAGAGGAAGAAAACGAGGACTGAGCTGCGGAGGTGACATAAATGGCAGTACAGGCAGTGCCTACCAAAGGCAACCTGATGGCATATAAAAAATCACTCACCCTTGCAAGAACAGGCTATGAGCTTCTTGATAAAAAGCGTAATATTCTTGTCAGAGAAATGATGACGCTTATCGACAGAGCTGCCGAAATACAGGATAAAATCGACGCCACCTACAGCAAGGCATACCTTGCGCTGCAAAAGGCTAATATACGCATGGGCTATATCGACGATATCGCCAAATCCGTGCCCGAAGAGGATTCTCTCAAGCTAAGCTACCGCAGTGTAATGGGCGTGGAGATACCTATTGTCACCATTGACAGATGTGAAAGCCCGGAGCTGGTATATGGTCTGCAGATGACAGATCCTACTATTGATGAGGCATATGCCTGTTTCCGTGAAGTAAAAAGGCTTACGGCAGATCTTGCAGAGGTCGAAAACAGCGTTTACCGTCTTGCGGATTCCATAAAGAAAACGCAGAAGAGGGCAAACGCACTTAAAAATATTATGATTCCCCGATTTGAACAGGGAGTCAAATTCATTACCGAAGCGCTGGATGAAAAAGACAGAGAGGAATTCTCACGGCTTAAGGTTATCAAAGCGCAGAAAGCAAAAAAAGAAAACAAGGTCAAGGCTGAATAAAAGCCTGATCTTTGCATTAATAATACAAAAGTCGATGGATTTATAAGTTCATCGGCTTTTTTATTTTGAATTGATGAAGTGAATAGTTCCGTTCTTTCCTGACACTGAACGTCA
>ONDB01000181.1 GCA_900316485.1 uncultured Eubacteriales bacterium
GATGGAAGCGTTCAGTACCTGCCCCACTAGCACAAACCACAGTTGACGTTCAGCAACAGAGTAAAGCGTTCAGAAGCCGCCGAAGCAAGGGGGATAGTCATGGAAAAGGGAAACGACTGACTATTTGATAAAAAACAAAAGTCGATGAATCCAGAAATCCATCGACTTTTTTGTATCATTATGAGGGATGATGGGTTATTAAAAATCGGCAGCCTGTTCAATGGCTGTATTGAGATTATCAGAAGAATACTCCCTTTATAAAGATCTCTGCTCCAATGAGGATAAGTATTATTCCGCCGAGTATGGAGGCTTTTCCTGCCAGCTTTGTTCCGAATTTCTTGCCCAGGATAAGACCCAGAAAGCTGATAATGAAGGTTACAATTCCGATTATCAGAGATTCTCCTATAGCAGCCTCTACCTGATATCCTGCAATTGTGAAGCCTACTGAAAGCGCGTCTATTGAAGTTGCAATGCCCTGCAGCAGTAGTCCTCTTTTACCCACTGCAGCTGTTTCTTCGTCGCCGTCCTTGTTCTTTATGCCCTCAATAAGCATTTTTCCGCCGATGTATAGAAGAAGTACCAGGGCTATCCACGGAATAAAGCTTTGAAAGCTTGAAAATGCTTTTGCTATTGTATGTATACAGATCCAGCCTACAAGCGGCATGAAAAACTGAAAAAAACCGAATATTCCGGCAATAATGCACATTCTGCCTTTTTTTATTTTCGGCTCATTAAGACCGTTTGCAAGGGAAACGGAAAAGGCGTCCATTGCAAGTCCCACACCAAAAAGAATACTGTTGAGAATAAATAAAAATATTTCCATTGATATCTCCATTATACTGATAGTTTGCTTTAAGATAATTAGTTTAGTGAACTGTTTTTTCACAGACTTGATTTATTATAACTCATAGAAAAGGATATTACAATAATAAGAATATATTTTCTTGCTCTATTGACAAAGGTAATGCAAAATTTTATAATTATTTTGGCAGGCTATCGGTGTTATGCCGTATCATCGCCCTGCGGTTAAGGGGGTATTTATACCGCTTAATATTCCTTTGCCTGAACGTATAAAAAATAAAGGAGTGCATTACATGAATCTGACAGGTCTGACTGCCGAGCAAGTCAAAGAAAGCCGAAAAAAACATGGTACTAATGATCTGACACAAATCCCGCCTGAACCATTATGGAAAAAATTCCTTAAGGGTTTTGCTGATCCGATGATAATAATACTGCTTGTTGCACTTGGCATACAGGTAGCGATGTTTTTTATGGGAAAAGCCGATTGGTATGAGCCTGTGGGCGTACTTATCGCAATACTTATCGCAAATGGAGTGTCGTCAGTAAGCCAGCATAAACAGGAAGGCAAGGCAAGCGCACTCAAGGCGGAGGAAGAAGCTAAGGAAACCGCTAAGGTAATGCGTGACGGTCAGCTTCATGAGGTTCATGTAAGCGAGCTTGTGGTTGGAGATATCGTATATCTGCAGTCGGGGGATAAGATCGCAGCAGACGGCGAAATGCTGGAGGGCGAAATAAAGGTTGACCAGGCTGCTCTTAACGGTGAAACTGAAGAAGCACCAAAGTCTCCTGCCAACGGCGCAGAATATGATAAAATGGATCTTCTCAATAAGCACTATATCTACCGTGGAACGGTGGTATGTGCCAATGAGGGATATATGGAAGCGAAGGTTGTTGGAGATAAGACTATGTTCGGCCAGCTTGCACTTGAGGTGCAGGAGGAAACAAGAGCTACTCCCCTTCAGCTTAAGCTTAAAAAGCTTGCAAAGCAGATATCGACCTTCGGCTATATCGGAGCGATACTTATTATTATTGCTGTGCTTGCCAAAACACTTATCACAGGCAATACGCCTGCGGACGGCTTCGGCTGGATACAGCTTATTATTGATGCTGTAACGGTAGCTATTACGGTTATTGTATGTGCAGTTCCCGAGGGTCTGCCTATGCTTACGTCCGTGCTGCTTTCATTCCAGAGCATGAAAATGGCAAAGGATAACGTACTTGTAAGAAATATCAACGGACTTGAAACAGCCGGCAGCCTCAGCCTTCTCTTTACAGATAAGACAGGCACAATAACCGAGGGTAAGCTTTCCGTTATGGAGGTTACTACAGGTAACGTCAGAAGCTTCAAGACACTTGATGAGATACCTTCAAAGCTCAGACTTGATATTCTCACAGGTATAGGAACAAATAACTCAGCGTCTGTATCAGACGGTGAAGTCATAGGCGGCAACAGCACAGACCGTGCGCTTATGGCATTTATAGACAAGGGCAAATTCTATGACAAGCTTCCGAAGGAGGATGTAAAGGATTTCAACCCCTTTGATTCAGCAAAGAAATATTCCAGCCTTACCGTTAAAAGAGAAGGCGGTTCGGTAACATATATCAAGGGTGCGCCGGAAAAAATAATCTCAAGATGCACCAGATACCTTGATGAAAACGGCAATGAAAAAGAACTTGTAGAAAAGAACTATCTTGCTACATACATAAATGAACAGGCAGGCCGCTCCATGAGACTTCTTGCAGTTGCAAGGGCAGAGGGCGAAAGCGGAGACGGAGAGCTTACTCTTATCTGTGTTCTCAGTATCCGTGACAATGTAAGAAAAGAAGCAGCTGACGCTATCAGAGAGGTTAAGGC
>ONDB01000037.1 GCA_900316485.1 uncultured Eubacteriales bacterium
AACGCGATGGTGTCGCTTCACTTACGTTACGCTCTTAATGCACCTGACTATCTTGCTGCCCGCGGTGCTGCTGTAATAGCTTGGTTTGCTTTATCCTAGCTGATTCTGGTTTTGAATAAACCCAGAATTATTTTACACTAACATGCAATAATAACAAGAAATTTTCTTGACCATTTCGGATTCTGGAAATACTTTGAAGATATTGAGTGCTACGGTAATAACATGAACGATAAAGGGGATAATATTTCACTTATTGTTGAAAGAAATAAAATTGAGAAGGGTTATTATATCGGTGATATTCAGGGAGATTATGATGCTACCATGAAAGCCGGGCTGGAATTCATTCATGCTGCATACGGATTCGGTACAATCAGACAGACGGTTCCTGAGCTGTCAGAATTTCGTAAGCTTCCGGAATTGCTGGAATCCCTTTAAAGTACAAAAGAACAGGAGGAAAAATTATGCAGAATAAACAGAAAGTCAGTAAATTATTATATCTTGTGGGAATACTGCTTATTGTTGCGGCATTAATTTGCGGTTTAATAGCTGGTGTATCTGCTATAAGTACCGGCAGTGTTGTAAATCAATATAAAACAGTACAGGGTACAATTGAAAAGGTAACCCTTAAGGATGGTGCAGCAGGTATTGAATATGGCGATGTATTTGTAAAATACGAAGTAGACGGGGTTAAGTATAATGATATACAAATATACACATATCCTGACCCTCCGACAACCGGAACAACTGTCTTAGTGTACTATGATCCTGCTGATCCGTCGAAAACGATTCCCTTTTCACCTACAAGTGCTCCTGCAGGAAATCCGGGATCTTTGGCTGTAATATTTCTGATTATCGGTGCTGTAATGATTGTATCAGGATATGCATATGGTCATTTTAGAACAGATGAAGAAGTAAGAACACACTTTAAATCTTATGAATCCTATGGTGGTGATTGTACTGAGCGTGCAGGTGAATTGTTCAATAGGGAAGTGGATCCGTCTGAAACGAAGCTTTACGGTGACTCATATGTTGATTCACCTAAAAACCGAAGGATAAGACAACAGAAAAAGCTTTTTGGTTTAGATGAGTATGATACATACTGAGCAATAGGAATTATTACATTTCCATTACGCTTATGTATTTGATTGGTACTTCTTTTGCAAGCCATACTCCGTTTGATGAACGATAAAGCCTATGACCATCCGCTGTAAATTCCTTGGCTCTGATCTCAAGAACCACTGGTTTACCGTGACGCATTCCGATTTCAGTAGCAGTTTCAGGATCAGCTGAAATATGAACATATTGACGTGTCATAGGCTTTAATCCTTCTTCAAGGATTGTAGGAAGAAAACGTGTGGCTGTTCCGTGATATAGCAATTCCGGCGGGTCAGGCTGCTCCATTTCAATAATTACATCTGGAATAGAGTGTCCTTGATTTGCTCTTATTTTTGTGTGGTCGCTATTGAATGAATAGCGGCCTTTTTCGTCGTTATCAACTATTTTTTCGAGAACTTTCAAATCTGTTTCGCTGTATTTGCTTTTCAGAACAGTAATTATCTGATTCACATCTGCCCATCCGCCCTTCAGATCAATATATAAAGGATCGGTACAATGACGCAGAAGATAAGACAGCTTTTTGCTTACTTTTATCAGATTCACAACCATCCCTCCTATGATAGAAAAGCATTGAAAATATGTAATGAATACTTTTATACTTCAAGAATAAGCTATCTAAAAATATTATTATATATCACTTCATTGGAAAAACAACCGTAACCACCATCTGGCTCTCATTGATTGCGGCATAAATTCCGCCGTTCATTTTGTTCATAATACTCCTGCATATATACAGTCCGAGACCGCTTCCGCTTTGTGAGGAAACATTGGAACCACGCCAGAAGCTGTCAAAAATATGTGGTAACTCAGAATCAGAAAGATTGCATCCGCTGTTTGATATATGTATCAACTGACAGTCTTCTTCTCTTGTAAAAGATAATTCTATGATTTTTCCATCACCATATTTGATAGCATTCTCTATGATATTCTGCAGTACCTCTGTTGAACGCTCAATATCACCGCTTAATAAACAGTCTGAATAAGCGTTTATAACAAAATCTGTTTTCAATAAACTAAGCTTATCAGAATAAAACAGCCTGATACTATCTGTCAATTCAGAAAGGTAAAATTCTCCGTCTTTTACTTCAACAACGTATAATTCATCTCCAGCTGTTCTGGATATATCGTCTACATATTTTCTGATATCCTCACATTTTGAATGTATGCTTACGGCTATTTCTTTCTTTTTTTCTTCATCGTTATATAATCCCTTTTCCAGAGCCTTGGCATATAATTCGATTACACCCAGGGGCGTTTTTATGTCGTGGGAAAGAGATAAAACCATTGTTTTATTCTGCTTTTGGAGTGCAAGTTCAGAAGCCTTCCGATTTTCAAGATTTTCACGCAGTAAATCAAGTCCCCATATAAATTTCCCGAAATATCCGTTTTTCTGTTCCTTCAGGGGAATAGTAAGATTTCCCTTGGATAGTTCTATCGGATAATTACTTATTTCTTCAAACGGACGGATAATTCTGAAATATACATAGATAAGAATACATAACAATATTATAGCCGCAGCGGAGAAAC
Organism: uncultured Eubacteriales bacterium; assembly: GCA_900316485.1. Lineage (GTDB taxonomy): Bacteria > Bacillota > Clostridia > Oscillospirales > Acutalibacteraceae > UBA1213. The sequence goes on from ONDB01000037.1 coordinate 2,644, forward strand.
AAATATTAAAAATCAAAACAGTATTTTCCTTATCGGAAGGCAAACGATAATCAAAGCGGTAATATATCCCGTTTATTTCCATAATGATATAGTCGCTTTTACCCTCAGTAAATCCGTCTGTCATCTTTTCCACATTTATAATATAATTGTAATCCTCGAGACTGTAATTTTCACCTGTTTCTATTTTATGGGCGATTCTCTGGGCCTGAACACGATAAGGGCGACCTTTGTCACCCTCATCTGAAATATTCAGAACAATATCCGCACTCACCATAACAGCAGCCAGAACAGCGATTACTACTATCATCAATCTTATAAATGCTTTCATCAGATTTCTCCCTCATAACGATATCCGACACCCCATACAGTTAATATATGTTCGGGTTTTTTTGGGTTATTTTCTATCTTCTGACGCAGCCATTTGATATGTACCGTAAGTGTCTGCGGTTCTGAAAAGCTGTCAAAGCCCCATATTTTATTGAAAACATACTCCTTGCTGAGCGTTTTTCCGCTGTTTTCCATCAGCAGACAAAGCAGGTCGAATTCTTTTTGATTAAGCTCAATCAGATTGTTTTCCTTGTATGCTTTTCGTTTGTTTTTATCAATCCTGATAAAGCCATCTGTAATAACATCGCAGTTATATCGACGCTGAAAAATGCCCTTTATTTTTGCAAGAAGTATATCAATATCATAAGGTTTTTCGATATAATCATCTGCACCCAGAACAAGACCGCTGAGTTTATCATCCTTTTCCGTTCTTGCGCTGACGATAATAATTGGAGTATTGTAGCTTTCACGTATTTTCCGGCAAACTCCGAAACCATCCAGTCCCGGCAGCATAATATCAAGAATTAAAAGCCTGGCACCGCATTGCTCAAAATGCTTCAGTGCGTTTTCTCCGTTTTCACAATGATCAACACTGTAACCGTCTGCTTTCAGAAAATCGCACAGCAAACCTGCCATTTCCATATTATCCTCTACAACAAGAATATCTATCATGGTTAATCCTCCAGAAATCAGATATGACAATCAGCAGCCAATAAAATTTGAAGAGTCCGAGACGTTATGTTAAATCATTGGAACAGAATTTAAGCCCGCCGTTTACCATCCCATTTCAAGCAGCCAGTTGTTCAATGCTCTTTCACGTTTACGAGTATTATCTTCATTATTATTATACTCTCCTTTTATATTTCCGTCAACGATATACAGCACTCTGCTGCATCTTGCTGCCACCTTTGCATCATGAGTGACAAGCATTATTGTAGTACCCTCTTTGTTTAGCTTGCAAAGCTCATCCATTACCTCATCTGAGCTTGAACGGTTCAGTGCGCCAGTGGGCTCGTCTGCAAAAATCATTTTAGGGTTGTTTATCATGCTGCGGCAGATACATGCTCTCTGCAACTGACCTCCTGAAACCTCGTTAATGTCATTATCTGATATTTCAATGATTCCAAGCTTTCGCATAAGTTCCTTGCCATATTCAAACTTTTCCTTTGATGACATTGTGTTTGCCTTTGACTGACGGGCGGGGAGGAGGATATTATCAAGTACACTCAGGTTTTTCAGCATATACATCTGCTGAAAAATAAATCCCATCTCATCAAGCCTGAGCTGTGCAAGTGCATTCGGATTAAGCTTTGAAATATCTTTCCCATTAAATACAGACTGACCAGCTGTCATTTTATCCATACCAGAAACAGTATAAAGAAGGGTGGATTTTCCTGAACCGGAAGGTCCCATAACTGCTACCATTTCTCCTTCGCTTACTGCAAAGTTTACATTGCGAAGAACATTATTTTGTCTTTTATTGATGATATATGTTTTGCAAAGATCGTTTACTTCAAGTATTTTTTTCATGTCAATTACCTCACTCTATATTATTGACCTCTTGAGTGGAAATACCTCTGATACCTTGTGCACTGATAAAAACTGCTAATATTGTTACTGCAAATACAATAAGCGGATAAATAATATATGTTTCCAGAATATTAACATCAAATATAATGTATTTTGAACCCATCGCTTTAAAGATGCCGCCTACAGCCAGTTGACTGAATGGTTCCGTAAGTATTACGGCGATAATAACCGCCGCAAGCATTATAAGTGCTGTTCTTATTGTCTGCCATGCTATAATGGAACTGTTTTTAAAGCCGATTGCTTTCATCAGAGCTATCTCTCCTCGTTCCTTTGTCAGGAATGATTTTTCCATAAGCACTACCATAAGAATATTTATCAGCATAACAACAATAAGAATAAAGCTTTTTGTATCACTAAGGGCACCTGCGATTCCGCCGATGGAATAATCTACATATTCTCCGGCTGTGCGCAGTTTATAGTCGGGATATAACTCTTTGATTTTCTCATATCTGTCGTTTAATTCTGTGTCTGATGGATTATCCATGAATTTAATCTGATAACTGAAATAGCCAAGAACCTTTGAGTAATCCATTTTAAGTTTTTCATTCAGTCGTACTGCTTCACCCATATTATTCATGGACTGAAGCAAGGCAGTAACAATAAATTCCTCGTTATCTCCGCCTGTTTTAATTGTTATCTTGTCTCCGATTTTTACATTAAGTTTATCAGCTATGATATAGCTGAGAGCAACTTCATCTGTATTTTCCGGAGGTGTGCCTTCAATATAGGCGTATTGATCTGTTGTTGTTCCGGAACCGATAAACGTAAGTGAAACTGTTTTTTTATCACCGTTCTGCACTGACAGTTTAAAAACAGATTCTGCAAAACAATCTGCTGGAATGTTATTGTTAGCAAGTGTTTTTTTCATTTCTTTAAGATATTCAGCTCTGAGCCTCTGACCTTCGGGTCGGTTATATTTTTCTATGCATGATTTGTCTTCAAGCGTAACATCACAGTTTGCCATAGAAAACCATGAGAGAAGCTTAGGACTTTGCAGTGTTGACATTGTATTCAGAATAATCGTTATCATCAGTATACCGACAATGAAAGTAACAATCATTACTGCAAAATGCCGGAATCCGCTGAGAATATCGTTTACTGCCATGAAAAAGACCGGCCTTGAGGGACTTTTTGCAAGATTCAGGAATCCTTTTTTCTTATAGCGTTTTCCGCTTTCGCCATTGCGTATAGCGTCTACCGGAGTGAATTTCTTTACTTTACCTGTACTTAGACGACAGAAAAATGCGATTATCATAACTACAACTGCGGCACATATCACATTTACTAATAAGCCGTTTCCCTGGCCGGTAATTATGTTCCTTGACGATTGTGATATCATTATATTACCGAAGGGTATACCGCACACAAATCCAACCAGTGCTCCAACTATAGCCATAGCAAGATATTTGACCATGTACAGGGTCTGTATACTGTTGTTTTTTATGCCTATAGCTTTCATTACTCCGATTTCACGGTATTCTTCGCTGATAGTAAATTCTATAGTAAATTTCAGAAGCACAAGTGAGATAATTATCAGACAGACGCTAACAATGAGGAATACTCCGGCAATAATCATATCCATAATGTAAGTAAGCTTAATAACATCTCTTGTACCGGTAAAAGCAATTCCGTCGATTCCGCTAACGATATTGTCTACCTTACTCAGATCATCTGTTGCAATATTCAGAATAACGCCCTTGTACATATCATATCTGTCATCTGCGCTGTTCCGAACAAATTTATCAAATTCATTTCTACTGATAATAAATCTGGGAGTACCCATCATTTCAGAACCAAAAAGTACATCAAGAAAAGTTCCCTTTACAGTGAACTGACCTGTATAGTTACCGGATGATATTTTTATTTTTGCACCAATCGGAATTTTGTTTTTTTCAAGAAAACTATTTTTAACATATATCTCTCCGTCATTAACCTTTGTTAACTCATTTTTATCTGAGTCAAAAATCTTTATACTGATATTATCAATACTGTTCAGAACTCCGTTAGTAGATATTTCTGCCGTCTTGCCGTTATATTTAATGGAGTTTTCATTAAGATAAAAAATATTTTCACTTTTAATTGAACTGATACAGTCCAGTGAATTCAGCTTATCCATAGCTTCTTTTCCGGCTTTTGTACCGATTGTTGCTACAAAATAATCTTCAGCACCGGACAACTCAAGAAATTTGTCTGTTGCTGACATGACAGACAGCATGGTATTTACACTTGATGATACAAACATGACAGACAGGATCATGAATATAAGAAGAATGGTATTCATGGTTTTCTTTCTTTTTAGGTCACGCTTTAATATACCGAGATACATATTGTTCCCTCCTGTGATTTATTGTAGTTTTATTATAACAGCCAATTTATTAAAAAATCATTAAATCACTATTGAGAAAAAATAACGAAAAATATATGTTTTTTATATTTATCTTTATTGCAAAACCAACAAAAGCTTGTACTTAACATTTTTGTTGTGTGTGAGATTACGTATGATTAATTAAATCAATTTTTTTATTGAAATTTAGATAATAATAAGTATAATTGATCAGGATATGATATAATATAACTGATTAATATTTTTGATTGATTATTCGTAAGGAGTGTTAATGCATGACTTCTGAAAATTATGCAAAAATTTTAAAAATGCAGACAACAGGTGTTACCCAGAAAGAAGCATTTGTTATTTTTGATTCTCTTGAAACTGTGAATAAGCAGTTTATGATAGGCAAATGGAGAGGTTCAGAATGCAAAACTGGTCACATAATGGATGGCATGCTTTCAATCGCTCCTTGGTATGGGAAGTTGTTTATTAGTTCTGAGGCTGTTCATCCGCTTGTTTTTACTGATAGGGAAGGGAAGAAGTATTGCGTTGATCCACGTAAAGTATTTCGTATAATTAATAATACAGTTACAATGAAACTACTGGCAGGCTTAACGAGAAAGCTGAATCCCGTAAGAAAGTTTGACTCACATAAACTGGATCTTGTTTTTAAGTCTTTTAAAACCTATCGTCCAAAAGCAAGATTAAGAGAAATAAAATACAGAGGTAAAATTACCGCAGCTATGATCTACGATGAACTTGCAATTATTGATGTATTTAAAAAAATTGATAATGATACAATTATTGGTGTAATGGACATAAAGGGCAGATATGGAACAAAGGGTTATTTTTTTATCATGAATAGAGAAAAATGATTATTTCAATTAAGGAGAGCTTATAATGAAATCACATACACAAATTATTGCAGTACGCGGAGATATTACTAAAGATCACAATGTACAGGCGATAGCAAATGCTGCAAACACCAGTCTATTAGGCGGCGGAGGCGTAGATGGAGCAATTCATCGTGCTGCAGGGGGAGGACTTTTTCTGGAATGTATAAAGCTGAACGGATGTAAAACCGGTCAGGCGAAAATTACCAGGGCATATAATCTGCCGTGCGAATATGTTATCCATACACCAGGTCCAATATGGAGAGGCGGAAATGCAAATGAGCGTGAGTTACTGGAGTCGTGCTATCATTCCTGTCTGGAGTTAGCTGTCGAAAACAATATTCGCAGTATTGCTTTTCCTTCAATTTCTACAGGTGTTTATCATTTTCCGCTTGAAGAAGCTGCAATAATTGCTGTAAATACAGCAAAACGATTTATTAATGAACACCCCGACAAACTTGATGTCATTAAGTGGGTTCTGTTCGATGACAATACATATGAAGTATATTCAGCTGTTATTGAAATGATATAAATAAGTATGTAATTATGATTTTCAGAAGAACTGATCAAAATTGTTAACCTGAAGTTTTGAGACATTCATTTATATAATGATAAAAGGAGAGATATCTTTATGAATATAACAGAAAGCTGTATTCAGTGTTTATGGAGAAGGCAACAAAGACTGAGTGATGATCCCGAATATTTGTCAGAAGTCAAGAAAATACTTGATAATCATAAAGACGATGATTGTTCACCTTATCTGGTATTTTTATTCAATGAAACATATGAAAAACGATTTGGAAAAAGACCATCCTATAAAGAACAAAAGAAGCTTTACAATGATCTTGTGTTGTCCATGGAATCATCTGTTAGAAGAAAAATACAGAATTCAGCAGATCCGCTTAAGACAGCCTTTACATATGCAAGAAGCGGAAATTATATTGACTTTGGTGCAATAAGTAATGTTGACACTGATACATTTATGAATTTGCTGGATAATTCTTCGTTTGCAGTTTCTGATGAATCAGTGTACAAAGAATTTATTAAGGAATGCAAAAAAAGCAAGAGTTTCCTTCTGATAGCTGATAACTGTGGCGAAATTGTTCTGGATAAGCTGTTTCTTGAACAATTACATAGTGAGTTTCCACAGTTGAAAATATCCGTTATGGTAAGAGGTGCGGATGTTTTAAATGATGTAACTGTTGAGGATGCCAACTATTCAGGAATTGATAAGATAGCCAAAATAATATCCAGCGGCAGCAGTGTAGCTGGAATAATATTTGAATTAATATCAGATGAAGCTAAAAAAGCAATAAGTGCAGCGGATGTAATC
>ONDB01000007.1 GCA_900316485.1 uncultured Eubacteriales bacterium
ATCCTTACAGAGGAACTTTGACGGAAGCTCCAAAAGAATATCATCTCTGAGCAAAGCATCAGTATCGAGCATATAGTCCGGTGCTTCGATATAATCATCCCCGCCTTCTTCAGGAAGTGCAGTGACGAGAATATGATTAAACCTGTAGGCGAGCTCTTTTTCAAAGTCGTCATAACATCTTGCACAGCGATAACGATAACGAAAACTACACTCCGCTTCATATACCACCATACCGGCATGATTGCTTACTGTGATCTCAGCACTGACCTTTTCAGGAAAGCTGCCGTTTTCATCGGAATCATTTGTCATATCGACTTCTGCAGCCACAGTAAGACTTTCATTCTCATTAAGAAAAACTTTCTTCAGTTCAAGAATCATTATCTCACCCCGACTCTATCTTTATACCGGGATACATACCCCGATATCAACACGCCATACATTATTATAATTCCAACCAACTCTTTTGTCAATATCTTTTTTGCAAAAAATACATCTAAAAAGAAAAAATATGAGGAAGCAATTGCTGCCTCCTCATATTGATCTCACAAGTCATTCCGGGGTTTGATACGACCTATGCATACATTATGATCTTTCGTCCCGGTATACTATGTCATTAATTAACGCTTATACCTTCTCTGCTACAGCAGCAAGAGTTTCGGGAAGCTCACTTTCATCGGCAGATACAAGGAATGTGAACTGTGTATCGGTTTTAGCAGCCAGCGTATTGATCTTCTCTATAAATACTGCGAACTCATCAATATTCTGTCCGCCGATCTTAAAGGTGGAATCAACAAGAACATCAGTAACATCATAGTTTCCAGCACAAAGACCGCTGAGGAATCCGAAGAATGCCTCGTATCCGGTAACTGAGTACTGCTCTGTATCAATAAGACGAGCCTTATGTGTTACGTCATAAGTAAGCTTTGAGCCTTTCTCAATAACTACTACATTTCCGTTTGATGCTTCTACAGCGTCATTTGCCAGGGAAATGAGCTTCTTTGTTTTGCCTGTACCTTTTTTACCGACTATAAGTTTAACCATAATTTTTGCCTCCTTGAAAGTTATCGCCGCAGTTGCGGTTTATCCTTTGCATAAAAAATCATTTATACTATTTCTATTTTATATTATATTTTACTAACTGTCAACCGTTTTAGCAAATATATTTAATTATGTAGGACTTATGAAACAGCAGAAATCACTTAAGCCTTGCCTCAAGAGCTTCCTTCTGATCCTCATATCCGGGCTTGCCAAGAAGAGCAAACATATTCTTCTTATAGCTTTCAACACCAGGCTGGTTGAAGGGATTGATGCCGAGTGTGTAGCCGCTTACTGCACAAGCCTTCTCAAAGAAATAGATAAGATATCCAAGCTCTGCTTCACTCTGGTCAGCAATATTGAGAACTACATTCGGAACCTTACCGTCAGTATGTGCAAGTACTGTTCCCTCGAAAGCCTTTTTATTTATGAAGTCTACAGTCTTTCCGGAAAGGAAATTAAGACCATCTACATTTTCAGGATCTGTACCAATGGTAATCTCGTACTTCGGTTTCTCGATCTGAACAACTGTTTCAAACATTGTTCTTGTACCGTCCTGAATGAACTGACCCATCGAGTGAAGATCTGTAGAGAATACTACGCTTGCCGGGAAAAGACCCTTCTGATCCTTGCCTTCACTCTCGCCGTACAGCTGCTTCCACCACTCGCTCATCATTGTGAATGAAGGCTCGTAGCTTACAAGAAGCTCAATGCTCTTGCCCTTTCTGTAGAGGATATTTCTTATTGCTGCATATTTATAGCAGTCATTCTGTGAAAGATCTATGCTCATAAGCTCTTCTCTTGCCTTTGCAGCACCGCCCATAAGAGCATCTATATCTGCACCTGCAACTGCTATAGGAAGAAGACCAACTGCTGTAAGTACACTGAAACGTCCGCCTACATCATCCGGAACTACAAATGTCTCATAGCCCTCACGGTCAGCCAGCTGCTTAAGAGTACCCTTTGCCTTATCTGTTGTGCAGAAGATTCTTTCCTTGGCGCCTTCCTTGCCGTATTTATTTTCAAGAAGCTCTCTGAATACTCTGAAAGCAATAGCAGGCTCAGTAGTTGTACCGGATTTGGAGATCATGTTGATTGAAACATCTTTTCCCTCACAGATCTGAAGAAGCTCTGCAAGTGCTGTTGAGCTGATGGAATTACCTGTGAAATAAATATCAGGTGTATCCTTCTTAAGAGCGTTATAATTCGGTGACTTAAGGAATTCAATAGCAGCGCGTGCGCCGAGATATGAACCGCCGATTCCGATTACAACGAAAACATCAGTATTGCCCTTTATCTTTTCGGCAGCTTTTTTAATTCTGTCGAACTCTTCCTTATCATAATCAACGGGAAGATCTACCCAACCGGTAAAGTCATTTCCAAGTCCAGTCTTGGAATGAAGCAGCTCGTGTGCAGCAGCTATCTGCGGAGCTATGCCGACATACTCCTCCTCGTTTATAAATTCTTTCAGGTGCTTGTCGCTTAAAGAAACAGACATAGTGATTATCCTCCTTGTTTTTGAATGATGCCCGTCAGTTGCAACAGCCAACGCCGGGCGCAATTGTAAGCATAAACATACCGGTCACACCGATATGAAAATTCCTGCTTCTATTTTACTATATTTGCAAAAATATTGCAAGGAATTCTGTAACATTTTTATATTTTTTTAAAAACCACCTATTTTATGGGATTATACATTTTATTGACGGAAACTTTTTATTGACAAAGATATAAAAATAAGAGATAATAAATTAGTATGGAAAAAAAGCGGAAAGGGTTTTCGTTATGGATGATAATAATGAGTATGTGGATATATATTCTCACAGCAGCATGGATAGTAAATCCGGAAAAGATGCTGCAAGCAGAGTAAAAACTTTCGGCAGGGATGATGAAGACAGCAAAACCGCCGAGCAAATAAAAAATAATTTTTCAGAAATCAAAGCTGCGCGAAATAACAATCTGACAGAGAATGATTCGGTAAAGCTAAACATCCCTGTGGGCGGTCTTTCGGATTTCAATGACAGAAAATCTGCTTCTGCAGCTGCTGAAAAGAAAAAGAGAGAACAGAAAAAGAAACGCGGCACTGTGGCTAAATTTATAGTTATCGGATGCATAATGCTGCTTTTCTGCGGAGGTGTCGCCGCTGCCGCTTTCCTGACAAACGGTTTCGGTCTTATTACAAAAGAACCTGAACAGTCACAGGAGCCTGAGCCTCAGATATCTGCTCAGGAAAAGGTTGTGGAGCAAAGCACTCAGGTTTCTGAGGAATCCAAAGAAGAGGAAATCAATTTCAAAACAGATGCAAAGTTCACCAGAAAATTTGATCTTCTTTCTTCTTCGGTAAAAAAAGCTCTGGATAATGAAATTCAGTCTCATCATGTTGCACTGTATGATGTGACAAGCGACCAGATTATTTACGAAAAGGATGCCAATACAAAATGCTATCCTGCAAGTACCACAAAGCTTATGACTGCCGTTGTATCTTCCAAGTATCTTAAAAAGAACGATGTAATTACTGTCGGCAATGAAATAAGTATGATAGGCTATGATTCAAGCATAGCAGGTCTTGAAGTCGGTATGCAGCTTACGTATGAAATGATACTTGATGCTCTTATGCTTCCCTCAGGAAATGATGCTGCCTATACTCTTGCTGTGGCAACTGCCAAAGCTTACAAGCAGGACGACAGTCTCGAAAATGAGGAGTGCATAAAAATCTTTGCGGAGCTTATGAACAAGGCTGCAAAGGAAATGGGCTGCAAGGGCACTCATTTTACTGCTCCTGACGGTTTCCATGATGACGATCATTATGTAACCGCTGAGGATATGGTCAGAATTGCTGCTTATGCAGTGAAAACTCCGATAGTTGCAAATTCCTGCAAAAAATATGAAGCAACATGGGAAGTTACAGTCCCTGATGATAACACTGCTGGCAACAATGAAGATGATGAAAATTCCGGTTCTGATAGTTCATCTTCCGGAAAGCATACAAGAGAAATTACCTGGTACAATTCAAATCAGCTTCTTGAAAAGGACGGCGGACAGTATTCTAAATTTGCTACAGGACTTAAAACCGGATTTACTGATGAAGCATGGACTTGCCTTGTTTCCTCTGCTGAAATGAGCAATCACACAATGATTGCAGTTGTAATGAAATCTCCCAGTAATTATCAGAAATACCATGAATCAAATCTCCTGTTTACTGTAGGATTCAATCTGTTTGATCTTAAATACAAGCATAATGATGAATGGGTAAATTAAGTTATAAGGTGCTGTCGCATATAATAAAGCATCTTACCTCACAATAACGCAAAAAAGTCGATGAATATTCTGGTTCATCGACTTTTTTTATTTGTCAGGGAGTCAGTCGTTCCGCTTTTTGCTTTGCTGCCTTACGGCAGCAAAACTATTTCTTCATGAGCCATGTAAAGGGACGCCCTCTTTCCCAGGGCGGCACAGAACCTGTGCTCCCTTAATTACTAGTTCATTGCTTGTTATTAATAAAGTAATAACATTTGATAATTACAACTGTTCGGGCTTTGCCCATGGACCTGACCTCCTTAAAAAACGAGCGAAACTTTTATAGCTTAGAGCGGCAAATTATTTCAATGTTAAGGGTGCAGTGTCACGCTGCCCTTTAAAAAGGCAGGCGAAACTTTTTTATGCAGCTATTGCCCTCAGCAAAAGGTTAAATACATCTCCCATGTTGATTTCGACTACATCCTCCGCAGTCGTTATCGGGTATTTCCTTAATACACCGCTGCTGTCACTATATACTATCTCTCCCACCTTATCCCCTTTTTTTACAGATGCTGCTATACTTTTAGGAAGATTTACCTTACATTTGATATCCTTTTCTCCGCCCTTTTTTGTCAGGATTATATCATTGATTTTTGCTGTTGTTTCTATTTCGCTTTTCATTCCTCCGGTTACAGGTATTTTTGTAAATGCTTGCTGAGGCGTTCTGGGTGTATACATTGCATAGTTTGCAAAACCATAATCAAGCAGTGCAGAAGCATCCTTGAAACGCTGTTTCCCGGTCTCACTTCCCAGTACAACTGCAATCAGGCTCAGGCCGTCACGTTCTGCTGTTGCGGTGATACAGCTTCCTGCTGCAGATGTTGTTCCTGTTTTAAGTCCTGTAATGCCGTTGTAGCTTTTAAGCAGTTTATTTGTATTGACAAGCTGTGTTTTTCCGCCTCGCAGGTGATCCATCCATATTCCGCTATAATCAAAAATCTTTCTGTGTTTTATCAGTTCTCTTGACATAAGTGCAACGTCATATGCACTGGTAATATGTCCTTCCTCATCAAGTCCGTTACAGTTCTTGAAAACCGTTTCCTTCATTCCCAGCGACTTTGCTTTTTCGTTCATTTTTCTGACAAATTCGTCTTCACTGCCGCTTATCATCTCTGCCAGTGCCACAGCAGCGTCATTTGCGCTGGCAACTACTGTTGCCTTTATCATATCGTCAACCGTCATGCGTTCCCCTGGCTCGAGCCAGATGTCAGAACCGCCCATGGATGCTGCATGTTCGGAAGCCGTTACAATATCTGTCAGCTTGATTTTTCCACTGTCAAGAGCTTCCATAACAAGCGTCAGTGTCATGACCTTCGTTATTGATGCGCAGGGTCTTTTTTCATGCTCGTTCTTTGCATACAGCACCCGTCCAAGAGAGGCATCCATCAATACAGCCGCAGGTGCACTGATATCCTTGTCTTCAAGTGCCTGTGCAGACAGCGGCAGGGCACATAGTACGGTCACAGTTGCAAGCAGCATACATACAGCTTTTCTGAACAGCATAGCATAACCTCCGTTTCCTGATAAATCATATGCATCAGGACTCAAAGATTATTACATAAAACAGAAAAACTGCCGATACGTTTCGTATCGACAGCCTTTAAGTATTACCGTCAATTTAATCAGTCAGCTGACGGAGCTCCTACGGGACATACTTCAGCACAGTTACCGCAGTCAATGCATGTATCAGCATTGATCTCGTACTTGCCGTCACCCTCAGAAATTGCCTCTACGGGACAATCAGCTGCGCAAGCTCCACAAGCAATGCACTCATCAGAAATTTTGTAAGCCATGAAAAAACCTCCTTTGCATAATTTCTTTTATTCATTATACCACATTTTTTAAATAATGCAAGAGAATTTTTTACCGGCGTGACGCTGGATCCATAACGCGCCAGCGTGACGCTGGACCCTAAACGCGATGGTGTCGCTTCACTACGTTACGCTCTTAATGCGCCTGACTGATTGGCTGCCCGCGGTGCTGCTGTAATTGCTAAGTTTGCATAAATTTACGCTGCTAGTCGGAACTGGGAGTCAGCAACGTATTATGAACACAAACTAAAATTGACGTTCAGCACTTGCCCCACGAATACAAACCACAGTTGACGTTCAGAACCAGAGGAAAGCGTTTAAAAGCCGCCCTGCGGAGGGGGGAGATAAGGAAAAGGGATTTGCATAAAACCTGCTCCCCGAATCATACTACAGGAACACTATAAAACCGGCGAGCCACCGGTGCCGCAAGGCGATGGCGGCGCTTCACTACGTTACGCTCTTAATGCACCTGACTGTCTGGCTGCAGTGCTGCTTTGATATCTGAGTTTATGTATCTAATTTTGCTACTATTGATTTTACATGATTACCGTTTATACACTGTTTTTATTTTTACAGATTTCAAAAAAAGAGGAAAGAGATTGTACTCTTTCCTCCCAAAAATTGTTCAGTTGTTAATGATACTCTGCATTGAACGCCAAAACACCTTTTCAGCACTCCTGCAAAGTCTGCGCTGTAACGGTATTGCTCACTGTCTGTCACGTACAAACACGACAACAAGACCTCCGCCGATACCCTCGGTTCTGAGTACCTCCCAGCCCTGAGCAGCATAATAATTCATTACTTCGATTGCTTTTTTGTCAAGGTTCATTCCTGAGAACATTTAAACTTTATATTCTTTCTTAATTATTCACCGAAATATCTCTTAAGCAGTCCTGCGAAGCCTGCGCCGTGACGAGCCTCGTCCTTTGCCATCTCATGTACTGTATCGTGGATAGCATCAAGGTTCTGTGCCTTTGCTTTCTTTGCAAGCTCGAATTTTCCTTCACATGCACCAGCCTCGGCATCTGCTCTCATCTGGAGATTCTTCTTTGTGCTGGTTGTAAGTACCTCACCCAGAAGCTCTGCAAACTTTGCTGCGTGCTCTGCTTCTTCAAATGCATACTTGGTAAATGCTGCTGATATCTCAGGATAACCTTCACGGTCAGCCTGCCTTGCCATTGCAAGATACATGCCTACTTCACTGCATTCACCGTTGAAATTAGCAACAAGCTCCTTGTACATTTCAGGATCAACACCCTTTGCAACGCCTACTTCATGTACTGTAGCATATGAGCCGTCAGAAGTTGACTCCTTGAATTTTTCCTTAGGTGCCTTACATACGGGGCACTGCTCGGGCGCCTCTGTTCCTTCATATACATATCCGCATACCTGACATACAAATTTTTTCATCGTTAATTCCTCCGATTTTATTTATTTTATATTGCTGACCATACCAGTAAATTTACTTTCCTGGTCTGACATCCTGTTTCAGGGCTATTGCTCCTGATCTGTTTCAGAACGCTTACAGCTGCCACACAGTCCGTAAAAAGTAATACTGTGCGTCTCAACCTTAGCGTCACATTCAATTTCTACATTCTGATATATCTTATTATCCAGAATATTGAATCCTCCGGGAATATCAATTATTCTATAGCATCTCTGGCAGACAAAGTGAGGATGAGGCGTCATTTTCGCATCAAATCTCTCATGTCCGTTTACTACTCCTACAGAACGAGCAAGTCCCATTTCTTTGAATACAGACAAATTCCGGTACACCGTTCCCAGACTCAGCCCCGGAAGCTTTGGCTTCAGCTTCTGATACACCCATTCTGCGGAAGGATGCACATCTGTAGATGCAAGTGTTTGATAAATTGCTTCACGTTTGGCACTGAAATTTCTTTTGTTCTGCATTTTCTCACCTCTGTCCGTATTCTCCAACACATTACTTAAACTCTGAACAAAGTGACACAACACGCTTATGTATTCAGATCAAAGAAAAACTGAACACAAGGGAAGTGGCTTTTCATGGGCTTTGACCGTTTTTCCGATCAGGTTCAACAATTATCCCCGACCACTATATAATCAATTTCCCCAATATTTTCAATCAACAAATCAATAACAATTACTGATTGATTAATAATATAGCACATTTTATTCGATTTGTAAACCCCATTTCTATAGATTCGTAACAGAATTAAGCAGTTTCTGCAACGTCCTTTTATTTTACTACTCAACCGGGCTGCGGAAAGGTACTCCAAGATATTCCGCTGTGGATTTTGATAAATTTTCAGCTATTTCTCCGATGTTTTCCCTTATCCAGCGTGCATCCTCCGGATTATCATGAAATGCTGTCTCTATCAGTATTGCAGGTGCTTTGGTTCGTACAAGCTCATAAAGACCGGTTGTGGGTACTGTTCTGACAAGCTCAGGCAGAGGGTATATCTGCTTATAATTTCGTGCAAAAATATCAGCTGCTCTCTCTCCCTTGGGAGAATTTGCATAGTAATATATCTGCACTCCTCTGTTTTTTCCACTTGAAGCCTCTGGAGATGCATTTGAATGGATAGCAAGATGAAGATCATAATTTCCTTCATTTGAACGGCGTACGGAATTTCCTACAGTTTTTGAAGGGTCATTGCGAACAAAACCAATGCCTGATGCTGTTAGATACGGCTCCATTGCATCTGCTATCAGATTCATATAGTATTCTTCGTTACCTCCGTCTACATATGGATTGAATTCCTGGGTGGATGGACTGAGATATATTTCCGGCATAGCAGTACCTCCATATATAAAAATCATTTAATGGCAGTCAAGTATTTCTGATAAAAATACCTCTGATGAAATATCAAGAGGACGCAGAAAGCGGTGAAGCCTGTAAAGATCTTCCTGCGAACTGATAGTATTTATTTTGTTCTCACAATCAAAAATTGCAGAAAAGCCAAGGCTTCTTATGACATTATCTGAACCTTCACTCTTTGCTCCGAATGGATATACGAATGATTCCGGTTTTTTTCCTGTTTCCTTTTCTATCCTGTTCTGTGCGCTGAGAATATCCTCCCTCAGTCTTTGTTTATACTCTATGTCACTTTCTCCGCTTCTTCTTGTTGCTCCCTTTTTTCCGGCTGTCAGCTTATGAAGATCATAGGTATGGTTTCCAAGCTCAACACAGCCGGATCTCACCATCTCTCTCAGTTCGCTCCATTTACATTGGGACCATTCCGGGCTGCGGTATTTTTCATTCTCAGCTTCATCTGCTGAAATACCTATGGGTGAAATAAGTGCTTTCATTTTGTATTTTTTCAGCAGAGGGTAAGCATATGTGTAATTATTCAGATATCCGTCGTCAAAGGTCAGAATAACCGGCTTTGCAGGAAGGCTGGAACCGTTTCTGATATATGATATCAGTTCACTTGCAAAAATGGTTGTATAGCCTTTACTTCTCAGATACTTCAGATCCTGTTCAAAAAGAGCCGGAGATATCATATATCTGTTCTGACGGGAATTATTCTCTGTCAGACCATGATACATAAGCACAGGAAGAACTGTGGTTTCTGTACTGCACTGCTCGCTTTCGGTGCAGCCTCCGGATGAAAGTATCATGAAAAATGCAAGCAGGGAAATAGCCGCTCTCTTTATCTGCTTCAATGCCATATCACCTCCGACAAAAAAATAACAGCGGTCATACAAAAATGTATGCCGCTGTTTTTCCTATTATTACCTTATCTAACAAATTCAAAACGGGTTACATCGAATACTCCGCAGTCGGTTATTCTCAGCTCGGGTATTACCGGAAGAGCCATGAAGGATAAAGTTATGAACGGGTCAATATTTTTATTTACACCCAGCTCATAAGCCTTTTTTATTACAGTATCTATTTCTGTAATAACCTCTTCTGCTGATTTCAGGCTCATTAATCCACCCAGCGGAAGAGAAAGCTCTCCTACTGTTTTTCCGTCGCTTACTATTACATAACCTCCGCCGATACGTTTCAGCTCCTTGCAGGCATATATCATATCAGCATCATTATCACCTACAACAACAATATTATGGCTGTCGTGGGATACAGTTGATGCGATTGCACCGTGTATTTTACCGTAACCCATTATATAGCCCTTGCCAATATTCCCTGTTGCATTATGTCTTTCTATAACGGCTATCTTATTTATCCTGCCGTCCGAAATATGTTTCTTAAGATCATCAGCAGAAAAGTCCAATTTCTGTGTCACTATCTGCTTATCAACTACTCCGATAACGCTGTATTTTTCTTTCTCGGGTATTACCAGGCAGTCCTCTGACAATTCTGAAAAATAGATGGGGCTTATCAGCGAACGGCTGTATTCATACCTTTCAGGCTGAGGAATATCCTGCAGTCTTATTCCGTCCTTATATACATCAAGGATTCTGAAATTCTCAAGATCCTCAAGCACCACAAGGTCAGCAAAGTAGCCGCAGGCAATTGCTCCTATTCTCTTAAGACCATAGATCCTCGCTGCATTTATTGTAGCTATCTGAACAGCCTTTACCGGATCAAGACCAAGCTTTACGGAAAGCTCTACATTATGCCTTATTGTTCCTTCGCTTCTTATCTCTGCAAGGTGCTTATCATCTGTACAGAAAGCAAGGCGTGTTGTATCTGTTCCGTTTTTGATAATTCCCTTCATTATGGCTTCAAGATTTTTGGTAGCTGAGCCTTCACGCACAAGAACTGCAAGTCCGGCTCTTAGTTTCTCTACAGCCTCATCGTAGGAAATGCTTTCGTGGTCAGTATGTACTCCGGCACTGATGTATGCATTCAGCTTTTTGCCGGTTGCCATAGGATCATGGCCGTCGATCACCATATCTGAAAATTCATCAAGCTTAGCCACTATTTCTTTATCACAGGCAATCACACCTACTGAATTCATCATTTCTCCAAGTCCAAGAACATTAGGGTCATTCTTGAAATATGAAAGCTGACGGACATTCAGTGATGCGCCGGAATGCTCAAATGGTGTTGACGGAACACATGAAGGCAGCATTACATAATAATTAATCGGAACCCTGCTGGCTGCGCTGAGAATTTCTGAAAGAGCAGTCATACCGCCCACATTTGCTATCTCATGAGGATCGGTTATTATGGTTGTTGTACCCTGTCTCAGCTCCTCCATCGCATATACTTCCGGAGTAGCCATAGAAGATTCCACATGAACATGGGAATTGATAAAGCCGGGGGCAACATATTTTCCGCAGATATCTATTTCTTTTTTTCCTCTGTACTTGCCTACACCTACAATAACTCCGTCAGTTATTGCAATATCTCCGTCTATTATTTCACCGGTAAATACATTCACTACCTTCGCATTTTTTAGTACAAGCTCACATTCTCCGTCAGTAAGGGCTGCACGGATAATCTTTGGTATGTTCATAATACTGACCTCCGTTTTTTTATTCTATCACTCTGCCGCTTCTGTCACATACCCTTATGGTAACTGACAGATCATCTCTTCCCGAAAGTGCCGCAAGCTGTGATCTGAATTGTTCCTTCTGCTCAGAAAGCGTTTCCAGCTGCTGGGATATCATATATTCTGATCCTTCCGGAATATCCTGTGAAAGCTTTACGGTGATAATAAATTCGTTTTCTCCTCTGACTCCTGCAATGATCTTCGCTTCACTGTCGCCTATTGCTCCCGGGATTACCGACAACAGCTGTGCAACTGTTCTGCTCTGGGCAAAATCTTCAAGATCCTGGGATCCGGATACAGCATCAGAGGTGTTTTGTCTGTCAAATTGTTTTTCTGCAAGGACAGTGCCGTCATTATTGAGTATCTTTGCGACTATAACTATATTCTTTGTGGTAGTAGTCCCTTCAAGTATTCCTATATAAGTCCCTGCCATAGCTTCCATTCCGTCAATGTACCGGATAAATTCACTTTTATCATGCTTTGAAGCATCTATCTGCTTTTTGAGTTTTGCTGTAATTATAATCTTATTTTCTCCCTCAACGGTGTAATTAATGTCAAAATCATCGCTTGCATACTGCTTTTTGATGTTTTCTATTGTTTCCGAGTATCGTGAGCTTTCATAAAGATCACGCAGTGACAGATCCTCTCCGTCTCCGGAAAAATCAACAAAGCCACCGCTGTTATTGTCTGAGCTGCTTTCTGTTTTGTCTGCCTGAGATTTGTTACTTCCCTTCTGGCTGCTTTCTGTTTTACTGCTCTCCTGTTTGCTGTTCTCTTCTTTGCTTATTTCTTCTTTGCTGTTTTGCTGGGATAATTCTTCTTTTTTGCTCTCCGAAGCAGATACTTTGCCTTCATCTGTTGTCTGTTCTGAAGTCTGATCCGGACCGAATAAACCGCAGCCTGAAAAAACAGCTGCTACAATTACGACTGACAACAATGCCGCTGTTATTTTTCCCTTTTTCATTTTCACACTCCCTTTCAAGAACATATGCCTGTTATTACTGCACAGGTTCAGCCCACCACCTGAAACAGATAAAATTTCAGATATTCCGTTTCCGGCACATTATAAAGAACCGGATGATCCGGCGCCTGCTGGCGGTATTCTATTCTTCTCAGGTTAACATGAGCGTCATGTGCTGCACTTCTCAGCATTTCCTCAAAAAGCTCCTCTGTCATAAACTGCGAACATGAGCAGGTGGCAAGATATCCGCCCTGAGGAAGAAGCTTCATTGCACGCAGATTAATCTCCTTATATCCTCTTTTTGCTGATTCCACCGTCGCCCTGGATTTAGTAAAGGCAGGCGGATCCAATATAATAAGGTCATACCCCTCCCTGCCCGTCATTGAAGACAACAGATCGAAAACATTTTCACAGCGGAAGCTCATCTTATCTTCAAGTCCGTTAAGCTCAGCGTTTTTTCTTGCCATTTCTATTGCATCCCCGGAGATATCCACAGCACAAACATGGGCTGCGCCTCCTGCTGCTGCATTAAGCGCGAACGATCCTGTGTGGGTGAAACAGTCAAGAACCTTTCTGCCTTTTGCTATTTTTGACAAAGCAAGCCGGTTATATTTCTGGTCAAGGAAAAATCCTGTTTTCTGACCGTTTTCAAAATCTACATTGTACTTAATACCATTTTCTGTGATTATAACATTTGTTGACAGAGGTGTTTCAATTCCTTCAATCGGATAAAAGCCCTTTCCCTGGGTCATTCCTTCAAGCTCCCTGACCTTTACGTCATTCCTCTCGTAAATTCCTCTTATAGAAAAGCCGTCCTCGGTAAGCACCTTATAAAGCAGGGGGAAAATAATATCCTTGCGCAGTTCCATTCCAAGTGAAAGTGTCTGAACCACTAGGATATCATGGAATTTATCCACAGTTAGTCCCGGAAAGATATCAGCTTCTCCGAAGATCACCCTGCAGCAATCAAGGTCACTGCCCATTACAGTTTTTCTGTACTGCCATGCATAGCGGATTCTTCTTTCAAAAAATGCAGAATCAAATCTGTCATTTGCATTTCTTGAAATAAGGCGAATTCTTATTTTTGAATTACTGTTATAAAATCCCGAACCCATATATCTGCCTCTGGAGCTGACAACATCAACTATATCGCCATCGGTTACTTTTCCGTCAAGTGAAGTGACCTCTGCATCAAATATCCATGGATGACCAAGCTGCAGGCTTCTTTCTGCCTTCTTGCTCACCTCTGCGATAACATAATTTCTTTTCTTGAATGACATATGCATCTTCCTTTTTTCTGAATGTTCTGTTTATTCAGGCTGACTATTGAAGCAATCTGGCAATAACGGAATTTGAAAGCAAAAAGCCCTTTTCCGTAAGAGAAAAACCATTTTCGTCAGCCTTTACCAATCCGGCTGCAGCAAGACCTCTGCAGCGCAGCAAATATTTATGCGGCAGTTCACAGTCAAATCGCTTTCTGTATTCCTCTGCCCTTACTCCCTTGGAAAGCCTCAATGCAAGCATAATATATTCTTCCTCGCTGCCGCCTTCCCCGTCCTCTGTTATTTCATTATCGTAAAAGCTTTTCATACTCCGGGGATAATAAAAGCGTCTGCCGTCTGCAAATGAATGAGCTGAGGGTCCGAAGCCAAGGTATTCCTCATCATGCCAGTAAATAAGATTATGCTTTCCTTCAAAGCCTTCTTTGCAGAAATTTGATATTTCATAATGCTTATAGCCATACTCCGACATAAGCCTGCAAAGATATTCATACATATCTGCTGCTTCGTCATCTCCGGGAAGCTCAAGCTCATCTCTTTTCTTATAGAATACTGTATTCGGCTCTATCTTCAGGATATACGATGATATATGTGACGCTCCGCTTTCTGCACAGAATCTGACCGAGCGTTCAAGACTTTCAGCAGTCTGCCCCGGAATAGCAAGCATAAGATCAAGGGAATAATTTTCAAACCCAGATGCCTTTACCCTTTCAATGAATCTTTCTGCCTGTTCTGCATTATGTCGTCTGCCTAAAAGCTTAAGTTCCCTGTCATCTGAAGACTGCAGACCTATGGAGATACGGTTTACTCCAACCCTTTTCAGTAAATCCAGATCAATACTTTCATCTGCCGGGTCAAGCTCTACGGTTATCTCGGAGTTTTCTGTATCAAGTCCGAAATCCTGCTTAACTTCTTCTATCATAAGTGCCAGACGTTCCGCTCCGACAAGTCCCGGAGTGCCGCCGCCAAAATACAGCGTTGCTGCTGCATACTCCCCGCGATAAGGCGAAGACCCCAGACTGCGGAGCATGGCTGCTGTATATTCATCATAAAGCTTATCCGTACCCGATCTTGAATAAAAATCGCAGTACGGACACTTTTTTGAACAAAATGGAATATGTATATATATCCCGCATTTTTTCATATTCATTATACCTCTTAATGCTGCGGACAAATTGTATCTCCCAGACGGATCATACATCAGGCTTTCACAGCCGCCTTTGAATTATTATGCAGTATTGTCATGGTTTCGATAAACATTGCAAGCAATGAACCAAGAAACAAACCTATATCTACATATGAGTATGTACTGAAGGATACTTCAAGATCCTCATATGTGGGTGCATCATTCATTACGGCAAATCGTACAAAGCCTGAAAGCTCATTTGAACTGACCATATCAGTAATTGCATTATCTATAAAGAAGGTGGTAAGAACAAAAAATATCAGAACAATGATCATAGCTCCCGCAACCACCGGTACCTTCGGTTTATTTATCAGCGCTATCGACAAAGCGGACAACACCACTGCTGCCGAAATAACTATCAAAATCGGATTCATAGATTTTTCACGTTCCGTTTCCCTTTTTATTATAAAGCTCAGACTGCAAAGCGCTTTAATAGCGCAGCTGTTTTGAGTATTGCCACCTGTGTTTTTGAATCGGGTATCTCATTTGCAAGCACCATTTCAACCGCCTTATCTACAGGTATTCTTTCCACATTCAGGAATTCATCGCTGTCAAGCTGCTGCTTTTCAAAATGATCTATTTTGCAGAAATAAAGGTGTATTATTTCCCCGCAGTAGCCAGGACTGGGATAAAGCTGACCAAGGGTTACATATTCACGGCCTATTGCTCCTGTTTCCTCCAGAAGCTCACGCTTTCCGTTTTCAAGGGGATTCTGACCCTTTTCAAGCTTGCCTGCAGGAAGCTCCAGCACAATCTCCTTATATGGATAGCGGAACTGTCTGACAAAAAGCAGCTCGTTATTATCCGTAAGAGCTGCAACACATACTCCCCCCGGATGCTCTACAACTTCTCTTTTAGCAAGGCTGCCGTCTTCAAGCTCTACCTCATCAAGCTTTACGTGGATAACCTTGCCCTCGAATATACTATCACTTTTCATTGTTTTTTCATAAAGCTTCATTGGTATTCCTTCCCTTCTGCCTGTTCCGGCGTTATCAGTAAATAATCATTTTCACGCCGGAACAAAACAAGACCATTTTCTTAACATATATAGTATATATCATTTTCACCAGCTTGTAAAGAACTGGCGGAAAAATTGGTTTTTAATACGTTAACATTGGCTTATTATCAGGCTTTTTTAAGAACAATTTTTGTTAATGAAACACTGTTTTAAAAAGCAAAAAGCTGTAAGGAACAGATAATCACTAATCTGTTCCTCACAGCATCCAGTCATCAATACCAGTTTGTCAGGTTATAATAAAGCTCTTCATAGCGCTTTGCGGATCTTGCCCATGAATAATCCATTCTCATGCCTCTTGCAGCAATCTCATTCCAGCGGTCACGCTGTGTAAAGAATACCGTCTTTGCATAGTTAATGGCATTGAGCATTTCTTCTGCGTTGTAATTTGCAAATGTAAAGCCTGTGCCTGTGTTGTCATACCAGTTATAGGGCTGAACAGTATCACGAAGTCCGCCGGTTTCTCTTACTATCGGAACTGTACCGTAGCGCAGCGCAATAAGCTGTGTAAGACCGCAGGGCTCAAAGCGTGAGGGCATAAGCATAGCATCAGATGCAGCATAGAGCTTATGTGCCCTGTTATCTGAGTAGAAGATATTAGCAGATACTCTCTCCGGATACTTATACTGATAATACTTGAAGGTATTCTCATACTGCTGGTCGCCTGTTCCTAAAACAACAAACTGAGTATGCTCATCCGTTATCCTTTCGATAGCATAATTTACAAGATCAAGACCCTTCTGGTCGGTAAGTCTTGATATAATAGCAATCATGAATTTATTGTCATCTACCGGAAGACCAAGCTCTTCCTGCAGTCCTCTCTTATTCATGACCTTCTTATCACCGACAGACTGAGCTGTATAGTGCTCAAATATCTGAATGTCATGCTCCGGGTTATAAACATTATAGTCAATTCCGTTTACGATACCGCAGAGTGCATAATTCTTATGGCGCATAAGTCCGTCAAGACCTTCACCATAATAAGGCATCTGTATCTCACCTGCGTATGTATCACTTACCGTTGTTACATAATCAGAAAAAACTATACCTGCTTTAAGCATATTTCCGTCTTTGAAATACTCCATGTTCTGTGATGAGAACACATACTCAGGAAAAGCTGTAAGATAACGGAAAAGCTTAAGATCCCAGATACCCTGGAACTTCAGGTTATGGATCGTCATTATTGTCTTTATTCCCCAGAAGAAGCCGTTATCCTTGAACAGGGTGCGGAGAAATACAGGAACCAGCGCTGCCTGCCAGTCATGACAGTGAATGATATCCGGTTTGAAGTCGATAACCGGAAGAATAGCAAGAGCTGCCTTACTGAAATATGTAAACTTCTCAATATCCCACTTAATCTCGCCATAGGGAGAATCTCCGCCGAAATATCCTTCGTTATCAATGAAATAATATTTGATGCCCTCAAATTCATACATCATGATACCGACATACTTATGCTCCTGGATATAACCCAGATCCATATAGAAGCTGGTAATATACTGAAAATGCTGTCTGTACTCCCACGGAATACACATATACTTCGGGACAACGACTCTTACGTCGAATTCATCCTTATTTATCATCTTAGGCAATGCACCTACTACATCAGCAAGTCCGCCTGTTTTAACAAAAGGATAACATTCGGAAGCAACAAATAATACTTTTCTCATATTTTTCCTCCTGACTGTTGAATTGTTACGGTTTTGTAACCATCTTGGTAATACCAACTATATTATAATCCTTTTTACCTGAATATTCAATACATATTTCTTGTTTTCCAAAAAAAATTTGTACAAAATATTACGCTCTCATTTTCTTCCTTTCCTTTTTAAGACAAAAGCAAATAATTTAAAAGCTGAATTATGCATATAATATGAGCCTTCATAATATTTATTTACGGGTATGATTTTAAGCTTAATATAAGTCCATACCCGGGAAAAATCAGATTATGGGGGGGTTATTCTTGAACAAAAAAGCTGCTGTTTTACTTTCGGTTCTCTGCCTTTTATTTTTTTCATCCTGCAGAAATGCTTCTCCGGAAAGTGCTGCGGATGAGCTTTCTGCTCATAACAGAATAAGTGAGGACAAAAGCATTTCTCTGACCTTTCAGGGCGATAATGCCTGTCTGTCGGGAAAGGAGCTGAGTGTTTCAGGAGAATACTTTGCTGATGATAAAAAGCTTATAATCGTAAGCAAGGATATGGGTACTCTTTCCCTTCCTTATCATTTTCAGGACGGTAAGCTTATTCTTGAATATCAGGGCATGAAAATAAGCCTCGGAGATTTATGAGCTCCGGGGCTTTTTATCACTTATCTATGTGCTTCATGATTCTTATTATAGATGATTTCAAGACCTCTTAAAAGCAGGTCGTCATCAAGTATGATTTTATGTCGGCAGTTGGGGATGATCTTGGATGAAAGTCCTCCTGTTGCGATTACCGTAGGTTCACCTTCAAGTTCTTCCTTCATTCGTTCTATTATTCCGTCAAGCATAGCAGCATTTCCCAGAACAATTCCTGACCTGAGACAATCTGCTGTATTTGTACCTATTACCTTTTTGGGAGTGGAAAGACTGATACTCTGAAGCTGTGCAGCTGTTCCTGTAAGGGATTCCATTGCTACCCTGACGCCCGGTGCAATGATACCGCCCCTGTATACACCCTCTTTATCTATTGCAACTACGGTTGTAGCCGTTCCCATATCAATAATTATAAGCGGCTTGGGATATCTTGCTATTCCTGCTACTGCACCTACTACAAGGTCACTGCCCAGGGTAGCAGGATTATCAATACGGATATCAAGACCTGTTTTTATCCCGGGACCTACTATCAGTGGTTCACATTTGCTGAAAAGCTCTACAGACCTTTTCAGTATCTCATTCAGCTGTGGTACAACGCTTGAAATAATTGCACCGTCAAAGGAATCCGGCTTCAGGCCATTGATACCGATAAGTGCTTTGAAAATAACAGCATATTCATCCTCAGTTTTGTTTCTGTCGGTATGTACACGGGAAATAAAAGCAGTATTTCCGTTTTCTATTCCTCCGAATACTATATTTGTATTTCCAACGTCAATTGCAAGTATCATCTTTTTTCTTCCTTTCTTATTTCCGGCAGAGTGCTGTTGATATGTACATCCAGCTGATTGAACGGAATTGCAATTCCTGCTTTATCAAGGCTTTCCTTTATTCCGTCCTTTATCTCATACATTACCGGCCAGTAATCATCGGAACGGCACCATACATACAGAAGCATATCAACGCTGCTCTCTCCATAGCGGTCAACTATTATTTTATTTGGCATATCATGGAGTACCTTTTCCACAGTACCTATATAATCCATTATTACCTTGCGTGCCTTAGCTATATCCTGCTCATATGAAATCGGAACAGGTACCTCAAGTCTTCTGTCTTCAAGCTTGAAATGATTTATGACATTATTTGAGGTAAGTCTTGAATTCGGGATAAGAACCTCTTTATGGTCATATGTACGCAGAGTAGTATACATAATATCTATCCGCATTATTTCTCCGATTATTCCTTCGGTTTCTATGAAATCACCGGTTTTTATTTTCCGGTTCAGTATTATAAGCGTTCCACTGGCAACGTTTGCAAGACTGTCCTTTATTGCAAGTCCGATAGTGACTGCCGCCGCACCAAGGGCAGTTATTAGCATTGAAACATTGAATCTTAAGGCTGCCAGTATACATACCCCAAGGCATATATACAGTGCTGTCTTGGTTACAGAGGTAAGAAAACTGACTATAGTATGGTCCGCTTTGCTTTTTTTCAGTGCCTTCTGCATGATATGTATAACAAGCTTTATCAGCCAATAACCACCGAAAAGTATTATCAGAGCTGCCACCAGATTTGGTATATATTCCATCAACCATGCTCCTGCATCATTCAGCCACTTCTGAAAATTATTGATATTTTCCTGCACATCCGAGGATAATATATTGTTATCCGTCATTAAACTATCAAGAAAAAGATAATTCATCGGTCTTCCCCCTGCTTTTATTTCATCAGCTGCAGCTTATACCCTGCAGCCCACCACACCGGCCTTATTTAACAACTTTATAATAACACAAATAACGCCTTTATTCAACCATCATCTACCGCACCAGCGCCGGCGAGCCGCCGGTGCCATAACGCGATGGCCAGCGTGACGCTGGACCCGTAACGCGATGGTGTCGCTTCACTACGTTACGCTC
>ONDB01000071.1 GCA_900316485.1 uncultured Eubacteriales bacterium
GAGCGTAACGTAGTGAAGCGACACCATCGCGTTACGGGTCCAGCGTCACGCTGGCCATCGCGTTATGGCACCGGCGGCTCGCCGGCGTCACGCTGGTTGACATATGAGTGAAAATATTATAAACTATATAGTAGAATATTGAGTAATATGATGACCTGAAACGGAAAAAACTCCGTCACAGGTTGCAAACAATAAAATTAGTGAAAACGGAGTGATAAAATGAAGTTCTGGAAAACAGCTGCATTGCTTCTTTCGGGAGTAATAGCAGCGGGTTGTTTTGCTGCAGTACCCTTTGAGCAAACGATGACTGCGTGCGCGGCAAGTACGAAAACTATTTATGTTAATTCTGACGACGGAATGACTGCTGCGGATATCCAGGATGCGCTGAAAAATGCCGGGAAGGGTGCAACGGTAAGAGTTATCGGCAGCTTTTTTGTGAGAGATACTATCAGAATATATGATGAACAGACACTGGACGCTACCGGGGCAACTATCAGAAGCAATTCGGATCTTGTGCTTGTTGCTTACGGAGCAAAAAAAGTATGCGTACGAGGGGGATACTGGAGACTGGGAAATACATCCCAGCTTATTAAGCTCAGTCAGTGTGATAACTGTACCGTTGAAAATGTAACTACCAGCGGCGGCGGAAACTTTGGCTTCGGAGGTATTTTTCTTTACTGTACACCTAATTCAACAGTAAAATCATGTACTGTTGAAAACATAAAAAGCGAAGCAATATATGCGTATAAATCTACATCGTTTACTGTTGTCGACTGTAAAATAAGAAATACCGGCGGTCATGCACTGCGTGTTTACGGCTGCAAAAGCCCCAGACTTCTTGGCAATACTGTGCTCGGAGCAAAGGGCGACGGTATCAGCTGCAGCGAATGCAGCGACGCAACCTTCAGCGGAAATGATATCAGGGCTGTATCCGCCCACCCGGAGCTGGATATGGATCCTGTCAAGAATATATCCCGTTCAGGCTGCGGAATAGTTGTATCCAGATCCAAGAGAATCAATGTAGGAACAGGTTTTATGTATTCGGGCAAGGTGTATCAGGGCGGCAGCTTTGCCGACTGTGTAAACTACGGAATGCATATTTCCCTTTCAGAGGATACATATGTCAATAAGATAAATATATCCGATATTCAGACTGACGGAATACACAATACGGCTGCAGAAAATACAACGATACAGGGCTGCAGCATAAGCGGCTGCGATGACACGGGAATTTCTATAGTTCCGGGTTCACTGACGAATGCACCAATTAGTTATCAGCAATGCAAAGGAATGCTGATAAAGAACAGCACTATCGAAAACTGCGGAAAGTGCGGTATATTTATTTCGGCTGTTGACGGAATAAGCGTTTACGATAATAATATCAGAAACTGCAATGACTATGGTATATACTGCAACCGCTGCAAAAATATAAATGTGGCAAATGTGGATATTAAAAACACAAAAACCCGGGACGGAATAGGAATGTCCGCATCGGATGATTCCACAAATATTCATACGGATTATATTATTACTCTGGATGTGACAAGTCTGTCTCTCGGAAAGGGCGAAATATACAAGATAAACTCATCTGCCCAGAAGCCAGCATGGACTTCAAGCAACACTAAGGTAGCAACTGTTTCAGGCGGAAGAATAGCTGCAAGAGGAACCGGTACGGCTATTATTACAGCTAAATCCAGCGGCAGGGAAGCAAGCTGCAGGGTCACTGTTAAAAATGTTCCCGGCAGCGTTGCATTGAATTATAAGACCCTTACACTGGGAGCAGGAGAAAGCTTCAGGCTCAGTGCTGTTCTGCCTTCGGGTACAGCTTCTGCAGCAAGAACCTTCCGTTCAAGCAACAGCGATATTGTAAGAATGACAAAAACCAACTGGCAGGGCGAATTCATAGCTGTAAGACCCGGAACAGCATGGGTTACAGTAAGACTCTTTAACGGCAGGGAAGCCAGCTGCAGGATAACGGTTAAAAAGGCGCCTGAACGTGTAATGATGAATAAAAGCAGCATGACCTTAAAAGTCGGTCAGACTGCCAGCCTTAATGCAGTTATTCCGAACGGCTGCGCCAGCGCAACGCGTACATACAGCTCAAGCAATCCCAGAATTGTAAAAATGCTGAAAACAAACTGGACAGCCTCTTTCAAGGCAATGTATCCGGGTTCAACAATAATCTATTTAAAGCTTTATAACGGAAAAACAGCAAGCTGCGTTGTAAAGGTAACAAGATAACGTCAGATGTCAGAAGGGGGAATGTGTTTGAACGGCGGAATAAAACTGATCTGTCCCATATGCTCGGGCAGACTGGAGCGTATTGAGAATAGCTATGTTTGCCCTGAACGCCATAGCTTTGATATTGCAAGACAGGGCTATGTGAATCTGCTGCCTGTTCAGAATAAACACTCACGCTCACCCGGAGATACAAAGTCAATGCTTATGGCAAGAAGGGAATTTCTTAATTCAGGTTTCTATGAACCGGTGTGCAGTGATATTGCCGGACTTGTCAATAAATATAAGCCGTCAGAGTATCCGGCGGCTGTTGATGTAGGCTGCGGTGAGGGTTACTATACCGAAAAAATAGCCGGACTTTGCAATGCAGAAATGGCAGGGGTTGATATTGCAAAGGAGGCTGCAAAAATGTCATGCTCCCGCAGCAGGGATATTTTGTGGCTGGTTGCAACAGGCTCCCATATTCCCATAGAGGACAAAAGCGTTGACGTTATTACAGCAGTTTTTTCTCTGTTTATGAATGATGAATATGCAAGGCTGCTGAAAAACGGCGGTATTGTTGTAGAAGTCAGCGCTGGTTCTGACCATCTGAAGGAGCTGAAAAGCATTATCTACGATGAAGTATTTCCTCAGAATAAAAAACAGTCGGATTTTTCGGACAACTTCTCGCTGCTGTGCGAATATGACCGCAGATTTGAGATTACGCTGATTCAGAACCAGCTTAAGGCTCTGCTTGCGATGACACCGCACATTCACAGAATAAACAGGGAACAAAGCGAAAGGCTTGAAGCACTTGACAGTCTGGAACTGACTGTCAATTATAAAATAAGAGTGCTTGGGAAAGGAAGAGGATAAAATGTACAGAAAAATAGTTGTGGCATTGCTTGCAGGCTGTATGTGCCTGCTGTGTGCCTGTTCGACGGAGCAGATAGCTCCTCCCGATACAAGTAAGACAGAACCGTCTGTGTATGAGGATTCAGAGGGCAATGTGGTGTATAATTATAATTTTGACGGCAGCCAGGCTCCGTCAGCACCTGATAAGGGAAGCTTAGTAAAAAGAGAGGTTTCTGAACCTGAATTTGTTCAGAAGGGGGACGGCATATCAAGAGAAGAAGCAGAAAAGGTGCTTGATTCCTGCAGCTCATATCGTATGTATCTGCCGGGAAGAATACAGGATTTCAAAAAGCATTACAATGGCATTGTAAGCAATGACGGAAATAACTGCTATTCCTTCAGCTTCTATGCTGAAAAGGGTTCTGCGGTAATGTTTGTCGGAACCGACGTGCTGGTTTCTGATGACGGAAAAGCTGTTTACAGACTGGATTCTACAAATTCATATCAGAGTGTGCAGCCCGGTACTGCCTCTGAAGATAAAACAGCAGATCAGATGTACGAGGGTGCAAAGATCAAACCGGTGGATGCATTGCTTTCAATTTTTGATCTGGATAAGGAAAGGCTTGGGCTTACAGAGGAAATAATAGATTACACCTTTGAAGCTGATGATGAGCTTGTGACGAAAAAAAGCGTAAAATGCTACCAGTTCACTCCGAAGATAAGCTATAACGGCGGAATACAGTTCAGCTCGCCGATTTATGTGGCAGCGGACGATTCCGGAAGAATATTTGCACTTGATAAAACAAAAAACGAATATGTTGATGTGGAAAAGTAATCAGTAAATTTAATACATACGGCGTGAACGCCGGCAAATACAATTGAAAGGAAGTAATTATTATGATAATCAAACCAAAGGTAAGAGGCTTTATCTGCACTACTGCACATCCGGAAGGCTGCAAAGCCCTGGTGCGTTCGCAGATAGAATATGTAAAGGCTCAGAAACACAGTGCAAAGGGTCCCAAAAAGGTTCTCGTTATAGGTGCATCAATGGGCTATGGCCTTGCATCCAGAATATCAGCTGCCTATTCTTACGGCGCTGCAACTGTCGGAGTTATTTTTGACAGAGCTGCATCAGGCTCCAGAACAGCTACTTCAGGCTGGTACAATACAGCGGCTTTTGAGCAGATCGCATCAGAGGACGGACTTTATGCCAAGACAATAAACGGAGATGCATATTCAAAGGAGATAAAGGATAAGACCATAGAGCTTATCAAGAAGGATCTGGGTAAGGTGGACTGCATAGTATACAGCCTTGCGGCTCCCAGAAGAACAACGGCTGACGGTACAGTATATACATCTGTTCTCAAAACAGTAGGTGATTCATATACAAATAAGACTATTAATCTGAAAGATAAGACTGTAAGTGATATTACAGTAGAGCCTGCTTCAGAAGAAGAAATAGCCGCTACCGTAAAGGTTATGGGCGGTGAGGACTGGAAGGACTGGATTGATGCTCTTGTTGAAGCAGGTGCCGTTGAGGATGACGCAGTGACCGTTGCCTATTCATACATAGGACCGGATATTACTCATCCCATGTATGCTGACGGTTCTATCGGCAAGGCTAAGGATCATCTTTTCGCAACTGCAAAGGAGATCACAGCCCAGGGCAGAGTAAAGGCGTATATTTCAGTGAATAAAGCACTTGTAACCCAGTCCAGTGCAGCAATTCCCATCGTTCCCCTTTATATTTCAATTCTTTACAAGGTAATGAAGGAAAAGGGAGTGCATGAGGGTTGTATTGAGCAGATGTGCAGAATGTTCAATGAAAAGCTTTATGCTGATGTTCCTGTAACCGACAGCGAATGTAGAATCAGAATGGATGATCTTGAAATGGGCGAGGAAATTCAGAGCGAAGTGCATAAGCTCTGGACAGAAATAGCTACAGATAATCTTTCTACTCATGCAGATCTTGAAGGATACAATGAGGATTTCTACAAATTATTCGGCTTCGGCGCCGAGGGTGTGGATTATGAAGCAGATACAGATCAGGGGACAAAGATCCCCAGCATAGAGGAATAACATCTGGAATACTTAATAATGACTTGAGGTTAACTAACGGATCATACCTCATAATAATAAAAAGTCGATGGATTTTTTAGTTCATCGGCTTTTTTGTTTGTCAATGAGTTAATCGTTTTGCTCTGGTGTGAATGTCAACTGTGGTTTATTGTTCGTGAGACAGTTGCTGACTTCCTGCTCTGATTAGCAGAGTAAATGAAAGTAAACCAAGCAATTACAGCAGCACCGCGGGCGGCCAGACAGTCAGGCACATTAAGAGCGTAACGTAGTGAAGCGAAACCATCGCGTTGCGGCACCGGCGGCTCGCCGGCGCGGTTGGGGTCCAGCGTCACGCTGGCGGAAAAAAGTATTGATAAAAGAATATCAACGTGATATACTTCATATGTGGCAGTTATTCAGCGGAATATTAAGTAATGACTGCTGCGTAGAATAAAATGGAAAGATATAATAGGAAACAGGAAAGGGAGGATATATGTTACAGGTAAAGAATATAAAAAAGGAATATGTAACAGGGGATCTTGTACAGACGGCTCTTGATGATGTCAGTCTGAATTTCAGGGATAATGAATTTGTTGCAATTCTCGGCCCCAGCGGTTCGGGAAAGACAACACTGCTGAATATTATAGGCGGACTTGATCGCTATGACAGCGGTGATCTTATTATCAACAGTATATCCACCAAGAAATACAGGGACAGGGATTGGGATTCATACCGAAATCATACAATCGGTTTCGTTTTCCAGAGCTATAATCTGATACCGCATCAGAGCATTCTGGCAAATGTAGAGCTTGCGCTTACAATATCCGGCGTATCAAAGTCAGAAAGAAGACAAATGGCAGTTGACGCTCTTGACAAGGTCGGACTGAAGGAGCATAAACATAAAAGGCCGAATCAGCTGTCCGGCGGTCAGATGCAGAGAGTGGCAATTGCTAGAGCACTGGTGAATAATCCTGATATTCTGCTTGCAGATGAGCCTACAGGTGCACTGGATAGTGAAACCAGCCTTCAGGTAATGGATATGCTTAAAGATGTCGCAAAGGATAGGCTTGTAATTATGGTAACACATAATCCTGAGCTTGCCGAGAAATATGCGACCAGAACCGTAAAACTCAGGGACGGCAAGATCATTTCAGACAGCAATCCTTATGAATTGGAAAAGGATGAAATAAAGGAACCGGAGCATAAGCGGATGGGAAAAACATCCATGTCTTATCTTACAGCCCTTTCGCTGAGCTTCAATAACCTTCGTACAAAAAAGGGAAGAACTATTCTTACTTCCTTTGCAGGTTCAATAGGTATTATCGGTATAGCGCTGATTCTGTCTATTTCCAACGGAGTAAATATCTATATAAAAGATATTCAGCGTGATGCGATGTCATCATACCCCATAACGATAGAATCCCAGAGTCTTGATATGGCTGCTCTCATGTCTGTAAGCAATACCGGAAACAGTTCAAATTCAACTGTTGATCATGAAATGGATGCTGTGTATTCCGATGCATCCAGTATCAAGAAATTTGAGGATTTCACTTCCAGTATTTCAAGAAATAATCTTACAGAGTTTAAGAAATATCTTGACGACAGTAAAAGTGAAATACACAAGTATGTCGGTCAAAACGGCATTGTTTATAAATATCAGACCAAGTTTGACGCCTTCGGAATTGATCCTGACAACAATCTTGTGAATCTTGACGGTACAAACCTTAATGATGATGTAGCAAACAGCTTCGGCATCAATCTGACAGGTCAGACAAGCGGTTCGACAAACTTTTCTACCGCAATGATATCCAAGGTTAATCCCAATCACATGACTCAGATAATGTCAGCCTCAGACAACGGTTCATCAGATTCAGCTGTTTCAGGCAATTATGAGATGCTTTACGGAAAATATCCTCAGAAATTTGACGAAATCGCAGTTATCCTTGATAAAAATAATGAAATGCCTCTGAAAATCATTTACGAAATGGGTCTGCTCAGAATGACGGATTATAAGGAAATGATGAAAAAGATAACTGACGGTGAAAAGGTGGATATAAAGACAGAAAAAATATCCTATGAGGATATGTGCAAGCGCAGTATCTATATTCTTCCTTCGTGTGACAGCTATGTGAAGAACGAAAAAGGTCTGTATGATAAAGTAACTGATTCTGACCAGATCGCAAAGCTGGTATCCGATAAGGGTGTAAAGCTTAAGGTTACTTGCGTAATGAGAGCCGTTAACGATGTTGATACTGAGCTTATAGCATCACCCATAGGATATACCAAGGCTCTTACGGATTATCTTATTGATTATGCAGAAAATAGTGAAATAGTAAAGGCTCAGATGGCAAATCAAAAAGTAAATGTGATAAACGGCATGAGATTTGAGCCTAAGGATGATGATCAGAAGGTTCAGGATGTATACAGCTATTTCATGAATATGGGTGTTTCGGAAAAAGCAAAATTGCTGAAAACATTTCTGAGCGGTACTGAACTTCTTGGTAAAGGAGCGCAGCAGGCTGCAGGATTAGGCATTTCAGCAGAAAAGATAGCTGAAAATATTGCCCAAATGGACGAAACCCAGCTTTCTGAGAAATTTGATCAGTTCCTTGAAAATGCAGGAAATAAACTGCTTCTTATGCTGTATGACAGCTATATTTCTCCCGGTAATTATGAGGAAAACCTTACTAATTTCGGTGTTATCAGTGCAGATGCACCTACAACTATAGAGCTGTATGCTGACACCTTTGAAAATAAGGATAATATCAGCAAATGCATAGAGAAATATAATGAAGGCGCTGAAGAAAAAGACAAGATCTCATATACTGATTATGTGGGACTGCTCATGTCGTCGGTAACAACGATTGTAGATGTCATTTCCTATGTGCTTATCGCATTCGTAGCAGTATCCCTTATCGTTTCATCTATAATGATAGGAATTATTACCTATATTTCAGTTCTTGAAAGAACTAAGGAAATCGGAATACTTCGTGCTATCGGAGCTTCAAAGAAAAATATCTCCCAGGTATTCAACGCCGAAACATTTATTATCGGTTTCCTGTCCGGTATTATCGGAATAGGAGTCACTGTTTTGGTACTTGTTCCGGCAAATGCGGTTGTACATTCGATGCTCGGAACGGATACCGTGAATGCTGTTCTTCCTGTAGCAAGTGCATTTATTCTTATAGGACTCAGCGTACTGCTTACGCTTATCGGAGGTCTGATCCCCGCAAGCAAGGCGGCTAAGCAGGATCCTGTAAAGGCACTGAGAACAGACTGATACAAAGTAAATTTTATTCCGAAAAAAACTGAATTTACGATTAAGCCGACGGATACAGAACTCCGTCGGCTTTTTTGTATCGGTATACACATTGAAGCACAATGTACAT
Source organism: uncultured Eubacteriales bacterium (assembly GCA_900316485.1). GTDB lineage: Bacteria > Bacillota > Clostridia > Oscillospirales > Acutalibacteraceae > UBA1213. The sequence goes on from ONDB01000071.1 coordinate 8,520, forward strand.
TTAATATGATGTTTATAATATTCCTCTCAATTTATAGACGTGTAAAAAACAATTTTGATTTTTGTTTAAAATGCTTTATAAAAATTGCAAAAAAATGTTGATTCACTTAAAAACATTTAGTATAATATTAATATAACTTGATTGATATGGTGAATTATCCATTATCAATACCTTTGATGGTGTTTTGATTTTCAGCTTTGATCGCTCGGAGCGTTTTTCGGAACATCTTATTTTATTCAATTTTACTGTATTAATTTTCACTTGAGTTTTTGTTTTTATTGTTTTGACTGACGAAAAGGTAAAAAAATTAATAAAATATATAAAATTTTCGTCATAACTATTGAAAATTCATTTAAAATTTAGTATAGTATTAGATGTAACATTGATATTATTAGAAGGGATTTTGAAGATGATGTTAATTTCTGATCTTAAAATCCACAGAAGGCGGTGAGGAAAAATGCAATGTAAAAATTGCGGCAGTGAGTGGAAAACCAACACTCGTGCCGGAATAATTATTCGCTGTCCGTTCTGCGGTGCCGAGCTTGAACAGGAGAAAGAGGATAAGCTTACCTTTCAGAATGCCAAGGAGGCGCTGAGGTATATCATCAAAACCTATGGAGTAGATGTAATATTTGACGGACTACAGCTTAAAACCGCTCTTGATGAGTTCATACCAGATCTTAAGCAGGAGCGCAAGGTCTTCATGGATGCATATGAATACGGTGTGTGCAATGCACTTTATCTTGCACATGAAGAACCTGAAATTGACAAATGTATCGCAATTCTACAGTCAATAAAGGTTTTGACACAGGAAGCTTGTATGGCTGAGAAATGGGCGTGCTATGTTGTCGAGACATACGTGTATGCATTGAATTGGAATGTGCCTATGTTTGGTATTACGCCGAACATACATATGTACCAGATTCCCGAAAGTATCCATGAATCCGGAGATAACGGAAAGGGCGATCCGCTCCTTATCCAGTCCGGAGGAGTATGGGAAGACGGTTCGTCAGGTGATGACGGAGATATGTGGAATAAGAGCAGCACAAAGAAGGGCAGAAAGGACAATTTCGTTCTTCCGAGCAAAAAGCCTTCTCAGCTGCCTGAACCGAGTGTAAAGCATACTGAAGAAAAGCATGAGGAACCCAAACCAGAACCGCCAAAGCCGGAACCGGTGGAGGAGTTAAAGCCGGAATCCCCTGTGTTCGATTTTACAGAGGAGGCAGAGCCGGAGCCTGCAAAGCCCGAGCCTGTTGAGGAATTCAAACCGGAA
>ONDB01000097.1 GCA_900316485.1 uncultured Eubacteriales bacterium
AAGCGGCTTCCCGTCATTTTTTAATTATTCCCACTCAATCGTAGCCGGGGGCTTGCTGGTTATGTCGTAAACTATCCTGTTTACATTCTTGACCTCGTTAATTATTCGGTTCGAAATCTTCTCCAGCACATCATAGGGTACCCTCGCCCAATCGGCTGTCATGAAATCATTTGTTGTTACGGCTCTCAGGGCTATAGTATTATCATATGTCCTGCCGTCACCCATTACGCCTACACTCTTTATTCCCGTAAGTACAGCAAAATACTGTCCTACCTCTCTGTCAAGTCCGTTATTTGCAAACTCTTCACGCATAATTGCGTCTGCATCCTTCAGTATCTCAAGCTTTTCCTCTGTGATATCGCCCATGATCCTGATTGCAAGTCCCGGTCCCGGGAAGGGCTGACGGAATACAAGAAACTCAGGTATTCCAAGCTCAAGTCCGGCTTTCCTTACCTCATCCTTGAACAGATCTCTCAGGGGCTCGATTATTCCTTCAAAACCAATATCCTCCGGGAGTCCGCCTACATTATGGTGACTCTTTATTACTGCAGATTCACCGACTCCGCTTTCTACCACATCGGGATATATAGTGCCCTGGCAAAGATATTCCATCTTGCCAAGCTTTGCGGATTCTTCCTCAAATACTCTGATGAATTCTTCGCCGATAATCTTACGCTTACGCTCGGGTTCACTTACTCCGGCAAGCTTTGTAAGAAAACGCTCCTGCGCATTTACCCGGATAAGATTCATATCAAACTGCTCTTTAAAGACCTTCTCAACCTGGTTGCCCTCATCCTTACGGAGAAGTCCATGATCTACAAAAATACATGTAAGCTGCTTGCCTACTGCCTTATGAACAAGAAGTGCTGCAACAGATGAATCTACACCGCCTGAAAGTGCACAAAGCACCTTTTTATCACCAATCTTCTCCTTAAGGAAAGCAATAGTATCGCTGACAAAGGAATCCATTCTCCAGTCTGCAGTGCAGCCGCAGGCATTATAAAGGAAGTTCTTGAGATAAAGCTGTCCCTCTACAGTATGCTGTACCTCAGGGTGGAACTGTACTCCGAAGAAATTCCTCTTTATATCCTCCATTGCTGCAACAGGACAATCCTTTGAAATAGCTGTGATCTTAAAGCCGTGGGGAACCTCATCTATTCTGTCGGTATGGCTCATCCAGCAGATGTTTTTCGGGCTTGCGCTATGGAACATAAGAGATGAAGGATTAACCTCTATCTCGGTTTTTCCGTATTCTCTGTTATCCTCCACAGGAATTACCTTTCCGCCCAGAGTTGCTGCCATAAGCTGTGCGCCGTAGCAGATACCGAGAACCGGAATTCCCAGTTCAAAAAGCTTCGGGTCGCATTTGGGACCATTATCATCATATGCGCTGTTGGGTCCTCCGGTAAAGATAACACCCTTATAGCCCTTTGCCTTTATTTCTTCTGCTGTTGTTTTATAGGATCTTATCTCACAGTACACATTACATTCTCTTACTCTTCTTGCGATGAGCTGTGTATACTGTCCTCCGAAATCCATTACGAGTATGGATTCATTCTTTATTTCCATATATTTCCTCCGTTTTTCTTTGTCCAAAGGTTTATTCCACTGTTACGGACTTCGCAAGGTTTCTTGGCTGGTCGATGTCACAGCCCTTGAGGGATGCAACATAATAAGCAAACAGCTGAAGGGGTATTACTGCCAGTGAAGGCAGCAGCATATCGCATACCTTCGGTATAAATACCGTCTCTCCCACGCCTTCGAGTTCCTTATGTGTATCGCAGGCAATACACATTACCTGTGCTCCTCTTGTCTTTACCTCTTCGATATTGCTTACGATCTTTCCGATCAGTTCCTCGTGGGTAGCAAGAGCTATAACAGGTGTACCCTCCTCAATAAGAGAAATGGTTCCGTGTTTTAGCTCGCCTGCAGCATATGCCTCGCTGTGTATATATGATATCTCCTTGAGCTTCAAGGAGCCTTCAAGTGAGAGAGCATAATCTATATTTCTTCCGATAAAGAATACGTCCTTGCTGTTGAAAAGCTTTGAAGCAAGATACTGTATTCTTTCCTTATTTTCAAGCACCGTTTCTATCTTTGAGGGAAGCTGCTCAAGCTCATTTACAAGAGCCTTGTACTCATCCGGTACAATTGTTCCCAGCATATCTCCGAAATATAGAGCCATAAGATAGATAACAGCCAGCTGAGTGCTGTATGCCTTTGTTGTTGCAACAGCTATCTCCGGACCTGCCCATGTATAGATAACATCATCAGATTCCACTGCTATTGCACTGCCCACAACATTTACAATTGAAATTACATGAGAGCCTCTTCTCTGGGCCTCCTTCATAGCCTCCTTTGTATCAGCAGTTTCTCCCGACTGGCTGATAACTACCGTCAGGGTCTTATCATTGATGATAGGATCACGATAACGGAATTCGGAAGCAAGGTCAACTTCAACAGGTATCCTCAGCATTTTTTCAAAGATATATTTTGCTACAACGCCTACATGATAGGCACTTCCGCAGGCAAGAATATTGATCTTTGTGAACTTTTTCAGTTCTTCAGCTGTAAGATTCACCTCGTCAAGAACAACTCTGCCGTTCTTGATTCTCGGAGCTATTGTATCGCTGATAGCCTTGGGCTGCTCCATAATCTCCTTGAACATAAAATGCTCATAACCGCCCTTTTTGGCAGCATTTACATCCCAGTCAACGGTTTCCTTCTCCTTCTGTATCTCATCCTTATCTGTGTTTATTATCCTGACATTATCTCTGCCCAGAATGGCTATTTCATTATTTTCGAGTCTGTAAATAGTTCTGGTTCTTGCAAGGATAGCTGTTACATCGGATGCAAGGAAGTTTTCGTTTTCGCCCAGTCCGATAATAAGGGGACTTTCTTTTCTTACGGCAATTATTTCATCGGGATTTTCCTGACTGATAACTCCAAGTGCATAAGAGCCGTCAAGCTTTTCAAGCGCCTTGATAACTGCATCTACAAGGTCGCCTTTATAATAATATTCCAGAAGCTGCGCAATTACCTCTGTATCCGTCTTTGAACGGAATACAACACCCTTTGATGTAAGATAATCCTTAAGCAGCTGATAATTTTCAATAATACCATTATGAACTACTGCAAATCTGCCTGATTCACTGAGATGGGGATGTGCATTTACATCAGACGGTTCTCCGTGCGTCGCCCATCTTGTATGACCTATTCCGACAGTACCCTTCAGGTCAGCGCCGTCATTTGTCATTTCCTTCAGAACCTTCAGCTTGCCCTTTGCCTTCTTTACAATCAGCTGACTGCCGTCATTAAGGCATACTCCGGCGCTGTCATAGCCTCTGTATTCCAGAGTCTGAAGTCCGTCAAGAAGAAAGGGACCTGCCTGTTCATATCCGATATAACCTACTATGCCACACATAATAATTCCTCCGGCTTATCTGTAAATAATATCTTCACGCTTCGGACCGTTCGAAATCATTGTGAAGGGAACTCCAACTGCCTTCTCTGCAAACTCAATATATCTGCGGCAGTTTTCAGGAAGCTCCTCATAATTTCTTATGCCTCTGATATCTGTCTTCCAGCCCGGAAGAACCTCAAGTATAGGCTTACATCTCTTAAGCTTTGTTGTTGACGGGAAATAGTCTATTCTCTCACCGTCAAGCTCATATGCAACGCAAACCGGGATTTCATCAAGGTAGCCGAGAGCATCCAGTACAGTAAATGCAACCTGTGTTGCACCCTGAACCTTGCAGCCGTAGCGTGTTGCAACAAGATCAAGCCATCCCATTCTCCTGGGTCTGCCTGTTGTTGCACCATATTCGCCGCCGTCGCCGCCTCTCTTTCTCAGCTCCTCAGCCTCATCTCCGAAAATCTCGCTTACGAATTCGCCTGCGCCTACTGAGCTTGAATAAGCCTTTACAACTGTGATGATATCCTTTATCTCATAGGGCGGTACGCCGCCTGCTCCTACAGCACCGTAGCCAGCGATTGTATTTGACGATGTAACCATAGGATAGATACCGAAATCCGTATCCTTGAGCGAACCCAGCTGACCCTCGAGAAGAATATTCTTTCCTGAGGTAACTGCATCGTGAACGATATCAAAGGTATTTGCAACATAGGGCTCAAGAGCCTTTTTATACTCCATAAGCTTTGCAAACATTTCCTGCTCGTTTATTGGTTCCTTATTATATACGTTTTTAACAACTGAATTCTTTACTTCAAGTATACGTGAAAGCTTCTCTTTAAGACCATCCTCATCGTCAAAAAGTTCATTTACCTGGAAGCCTATCTTGGAGAATTTATCTGAGTAAAAAGGAGCTATGCCGGATTTTGTAGAACCGAAGCTTTTTCCTCCCAGCCTTTCCTCCTCGTAGCAGTCAAAAAGCTTATGATAGGGCATTACGATCTGTGCCCTGTCAGATACAAGGATCTTGGGAGCAGGAACTCCCTTGTCAACAAGCTCCTGTATTTCCTTGACAAGATTCTCAACGCTGAGTGCAACTCCGTTGCCTATTATGTTTGTAATATTCTGATTGAATACGCCTGAGGGAAGCTGATGAAGTGCAAACTTGCCGTAATTATTGATGATGGTATGACCGGCATTGCTTCCGCCCTGAAATCTTATTACCATATCAGATTTCTGAGCAAGCATATCGGTTATCTTGCCTTTTCCTTCATCGCCCCAGTTGGCGCCTACTATTGCTTTTACCATTTTTTTAATGAACCGCCTTTCTGTTTTGGGATCATGCCGTGATTTCGCATCCGGCTGAATAAGGGATCTGCCCTTTTATTTGCTTGGAGTTTATTTATCTATCAGGCTACAGGAGCCACAAGAACACGTCCTGTACCTCTGTAGACATTAACAAGGCCCTCACCCGAGGCTGCTGAGCCTACAAGGGACTTTGTGGATTTTTCTACTGTAAACTGAAGTGACTGTGACCAGGCTATTGCCATATTACCGTCTATTTTCAGGACATCGTTATTAAGATCATATATCAGAAGTTCTTCTGCTGGAACAGGGCTTTCAAGAACAGCAACGCCTGAACCGAAAAGGGTGGAATTGAAAATTCCCTCTCCGCCCAGAGCTGCCGATGAGAAATTTGATCTTGCAGTCACTCTCAGATCTATCGTATCATCGCAGGCAAGGAAAAGCCCGTCCTCAATTGTCATGGAGCCTCCCCACTTTGCCAGGTCCTCAAGTAATATATATTTATATGTCGGCTCAAGCAGGACCTGACCTGTACCGAAATATCTGGGCTTGATTCCGGATTCGCCGGTAACCTTGCCGCCTATCATTTTCTTGAAAAGATCTCCGGCACCCTTTACATTGGTATTCATATTGACATTGCCGCAGATAATCTGCATTGCGCCGGACTGAAGTATAGTACCCTGATTATTCAGATTTACTACAACCTGTCTTTTTCTGCAGCCCATTTTGCCCATGAAATAGGCTGTCATTGCTGACTGCGGAGAAACGGAAATATCTCTTTCATATTCGATAACAGAATACATTCCAAGATTTGCGATTACCTTTCTGCAGGCAGATTCGCTCAACATATTATTATTGATCATTTTATACCACACCTTTTTTCATAGCAAAATTAAGCTGCATTTTTATTGTTAATTAAATATCTATGCTGCAGGAATCAGATATTTATTTCAGCTTCTTCTGTTTCCATCTCTGCATAGGGGGCAAGAGCCTGTGCTACTGTTTCATTCAGGAAGTCCTCTGTCTGCTGAGGTGCTCTTCCCACATAGTTTTCAGGTCTGAGAAGTGATTTAAGCTCGTCAAGTGTTACGCCGAATGCAGGATCGCCTGCAATTCTTTCAAGAAGATCATTTTCGCCGCCGTCACGCTTTACAACTGCAGACGCTGCCATTGAATGTTCCCTTATTCTCTCGTGAAGCTCCTGACGGTTTCCGCCTCTCTTCACTGCGTCCATCATGATATTCTCTGTAGCCATGAAAGGAAGCTCACTCATAAGACGTGAGGTGATTACCTTATCATATACTACAAGACCGTTGCTTACATTTATGTAAAGGTTGAGTATCGCATCCACTGCAAGGAATGCTTCCGGAACGCTCAGACGCTTGTTTGCTGAATCATCGAGAGTTCTTTCAAACCACTGGGTAGCCGCTGTGATATAGGGATTGAGAACATCAACCATAACATATCTTGAAAGAGATGCCATACGCTCTGATCTCATGGGGTTACGTTTATACGCCATAGCGCTTGAGCCGATCTGATTTTTCTCAAACGGCTCCTCGATCTCCTTAAGATGCTGAAGAAGTCTGATATCATTTGAAAACTTTGTAGCGCTCTGTGCTATGCCTGCAAGAACATTCACAACACGGCTGTCAAGCTTTCTGGAATAGGTCTGACCGGATACTGCAAAGCAGTCCTCAAAGCCCATCTTTTCTGCTATAAGCTTATCAATTTTCTTGCACTTTTCATGGTCGCCTTCAAAAAGCTCCAGGAAGCTTGCCTGAGTACCTGTTGTACCCTTGCAGCCGAGGAGCTTCATGCCGCCAAGCACATAGCGAACATCCTCAAGATCCATAAGAAGATCCTGAATCCAGAGTGTTGCTCTCTTACCTACGGTTGTAGGCTGTGCAGGCTGGAAATGGGTAAATGCAAGTGTAGGCAGATTCTTATACTTATCTGCAAATGCAGAAAGCTGACGAATAGCGCTTACAAGCTTCTTTTCAACTATTTTAAGTGCTTCTGTCATAATAATGACATCTGTATTGTCGCCGACATAGCAGGAGGTTGCTCCCAGGTGAATGATGCCTGCTGCCTTTGGGCACTGCTGTCCGTAGGCATAAACATGGCTCATTACATCATGTCTTACGATCTTTTCCCTTTCCTCTGCGACCTCATAATTGATATCGTCAGCATGGGATTTAAGCTCGTCAATCTGCTCCTGTGTAACATTAAGACCCAGCTCGTGCTCAGCCTCTGCAAGAGCTATCCAGAGCCTTCTCCAGGTCTTGAATTTCATATCAGGAGAAAAGATATATTTCATTTCCTTATCCGCATATCTTGATGAAAGCGGAGATTCATATGTATCTCTCATTTATGATCGTCCTTTCTTGACTTAAGCCCGCTGCAGGGAAGCTTTCCGGGCGATTATTTTTCTGTGGGTATGCAGGACTGCTTTTCCGGCAGCTTTTTGTCAAAATCCACGCCGCCTCTTTCTTTTCCGTCCAGCATCTTATCCGGAATCTTTGTGGGATATTTTCCGGAGAAGCAGGCAGCGCAGAAGCCGAATTCTTCTCCGCCCAGCATTTCTCCCAGCTTGTCAGCAGGAAGAAAGCCAAGTGAATCCGCTCCGGTAAGCTTGCATATCTCAGGGATAGTATGCTTTACAGCGATAAGCTCATCACGGCTGGGTATATCTGTGCCGTAGAAGCAGGGCCATATAAACGGCGGTGAGCTTATTCTGAGATGAACCTCGGAAGCTCCGGCATTTCTCAGCATCTTTACTATTCTGTCGCAGGTAGTACCTCTGACAATAGAGTCATCAATAACAACTACCCTTTTTCCTTCAAGAACAGAACGCAGCGGATTAAGCTTAAGCTTTACGCTTTTTGCCCTTTCCTTCTGAGTAGGCTTTATAAAGGTTCTGCCGATGTAGCCGTTTTTAACAATTCCCTTTTCGTAAGGTATGCCGGACTGCTCACTGTAGCCGATTGCAGCGTCGATACCTGATTCAGGAACACCGATAACTATATCCGCGTCCACAGGAAATTCTCTTGCAAGTATGCGTCCTGCTTCCTTGCGTGAACGGTATACGCTTATACCGTCTATTTCGGAATCAGTTCTTGCAAAATAGATATATTCAAATACACAAAGTGACTTCTGCTTTTTATCAGAGCACAGAGTCCTTATGGAGCGCACTCCATCTTCATCCACCACGATGATCTCACCCGGCTCAACATCCCTGACGAATTCAGCTCCGCAGGCTGCAAGAGCACAGGTTTCAGAAGCAAAGACCACACTTTCTCCCAGTTTGCCCATACAAAGCGGACGGAAGCCGTAAGGATCTCTTGCTGCGATAAGCTTCTGCGGACTCATTACGAGAAGCGAATATGCACCCTCAATCTGGGCCATTGTCTTTTCTACAGCAGCCTCAACTGAGCCTGCATTGATTCTTTCCCTTGCGATAAGATAAGCAATAACTTCTGAATCTATTGTCGTCTGGAAGATAGCACCTCTGCGTTCAAGCTCACGTCTTATCTCATATGCATTCGTCAGATTTCCGTTATGTGCGATAGCAAGCGTACCCTTAACATAACGCATAACAAGCGGCTGTGAGTTTTCACGCACACTGCCGCCTGCTGTTGAATACCTGACGTGGGATATTGCCATCTGTCCC
>ONDB01000207.1 GCA_900316485.1 uncultured Eubacteriales bacterium
GCTCTTAATGCGCCTGACTGTCTGGCTGCCCGCGGTGCTGCTGTAATTGCTTGGTTTACTTTCATTTACGCTGCTAGTCAGAACAGGGAGTCAGCAACTTTCTCACGAACAATAAACCACAGTTTACGTTTCGCATCAGAGAAAAGCGTTCAGCACCTGTCCCACTAACACAAACTAAAATTGACGTTCAACAACAGAGGAAAGCGTTTAAAAGCCGCCCCACGAAGGGGTGAGTTAAGGAAAAGGGATTTGCATAATACCAGCAAGCCGAGTCATAATACAGGAACATAATAAAACCGGCGTTGAGGATTGATTTTTTGGGAATGGTGTGGTATGATAGACAAGAATAATCGGTGATTCAGGTTAATTACTGTTAATTTTACTCAGTTCAGAAGGAGATATAAATAATGGAAAAATTGATGGATGTATCAAGGATGGATAATTATTATGAACAGATCGTTGTGAAAAAAATGAGCACCAATAAAAAAATAATGCTGGTGCTGGGCTTTGTTGTGCTGATACTCTGCATTGTGTTTTCAGTTATGTTTGCAGGCATGATACCGCTTCTTGCTTTTGCGGCACTTGCTTTTGTGGGCGGATGTGTATACCTTGTCTACTATATCATCTCAAATTCAAAGGTTGAATATGAATATACCTTTGTAACCGGTGAAATTCGTGTAGAACGAATCAAACGCCGGCTTAAGCGTAAGAAGGTCTGCGCTTTCGATGTAAAGGCTGTTGATGATATCGGTAAGTATAACGACAGGGAAACAGGTCAGAGAACGGTTGATATCTCAAAGTATAATCTTATCCTCAGAGCAGAAAATGATGACACCGATCCTGGAACATATTATGTTATTATCCATGATAAGATCAGACATAAGCCTGCAATTCTTATTTTCAGCCCCGATGAAACAACTCTTGACAAGCTTCGTCCTTATCTTTCAATCGAGCTGAAAAAGAAATTTCTCAACATACAAAAGGAAGAAAAGCTTTATCAGAAAAAACAGGAGCTTGCTGCAAATGCATGATCTGGCTTCTGCCGGAGTATGAGGCTTTTTCCCGGGCTGTAATGAAAAGAAAAATATTTTGCCGGTATCCGCTTTGTTACGGATACCGGCTTTTTTGCTGTCTGAATACACAGTTTTGCATCTGCATAACCTGCACAGTGACAGGTGTTGTTTTTTTTCGACAGTTGTATAGTGGTATCATAAAAGGGTACTTCGGAAGATAATATATATACTTTGCTGAAGAAAGAAGGAAGTGAGATTGTTAAACAATGGTAATTATTAACAATTATTAACCCATGGTTTTAGTTTATTTTTATGGCGTAAAAAGAATGATTCTTTAAATTTATAGATAATTAATGATTTTATATAAAAAGAATATTAAAAGCACTTGAAATTTATCTAAAATTAATGTATTATAGTAATTAATAAACAGTATTTGGTAAAAAGGAGTTGTTTTTGTATGCAGCTTGGCAATAATGATAATAACGGACGTTCTGATATGGACCTGTTCCATAGTGGAGAACATTATCATGCATATAATTATATGGGAGCACATAAGGCAAATATGCTCGGTAAGGACGGCGTAATGTTCCGTGTGTGGGCGCCTAATGCTAAGTCGGTATCTGTTGTTGGTAATTTCAATAACTGGGACCGTACTGCCCACAGAATGATACATACCACAGACGAAGGTATCTGGGAATGCTTTATTGCTGATATAGTCGAGCCTTATTCGATATATAAATACAGCATTGAAACATATGACGATGTTTGCGTGATGAAGTCGGATCCCTATGCTTATCATTATGAAACCAGACCGAATAATGCATCGGTTTACGTTGAGCTTGACGGGTACGAATGGCATGACCAGAAGTGGCCGGAAATAAAGCATAAGCATGAGTCTTACAGCAGTCCGATGAATATCTATGAGGTTCATGCAGGCTCCTGGAGAAAATATAAGGACGGCAATCATTTTTCATACGGTAAGCTGGCTGATGAGCTTATTCCTTATGTAAAGGAAATGGGCTATACTCATATTGAGCTTATGCCCCTTACAGAGTATCCCTTTGATGCTTCATGGGGCTACCAGGTAACAGGCTACTATGCTGTTACTTCACGTTACGGAAGTCCCTTTGATTTTATGGAATTCGTTGATAAATGCCACCAGGCAGGCATCTATGTAATTATGGATTGGGTTCCCGCTCATTTCCCCAGAGATGCTTTCGGACTTGCACGCTTTGACGGTACACCCTGCTATGAATATGCAGATCCCAGAAAAGGCGAGCATAAGGACTGGGGCACACTGGTATTTGACTACGGCAGGAACGAAGTAGTAAGCTTCCTTATTTCCAGCGCAATATTCTGGATGGACCGCTATCATATTGACGGTATCCGTGTTGACGCCGTTGCTTCAATGCTTTATCTTGATTACAGCAGACGTGACGGTGAATGGGTGCCCAATAAGTTCGGCGGCAAGGAAAATCTTGAGGCGGTTGCGTTCCTCCAGAAGCTTAATGAGGCTGCGTTCAGATACTATCCGGATGTTCTGATGATTGCAGAAGAATCCACCTCATGGCCTATGGTTTCCAGACCTACATATTCAGGCGGCCTTGGCTTCAACTACAAATGGAACATGGGCTGGATGAATGATATGCTTCATTACATATCACTTGATCCCCTTTATCGTCCGTTCAATCACGATAACCTTACATTCTCATTCTTCTATGCATTCTCTGAGAACTTTATCCTTCCTATCTCACATGATGAGGTTGTTTACGGAAAGGCTTCTCTTATCAATAAAATGCCCGGCTCCTATGAGCAGAAATTCGCCGGTGACAGAACCTTCGTTGCCTATATGATGGCTCACCCCGGCAAGAAGCTTACCTTCATGGGTACAGAGTTCGGTCAGTTCAAGGAGTGGGATTATGCAACAGAGCTCGATTGGCTGCTGCTTGATTATCCTGCACATAACGAGCTGAAGAACTTCTTTAAGAAGGTCAATAATTTCTACCTTGAGAATTCACCCTTCTGGGAGGTTGATTATTCATGGGAGGGCTTCAACTGGATCTCCAATGACGACTATACCCAGAGTGTAATAAGCTTCAGAAGAATTGACAAGAAGGGCAATGAAATAATTGTTGTCTGCAACTTCCAGCCGATGCTCAGAGAAAACTACAGTATAGGCGTTCCCTTTGACGGTACATATTCTGAAGTATTCAATACGGATGCACAGGAATTCGGCGGCTCCGGAATTACAAACGGCAGCGCTATCGTTTCAGAAGAAGTTCCTATGCACGGCTTTGAACAGTCTATTATGCTGACACTTCCTCCTATGTCTGTTCTCTATCTCAAGTGCGTACGCAAAAAGCCGAAGGCTCTTACAGAAGGCACAAAAAAGACAACAGCTAAAAAGACACGCGCTAAGGCAGCAGACACTGAAGATGCTGCACAGGAAAAGAAGGAAACCAAAGCAAAGAAGACAAAGAAAGTCTCTGAAGATGAGCAATGATCCGTTAGCAGAATCTGATAACCGCAAGAGAACCTGCGCCTGCTTACGGATAACATATATACCTGTTTTGCGATCAGCTATAATTAAGATAAATTAAGGGGGAGTACGAAATGTATCCAAAACAAGAAGTAGTTGCGATGCTGCTTGCCGGCGGTCAGGGAAGCAGACTGGGTGTTCTTACTCAGAAATTAGCAAAACCTGCCGTTCCGTTTGGCGGAAAGTACCGCATTATTGATTTTCCGCTTTCCAACTGTGTTAACTCCGGTATAGATGCAGTGGGTGTTCTTACACAGTATCAGCCTCTCGTTCTTAACGAGTATATCGGAAGCGGCCAGCCCTGGGATCTGGACGGCAATAACAGCGGTGTAAGCGTTCTTTCACCTTACCAGCAGGTAAAGGGCGCAGACTGGTATTCAGGCACAGCAAATGCAATCTACCAGAATATTAATTATATAGACAGATATAATCCTGATTATGTTGTTATCCTTTCAGGTGACCACATTTATAAGATGGATTATTCAAAGATGATAGCAGAGCATAAGGCTAATAACGCAGACTGTACTATCGCAGTTATTGATGTTCCGCTTGCAGAAGCATCACGTTTTGGTATTATGAATACAAATCCGGACGGATCTATATATGAATTTGAAGAGAAGCCCGAAAAGCCCAAGAGCACAAACGCTTCAATGGGTATATATGTATTCAGCTATGACAAGCTCAGAAAGTACCTCATCGAGGACGAAGAAACAGAAGGTTCTTCACATGACTTTGGTAAGGATATCCTCCCGAAGATGCTTGATGACGGACTGAGAATGTATGCATATCAGTTCCAGGGCTACTGGAAGGATGTAGGAACAATCGACAGCCTCTGGGAGTCAAATATGGACCTTCTTGATCCTAACGTTCCGCTTGATCTTACTGATGAATCATGGAAGATCTATTCAAGGAACCCGGTAGTTCCGCCTCAGTACATAGCTGATACCGCAGAGGTACAGAATTCTCTTATCGCAGACGGTTGCTCCATCAGCGGCAGTGTAGACTTCTCCGTGCTTTTCTCAAACGTAGTGGTAAAGCCCGGCGCAGTAGTTCAGGATTCTATTATCATGCCCGGATCTGTTATTGAGGAGGGCGCAGTAGTACAGTATGCTATCGTTTCTGAAAATACCGTTATCGGAAAGAACGCTGTTGTAGGCGCTCGTCCGGAAACGATTGTTGATAAGGACCAGTGGGGTATCGCTGTAATAGGCGATAACCTTAAAATAGGCGCAGGCGCAAAGATCGCACCTAAGGCTATGGTTTCAAAAGATGTAGAGGAGGTTGAAGAATAATGCGTGGTAATAATATAATGGGTATAATCTTCGCCAACCTGCATGAAAATCTTGTAAGCGAGCTTACAGAGGTAAGAATCATGGGTGCGGTTCCCTTCGGCGGAAAATATCGTCTTATTGACTTCCCGCTTTCCAATATGGTAAACTCGGGTATCAATAAGGTAGGAGTTATCACAAAGAGCAATTATCAGTCAATTATGGACCATGTCGGCAACGGCAAGGCATGGGATCTTTCAAGAAAACAGGGCGGTTTGTTTATACTTCCTCCCTTTACAAATTCAAATGATTATTCAAACAGAGTAACAACTCTCAACAGCATCCGTCCCTTCCTTGAGAATTCTACTCAGGAATATGTTGTTATATCTGACTGTGATACAATCTGCAATATCGACTATCAGGATGTCTGCAGAAAGCATCTCGAAAACGGTGCAGATATTACTCTTGTTTATAAGAGAGATCAGCTCCCCGAGAAGCTTCACGATCCTACTGTCCTTTCATTCGACAATAAGGGTAAGGTCATTGACGTTCTTATCAACAATAATGTAACAGGCTCATGCAGCTATTATATGAATATGCTCTTTATCAAGAGAGAGCTTCTTATGGAGCTTATTGATAAGTGCATCAGCAAGAATACGCTTAATTTCAAGCGTGATATCATTCAGGGTGAATATAAGAACCTGAACGTTTACGGCTATGAGCTGAAGGGCTTCTCACCTGTCATCACTTCAATGAGCGATTATTTCAATGCAAATATGGCTCTTATGAACGAAGATGTCAGAGCAGACCTTTTCAACAGCGACAACCCCATCTATACCAAGGTAAGAGACGATATGCCTACAAAATATGGTCTTGGTTCAAAGGTAAAGAATTCGCTTATTGCAAACGGCTGTAATATTGAGGGCGATGTAGAGAACTGCATCCTCTTCAAGGGTGTTCATATCGGCAAGGGAACAAAGGTATCCAACTGCGTTATCATGCAGGATACAAAGATTGGCGCAGACAGCAATCTCAGCTATGTTATCGTGGATAAGGATGTTACCGTCAAGGACGAAAGAACACTTATGGGCTTCCTTTCATATCCTGTGTACATCAGCAAGGGAAGCATAGTATAATAATTCCGGGGACAATTTGTCAGCGGAATCTGTGAGATCATATGTAACTCTGCTGCGGTCGCTTTCCGCAGCAGAGTTAATTGTGATTACAGGAAAAAGGGCAGGGGTGTAACTTTGCCATACGGAGGTGTGTATTAATGAAAGTATTGTATGTTGCAAGCGAGGCTCAGCCCTTTGCCGCTTCTGGCGGACTTGCGGATGTTGCAGGATCGCTTCCACACGCATTGAGGCTGAGACTTATCGGATGCCGCATTGTTATGCCGCTTTATGAGGATATTCCTCAGGCACTCAGGGATAATCTGAGATTCGTAACCAGCTTTTCGGTGCCTGTGTCATGGAGAAGGCAGTATTGCGGAATATTTGAAACAAGGTATAACGGAGTAATATATTATTTCCTTGATAACCAGTATTATTTCAAGCGTCAGGGTCTTTACGGTCACTATGACGATGCGGAGCGCTTTGCCTTTTTCTCAAGGGCAGTTCTGGAGATGCTCCCATATATTGATTTCAAGCCGGATATAATTCACTGCAATGACTGGCAGACTGCTCTTGTTCCTACCTATTATAATCTTTTCTATCAGCAGAATGAATGGTACAGCGGAATCAAAACTATATTTACAATACATAATATTCAGTATCAGGGAAAATACGGTACTGAGCTGTATGAGGAAGTGGTAGGCATACCGCCTCACGGCAGGTCAATTCTTGATTATGACGGATGTATCAACTATATGAAGGGCGCTATTGAAACCGCTAACCGTGTAACAACAGTAAGCCCCAGTTATGCCTGGGAAATAAGGGATCCCTGGTTCTCTCACGGACTTGATCCGATACTGAACGCCCGATCCTGGAAGCTCAGAGGTATACTTAACGGTATTGATACTACCTCATATAATCCGGCTACCGATATCCAGCTGTATGAACATTATTCAGCAGAGGATCTTTCGGGTAAGGCTGTGAATAAGCAGCGTCTACAGGAAAGACTGGGACTTGAACAGAATGCTGAGGTTCCGATTATTGCGATGGTAACCAGACTTGTTTCACATAAGGGTCTTGATCTTGTAAAGGCAGCTCTGGATCAGCTTATGAGAGAAGAGTACGTTCAGTTTGTAATACTTGGCTCAGGCGACTGGGAATACGAAAGCTTTTTCCGGTCAATGCATGAAAGGTACCCGGGCAGGCTTTGTGCTTGTCATGGCTTTATTCCGGAGCTTTCCAGAAAGATTTATGCAGGTGCGGATATATTCCTGATGCCTTCAAAGGCAGAGCCCTGCGGTCTTTCACAGATGATCGCTCTGCGCTATGGTACTATTCCCATAGTCAGAGAGGTAGGCGGCCTGCGTGATTCTATCCAGGACAGCGGCACAGGTGAAGGCAACGGCTTTACCTTTGCAAATTATGATGCTATGGATATGCTGGGATGCATAAGACGTGCAATTGCAGGTTACTGGCAGCATGACGGATGGAAGATTCTGGTTGAACGTGCAATGAAATCAGATAACAGCTGGACTAAATCAGCTACTGAATATATTAATCTTTATAAAGAAGTAATAAATGAATAAAAGAAAAACTGTAATTCAGAGCATGAACTCTGGAATTATCAAGGAAAAGGGAAAACCGGTCAGGCAGCAGGTGTCTGGTCTTTGCAGGCTGTATTATATGCAAAGGGGCTTACTGCCTGAACAGACAGGTGGAGAATAAGATGAAATGTAGAAAATGCGGCTGGGAAAACAAGGATACTGCAATATATTGTAAATCCTGCGGATGCAAGTTCAAGGAAGAAAAAATTACAGATGACTATGAGCTTTTTCCTGAGGATATGACTGTAGAAGAGCCATGGAGCGGACAGAATGTTCAGTCCACCGGTGGTCAGTATCCTTATCAGCAGTATTCTCAGCCAGGAACGGGGCAGTATAGCCAGCAGTATCCGCCTGCAGGACCTCAGCAATACAATCAGTCAGGAATGGGGCAGCTATATGGTCAGGGTCAGTATATTCAGCCGCCGGTTCAGACCGGAGGACCTGGTTATCCTCAGCAAATGAATGGTCAGTATTATCCCCGGCCGGTAATGCAGTATGTACAGCCTGGTCAGACGGTTGTTGTACCAGGACAGAAAATGAAGCTTAAAGACAGGCTGAGTTCCTATCCGTATATTAATTACAAGATGAACTGGTACAAATTTCTGGTTTTTTTTGCCTTGATAGCCGGAGCAGTGTTAAATATCGGATATGGTATTTATTCCATGATGGGGATGCAGTATGGAACCCCTGAGGTTTCAGAGTTAGTATATATGTATTATCCCGGAATGAAGACCACTGATATTGTTTATGGTACTTTGCTTTTTGCCAGTGCAGGATGCGCTGTATTAGCAGAGGTCAATCTGCTGAGATTCAAAAAAAATGCTCCCTTATTTGTGTATCTGGTCTACGTTTTTAATCTGGCTTCTACATTGATTTATGTTGGTCTTGGCTATATCATGACCAAAGGTTTAGAGGATATGTCGGGTGTTTTCAGTTCTTCGCTGAGAGAGATAGCAATTGCCGTTTTTATGCTTATAGCCAATATGGTCTATTTCAAAAAGCGCAAGGAGCTTTTTATGAATTGAAAAGGTGCATACATAAACTGTGGCATAAAAAATATGCGTCAGATTATTAATAACGAAAAAAAGTCGATGAATTTCTGGTTCATCGACTTTTTCATTTTAATTGTTAATAAGTAAGCGGTGCTGTTCAGTAATGGCAGACACAAAGAATCTGATCTGCAAGTTATTGATATTATTCTTAAAAAGAAATAATTGAAAGAGCTTTTTAAAATATCAATTCATTACTGGGAATCATTAATAATCCCAATGATTATCTCTTCAGCAAGTGCTGCGTCAGCTTTTCCGCGGCTGTTTTTCATAACAAAACCAACCATAGCCTTTACAGCCTTCTGCTTGCCTGCAAGAAAGTCCTTTACTGCCTTGGGGTTGCTTTCTACTGCCTGTCTGCACAGATCCATAAGTGCATTTTCATCAAGTCCGCCCATATCGCTTTCGTCAATAAGCTCCAGAGCCTTTTTGCCCGTTTCAAGCATTTTGTCAAGAGTGGATTTCGCCAGGTTCATTCTGATCTTGCCTGAATCAAGAAGTATGATAAGCTCATTAAGACTTTCAGCAGTAACGTTTACATTGAATTCTTCCTTTTCGCTTTCTGTTTCTACGCTGCGGAAGATCTGACCAATAATGAAATTAGCTGCGGTCTTCGGAGTTTTTGTACCTTCAATAGCTTTTTCAAAATACTCAGCGATCTTTCTGTATTTTGTCAGCAGAATTGCATCGGCTTCAGGAAGACCAAGCTCTTCAACATAACGTGTTTTCTTTTCCTCGGGAAGCTCAGGAAGCTGCTGACGGATATCCTCAACCATCTCTCTGGGTACATTGATAGTAACAAGATCAGGATCACGGAAATAGCGGTAATCGTTAGCATCCTCTTTGCCTCTCATGCTGGAGGTTGTATTGCTGACATCATCATAGCGCAGTGTTTCCTGAATAACCTTTTCTCCGCTTTCGATAAGATCAACCTGTCTGTTGTATTCATATTCCATTGCCTTTGCAATAAAGGTTATGGAGTTCATATTCTTTATCTCTGTTCTTGTGCCCAGCTTGTCGCTGCCTTCGGGACGTACTGAGATATTGACATCACAGCGCATGGAGCCTTCCTGCATTTTGCAGTCCGATACACCGATATATCTCATGATAAGCTGAAGCTTTTCTACATATTCCCTTGCTTCGTCAACGCTTCTGAAATCAGGCTCGGTAACTATCTCGATAAGCGGAACGCCGCCGCGGTTGTAGTCAACAAGAGTATCGCCTCTGCGGTGTACAAGCTTGCCTGCATCCTCTTCGATATGAATGCGAAGAATCCTTATTTTTCTGCCGTTTGAAAGCTGAACATAGCCGTGCTCGCAAAGGGGCTTGTCATACTGTGAAATCTGGTATGCCTTAGGCAGATCCGGATAGCAGTAATTTTTTCTGTCCATTTTGGAGATCTCAGCGATCTCGCAGTTTGTTGCCAGACCAGCTCTGATGGCATATTCTACTACTCTTTTATTAAGCTTGGGAAGTGTTCCCGGAAGTCCTATGCATATAGGACAGCAATGTGTATTTGGCTCGCCGCCGAACTCAGTCGTGCAGGAGCAGAAAATCTTTGTATTTGTAGCAAGCTCAACATGAGTTTCAAAGCCTGCGACCAATTCGTATTTCATACATTATCTTCCTTTCCGTCTGAAGAAATCCTGCAAGACTCAGGGTCTTACTCCGAAACCGGCAGCCTTGAATTTACCTGCCGCATTTTCATACTGCCATGCAGCATTGAGGATCTTAGCTTCCTCAAAGCTGTTTCCGATAAGCTGCATACCGATAGGCATACCCTTTGCATCAAAGCCGCAGGGAACAGATACGCCCGGAAGTCCGCATATATTTACCGGAACTGTGCATATATCTGTCTGATATGTTTCAACGGGATCGCTGACAGCATGACCGTTTTCAAAAGCAGTCATAGGAACTGTGGGAGCAAGGATAACGTCACAGCTATTGAATACATTTCTGAAATCAGATACTATTTTGCCTCTGAGGTTCTGTGCTTTCTTATAATAAGCGTCATAATAACCAGAGCTGAGCACATAGGTACCGAGAAGAATTCTTCTTTTTACCTCTTCACCGAAGCCAGTGCTTCTGGTTTTCTTTACCATGTCATTGACATCTCTGTAATTATCAGCTTTGTAGCCGTAGCGGATACCGTCATATCTTCCCAGGTTTGAAGAAGCCTCTGCACAGGCTATGATGTAATAAACAGGAAGTGCATATTTGAGAGAAGGAAGATCAAATTCGACAATCTGAGCACCAAGTGATCTGTATACCTCTACAGCCTCCTCAACACTCTTTCTCACATCCTCACGGACGCCGTCGAAATATTCTTTTGCAATACCGATCTTCATGCCTTTGATATCATTCCTGAGGCTGTCACATACCGGAGCGCCTTTTCTGCCCTGTGACGTTGAATCCATCTTGTCATACTGTGAGATAGCATCAAAAACAATAGCGGTATCTTCAACGCTTGTTGTAATAGGTCCGATCTGATCAAGGCTTGAAGCATATGCAATAAGACCGAATCTGGAAACAGCGCCGTAAGTCGGCTTCATACCTACGATACCGCAGAAGCTTGCAGGCTGTCTTATAGATCCGCCGGTATCTGAACCAAGACCGTAAACAGCGATATTTCCGCCTACTGCACTTGCTACGCCGCCTGAGCTTCCTCCGGCAACATGACCAAGATCATGGGGGTTTTTAGCTCCGCCGAAATATGAATTCTCGCACGAAGAACCCATTGCGAATTCATCCATATTGGTTTTTCCGAGAAGAACGGAATTCTGTTTTTTAAGTATATCCCATACTGTTGCATCGTATATGGGAGTGTAGTCCTCCAGGATTTTTGAACAGCAGGTAGTACGTATGCCGTTTGTGGAAATATTATCCTTCAGCGTCATAGGAATACCTTCAAGAAGAGAAATATCCTCTCCGGCTGCAATTTTTTTATCTACGATATCAGCAGTTTCCAGTGCTGTATCAGGTGTTACCGTAACATAGGCATTAAGAGCCTCATTATCCTTGTTTATAGCTTCGATATATTGTTCAGTAAGCTCACGGCAGGAGAAGTCCTTGTTTACAAGTCCCTGGTGGAGCTTTGAAATTTTGCTTTCAACCATATGCGTCACCGCCTTATTTCATAATATTCTTTACCATAAAGCAGCCTTCATCGCTGTCCTTGGCATTTTTAAGGATCTGTTCCCTGTCGAGAGAGGGAAGTACCTCATCCTCGCGAAAAGCATTTGAAAGATTATTGATATTATCAAAATCGCTTTCAATATCCGCAGCATTATTGATAGTATCTGCAAAAGATATGATTTCGCTCATATCCTGGGTCAGCTTATCTATCTCATCATCACCGACAGAAAGCTTTGAAAGAATTGCTATTTTCATTATTTCTTCCTTGGTAACCATATTCCTTCCTCCTTGGTTTATTATTTATCAGCTGATTGTAAAATCAGAAAACATAGTAAGGTATTAAATATATTTCTGATGTTTCAGAATGTCGTAAATCGCTTCTTACTATAATACTCACAGGTATATGTCCGCATCCCGGGCATATACCCCAAAGTATTACAGTATCTCTAAGACTCTGCTGCCCTGATATGAAGGACAGCAGAGTCCGTGATACTTTCAGTTATTCGTAATCGTCGTCGTAGTCGTCATCGTAGTCGTCATCATCATCGTCATATGTTTCCTCTTCCTTGCCTACACCTTCAAGTCCGTCACCGCCGGTCTTGATAAGGGCTGCAAGTGAATCGTCAACCTTATAATCCTCTGTCTTAGCCTGGAAGGGATCGTCCGCACCCTTCTTGATAAGAGCTTCAAGTGATGCATCTGTCTGGTATTCGTCGGCGCACTTTGTAGAGAAAGCGTCATCGGTACCCTTTTTAATAAGGTTTTCAAGAGAATCATGCTCCAGAAGGGGAATATCCACATAATCCGGATCAGTAGCCTCAGGAGATTTTCTGACCGTTTCAATAGGCTGAGGTCTTGGCTGAGGTCTTGGAGCCGGAGGCGGCGGAGGGGGCGGGGGAGGCGCAGTGTTCTGCATGTTATGAACTGCCTGTTTTTCCTTTGCTGATCTGAGAGCAGCAATAAGGAAGATGACTGCAAATATTATTATTACTGCACCTATTGCTATAGCTACGATTCTGATAATTAGACCAAAAAGCTGATCTGCCTGCTGGATATCCAGCTCGTCATCGCTTTCCTCACTGGTCTCTGTATAACCAACAATGACAGAAAGGGTGGATTCAGCACTTTCCTTTTTGAATTTTTTCGAAACAGCGGTGGTCTTTATGGTGTACACACCCTCGGTTTCAGGTACAAAGCTTGATGTAAATAATCCGTCAGAATTAAGCTTAAGCTCCAGTGTCTGAGTATCCGTTTTGCCTTTGATTTCAGCTGTCATTTTAATTGTTTTCAGAAGAGTCTGATCGTTTACAACGCCATTATTATCATTAAGAGAAGACTTTATGCTTACTGTTTCTCCGAAGCCTGCCTTTTCTCTGACTGTCTGCTTTACATAAACAGAATAGAAATCAAGCTGACGGACGCTGCAGTTCTCATTTGTAGCCTTATCAAGATGAAGCTTCCATATACCCGGGTCGGGATTGATAAACTTTATCATGGTATAGGCTGACGTGGATGTAAGCTTGAAGCTTTCGTCTGTTTTCAGATCTATTTCCTTACCGTAGGGATTGGTAAGTCTGGGATTAAGCTCATCAACGTTAAGTCTTGATCTTATAATTACATTAACATAGAAAACGCTGCTGTCTTTGATATTGATATCAACATTTCCGTCCTTTATTTCCAGGTCGGTTCCGCCCAGATTATAAATATCAGCATAGATATCCGAAACAATACTTGAAAGACGGTCGGAGGAATTTGTTTCATAGGATTTGCCGCTGGTCTTTTTTGTGATATTTTCAAGCTCCTTTTTATCAAGAGCACCATTGCAGTTAAGACCTATTGCATATACAGGTATTTTTGCTTTTGAAAGCTCTCCAAGGGTCTTTTCCATTTCCTTTTTGGATTCTTCAACTGTTCTGGGACCGTTGGGAAGATCTGTATTGCCGTCGCTGAGAAGAACAATAGCTTTTTTTCTGCCTTCGTCTGTTGACTTCTGTTCATCAAAAAGACTTTTAGCTTTGGTAAGACCCAGGGCAATATCAGTGTCGCCTGAAGGGTCATATTTTATCTTTTTAAGTTTACTTGTAACAGAATTGAATTTTTTAGTATCGCTTGCATTGGTAATGCTTTCAGCCTCCATGATCTTTTCGGTATAGACGTCATAGCCTATTCCGCAGGTTTCATCGCAAAGATCCACAAGAAGATTAAGTGCGTCCGAAGCAATACCGTCGGGGTCGGAATACAGCATTGAACCGCTGGCGTCAACTACAAATACAACGTCAAGGTTCATTTTTCCTTCGTCCTCATACTCGTTTTCAGCTCTTGCTGTAATGGGCAGGCAGAAAGCCGAAACCAGCAGAAGAACAGAAACAGCAGCTGTAAATGCTCTTTTGAATTTTATCCTCATTTTTCATCCTCCATTCTGCAGCAGTGATATCTGACAAGCTTAAACAGTAAGCAGCTGTTCAGTTTATCTGATCTTTATGTGTACCTCACGGAGCTGCTGTTCTGTTACCTCTGTGGGAGAGCCAAGCAGCAGATCCTGAGCATTGCTGTTCATCGGGAATGCAATTACCTCACGAATGTTTTCCTCTCCGGCAAGAAGCATGAGCATACGGTCGAGACCGGGAGCCATGCCTGCGTGAGGCGGAGCACCGTATTTGAATGCAGTATAGAGTGATTTGAATTTAGCTTTAAGAGTTTCCTCGTCATAACCTGCGATCTCAAAGGCCTTTATCATTATATCAAGATCGTGGTTTCTTACTGCGCCTGAGCTAAGCTCAACGCCGTCGCAGACGATATCATACTGATATGCAAGAACCTCTGTGGGATCCTTTTCAAGAAGTGCCTGCATACCGCCCTGGGGCATGGAGAAGGGGTTGTGTGTAAAGATAACATCGCCGTTTTCGTCGCGCTCAAACATGGGAAAATCAGTAATAAAGCAAAGCTCGAAGCGGCTCTTGTCAATGAGGTCAAGACGGTTTGCTACCTCTGTTCTGATCTGACCTGCAAGCTTAGGAGCAGCATCAGCGCTGTCAGCAATAAAGTAGATAACGTCGCCGGCTTTTGAACCGTTGATTTCAATAAGCTTTTCTCTGTCGCCCTCCTTGAGGAACTTGTCTATAGGACCGTCAAAAGTAAGATCATCTCTTACCTTGACATAGCCAAGACCCTTCATGCCGATGGAGAGAGCAAACTCTTCCATGTTCTTGAACCATTTCTTGGACTGAGCCGAAGCTCCGGGAACATTTATGCTGCGTACAGTCTTTTTTCTGAACGGAGCAAAATCTGTTTCCTCAAACATAGGGCTGATATCCTTGATAAGAAGGGGATTGCGAAGGTCAGGCTTGTCTGTACCGTAGGTAAGCATAGCCTCTGCAAAGGGGATTCTTCTGAAAGGCGGCTTTGAAACCTCCTTGTCGGAGAATTTTTTAAATGTCTCGTAAAGAACCTCTTCAGCTACTGCAAAGACATCCTCCTGCTCTGCAAAGCCCATTTCAAAATCCAGCTGATAGAATTCACCGGGTGAACGGTCTGCTCTTGCGTCCTCATCACGGAAGCAGGGAGCTATCTGGAAATACTTATCAAATCCGGACACCATAAGCAGCTGCTTGAATATCTGAGGAGCCTGGGGAAGAGCATAGAACATACCCTTATGCTTTCTGCTGGGGATAAGATAGTCTCTTGCGCCCTCAGGAGAAGAACATGAAAGGATAGGAGTCTGTATCTCAAGGAAGCCCATCTCTGTCATTTTATTTCTGAGGAAAGAGATAAGCTCTGCACGCATTACAATATTGTTGTGTACCTTGCGGTTACGCAGATCGAGGAAACGGTACTTAAGACGTACATCCTCCTTGACCTCGGTTGAGGTCTGCACTTCAAAAGGAAGAGCCTGAGGAGCTTTTCCCAGAACAGTGATGTTTTCTGAGTGAATCTCCACGGTACCTGTTGCAATCTTAGGGTTGATAGTATCCTCATCACGCTTTGTAACCTTGCCGCTGACTGTAACAGTGCATTCCTTATTGATATTTTCCAGCAGCTTTTCATCGTGAACTACTACCTGAACTACTCCGTAGTGGTCACGGATATCAAGGAACATAACGCCTCCGTGGTCACGGATATTTTCTACCCAGCCGGCAACCCTCACGTCGCTTCCAATATCTGATTCTCTAAGCTCTCCGCAGTATTTGGTGCGGTAAATGTTTTCTCTAAGCATCATATCTTTTCCTTTCACCATTTTTCAAGTTTTCAGCAGACACCGGTCTGAACGGAAAACAGGTATAATATTAAGCAAAGCGGCTTCGGCTTGCAAAACGCCCCAAAGCCGCTTTTAAATTATTTGCACATCCATAGGACAGTATACTGCCCCAGACGGAAACGGATCATTCGTACTGATCAAAGAAGCTCATAAGCTTCTCGAAGGATTCAGCAGCAAGCTCATCGGTTGAATTATGATAGAGCAGCAGGCTGTATTCATCCTCGGGATCAATAAGGTTCTCGGGGATAGTGAAATTAACTGTGCTGAGATACTGATCCCAGTTTTCAAGCTTCCATGTATCTCTGTCGGAAGCTCTGTCTATCATTCTCTGATGACATACTTCGGGATCAGTAACGATCCATATTACTGTAAGCTTTGCATCATAGTCCTTGAGCTTTTCTCTGAGGGAAGCAATATATTCGTTGTCACGTATCTCTCTTGTAAAGGGTGCATTGACCATTACAAGATCCTCGTATTTGATAGCCTCAAAAGCAAGATCCATAACTACATTGTATTCATAATCACGGATCTCCTTTTCAAAGAAATCAGAGCTTCTGTTGTAGGGCTGACCCGCAACGGCAAAGATCTGCTTTGAAAGAGGAATAAGAGTATCCTTGTCAAGATAAACTATGTGCTTGATTGCCTTTGCAAGCTTTTTTGAAAGCTTTGTCTTTCCGCAGGCAGGCGGTGATGTTACAAAAATCATTCTTTTTTCATTCATATCAAAAACTCCCTTGGCATTTTATATTAGGTAAAACTAATCACTTGATATCTGAATTAACCATATTATCGTCAGATGCAGACAAGACACCTTGGAGTTGTCTGCAAATGATTCCTTAATTACCACCATAAATAATAACATATTTTTCTAAAAAAATCTATATCATTTTTAAATAAAATATATCAAAAAATATTTTTTTTTCGGCACTATAGCCTTATTGTTAGATTACACAAAACAAAAAACTTTAATTTGTACATTTTGCTGCAAAAATAATTCTATATCAGAGTAATAAAAATCCATTCGATAATGACTCTGACAGGAAGAAAACAAGTTATTTCGGGTGCAGAGTAAAGGTCAGTATCCTATAAGATAAAGCTTAAGAAGATATAATATGATCATATGCAGAGGATAGATAATGTAAAATGCATACTGCAAAATACGCCCCTTTATGTAGCCGCGTTTTCCGTTGTACATATTGATGAGCACAAAGGCAGGAGCAACAAATGCCGGAGTTGAGAAAAAACAGCAGCCTATAAGACTCTGCAGAAGCTTATTATCTCTCATAATATAAAGAAACAGCACAAAGCCTACTCCCATAACACCGTAATCCGCTTTGAGAACCAGAGCTATGCAAAATACAGCAATAAGAGAAAAAATCTGTTTTGTTCTGTCTTTTTTGAACTGGTCATAAATATATACGGCACAAAGCCCCAGAAACAGAGTAAAAAAAACATTCTGCCCTGAATAAAAGACTGATCCGCTGTGCTCAAGATTCCAGGGTATTTCAGAAATAACTGCAAAACATAAAAGCCGGGTTGCGTACTTTTCTTTGCAACGTGTATGCGTATAGCCTTCAGTCAGCAGAAAGCAGTAAACCGGAAAGGCTATTCTGCCTATGCCTCTTAAGAGGTAATATGGTGTTATCTCGGTTCCCAACAGGTTAAACAGCGGTGTAATAAAAAACTGGTAATGTTTCAGTAATACAGCGGTTGTATGATCCAGAAGCATGGTCAGCAGTGCGATGGTCTTGAGCAAACTTCCGGAAATGATTTTTAGTTGGTTCATTTTTGATTCTTCCATCTGATCTTTCCTTAACTGAAAAAAAGTTGGTTTTTAATTGTTCCTGAACAGCGGCGGAGTCAATAATCATGTTCTGAATAAGCTTAAGTCTTACAGCTGTATATGTGGCGGCAGATTTGCTGCTGATTCAGATATTTTCAATTATAGCATATAATCGCCTGAAGTTAAACCGCTGATTTTACAAATTGTTTCGCTGTTTTTCCCGGTTCGGCGCTCGGGGTTCAGTTTCAAATCCCTTTTCCTTACTCACCCATCCACTGGGCGGCTTTTAAACGCTTTTCTATGGTTCTGAACGTCTGATGTGGTATGTGTTCGTGGGGTAGATGCTAAACGCTTTTCTCTGGTGCTGAAAATCAACTGTGGATTATTGTTCGTAAGACCGTTACTGTCTCCCTGTTCTGACCAGCAGCGTAAATTTAAAGTAAACCAAGCGATTACAGCAGCACCGAGGGCAGCCAGACAGTCAGGCGCATTAAGAGCGTAACGTAAGTGAAGCGATGTCATCGCGTTGCGGCACCGGCGGCTCGCCGGCGCTTATTATGTTCTTGTATTTTCTGCAGAAATGTGTTATATTACAGATAATATAATACAAAGGCAAATGCACACCAAAGCACAAATCTGTGTACATTGTCGGAAAATCTGAAAGGACGTGACTATTATGAAACGTACACCATTGTTTTTGCTAAGCGCAATTATTTTACTCGGCTGTTTTACAGGCTGTGCTGGTACCTCCCTTCAGCCCGGAAACTTACCGGATCAGTCATCAGCAGACCAGACAGGAACTGTAAGCGACAACTCGCCCGGGGAAAGTCCGGCTTCATCTCAGATATCGTCTGACGATAAGCAGGAAAGCTCTGCTGCAGAACCGCAGACATCTGTGCAGACCAGTTCAGCGTCAACACCGGCTGCATCTGAAACCAATTATAATATCCGTCCGGCGGAATGGGCTTCTGTCAAATGGACGCAGTATTCAAGCCCGTACTTCACCCTTACGATACCCGAAGGCTGGCAGGTTGACTGGAGCGGCAATTCCAGTGAGCTGTATTGGGAAGCAAGGCATCCTACTAATGAAATTTTAGGTCTGTCAAACAGGGATCATCTGTTTATGCCTATGACCTATGAGGCCATGGTTAATTGCAACGGAACTGCATATATGGAAAGCGGCAATCTTGAAGATCTTTTCAAGATCATGTTTTCTAACAGTGCTGAGTCCTTTGACGTAGTAAGCTCCTGTGTTCCGGCGGATTATGACAGGCTGCAGTCACTGCGTCCGAATGATCCTATCAGGGATTACCGTTCGCTCTATGCAAAATTCACAACGAACGGCAAAAAGGGTGAGGGACTGTATTCAGGCGTAATAATGGAATCAAAGCCGGTTCTTGTAAATGGAGTAAATTACGGCTTATGGGAAACAAATTGTCTTTTGACTCAGTATGCACCTGAAGGGGAATTTGTTGACTGGGCTCCGATTCTGGCTGCTATCATACATTCATTCAGGTATACGGATTATTATTTTCAGGAAAAGAACAGCACACCGGATACAGAATCAGAAGTGTATAATCCGGATCCGGTTTTGGAAGCTTTTGAACAGCGCAGCAAGGAAGACACCATACGCACAGAAAAATATTCTGATATGATAGGTGAATATGAGCGTGTATACAACAATGATACCGGAGAGATATATCGTGCATACAATGGTTTTCTTCAGGATATCGGACCAGACCAGACAACCTATTCGTCAATAACAGACAGTCAGTATGCCGAAGGATATGTGGGTTGGATAGACAAGCCGGGCAGTTGATGCTCGTTAACCCTAAGCCGGAAATACAGAGATTTATTAATCAAGAGAGGCTGCTGACCGCTTTCCTCTGTTACTAAACGTCAAGTGTGGTTTATTGTTCGTGAGACAATTACTGATACTCTGTTCTGACTAACAGCGTAAGTCTAAGCAAACCAACC
>ONDB01000098.1 GCA_900316485.1 uncultured Eubacteriales bacterium
CATCCGGCATATTGTATGCCTTTTCCTCAAGTCCTACTTTTCTAAGCTGCAAAAGTGCTTCTTTCTTTGCCTGATTACGGTCTTTTCCTGAAAGATCCATCTGAGGCATAATGATATTCTCAATTATGTTTTTATGTCCGAACAGGTTAAAGGACTGGAATACCATACCTACCTTTTTCCGGACTGCGGTAAGGTCGGTTCCCTTAGTGCAAACGTCCTCACCGTCAATAATGACAGAACCGGAGGTGGGCGTTTCGAGCCGGTTAATGCAGCGCAGCAGGGTGGATTTACCCGTTCCGGAGGGTCCTATAATACTGATGACCTCCCCCTGCTCCACTGTCAGGTTTATACTTTTCAAAGGGGTAACACCCTCAAATTCCTTGCAAAGATCTTTTATTTCCAAAAGGCTCATTTCTTTTCAGCCTCCCTTGCATTTCTGTTTTCAAGCAGCTTATTTCCTTTATTGATAAGGAATGTAAAAAGCCAGATCATAAGGAAGTAAACTATTGCTATTGTCATAAGCGGGAAGAAGGCTTCAAGCGTGCGTCCTCTTATTACATCGCCGGCATGGGTAAGATCCATAGCGGAAATGAATCCCACAACGGAGGTTTCCTTCAGCAGCAGCACAAACTGATTGCGAAGCAGCGGAAAATATATCTTCTTTGCCTGAGGGAGAATGACTCTTCGGTAAGCCCTTTTCTCAGTATAGCCAAGCGCAAGAGCAGCTTCCAGCTGTCCCTTGTCAACAGCGTTTACAGCACTCCATATCACAGCATAGGCTTTCGGCGCAAATATCAGTGTGAAACCCAGTATTGACACTATTACAGCTGAAATATCTGTTTTTCCGAATACCACATAGAAAAGCAGCATAAGAATAACGACTGCCGGAAGACCTGCTACAATGGCATTATAAACAGCGATAACCCCATCTATCAGCTTATTGTTCTTTCTTTTCAGGGAAGTAATAACAAATCCCAGTGCAAGACCAGCTATACCTGAGGAAATTGCTATTATCAATGTATTGCAAAGACCGGTCAGCATCAGCTTCCATCTGTTTTCCACAATAAATGTTCTGCGGAAGCTGTCGGAAAGGGATTCTAAAAAGCCTGCTGCTTCTTCCGTATCTGCACTGCGTACAATCAGAATAAAAGCAGTTTCATGGTGAGGAATGAAATTAACAACCTCGCTTCTTTCGGGAGTTATTATCAAAGAACCGCAGCACATATCAGCCTTTCCGCCCTCAACTGCTGCAAGTATGCCTGAAAACTCCATGGTCTTAAAGCTGACCTTATAATCAAGTTCCTTTGCCATCATCAGAATAAGCTCGATTTCCATTCCCTTAAGCTCACCGTCACCGTTCAGATATGACATAGGTTCAAGACTGTCACAGGCAGCAACCCTTATGGTGCCGTTTTTGCCCTCCCAGTCCTGCTCGGGAAGCGTCTTTACGCTGTCATCAAGTCCTGTCCACTTATCCCAAAGCTCATTGATCACACCTGCACATACCTTATCATATGCCGCCTTCCATTTGCTGATATCCTTGTTTTTCTTTGAGAAGGCAATGCCGAATTCAGCTTCCTTAAGAGGCTCGGGCAAGAGAGCCAGCTCAGAATTCCTGTTGACAAACAGTTCACCAACGGCTGTATTCTGCAAAAATGCATCCGTCTTGCCGCTTGTAAGTGCCAGAGCCATATCGGACGAGGTGGAATAATATGTAAACTCCTTGACATCCGGTACCTTTGAGCTTATAAGCTCCTCAAATGGTGCACCTGTCAGCATACTTATTGTTTTTCCGCTCAATTCTTCAAAAGTGGAAACTTCCGGCTTGCGCTCCTCAGCTGAGGCAGCACTAACCGTTATGCTCATCATAAGACACAGCAGCACTACTGCTGCTATGACGGAAATAATAAGGTAGACGGCAATGAGGTAAATACGACCCTCAAAGCAGAGAACTGCAAACTGGGCGGAGCCTTCGAGGATATGAAGGTCACGAAGCTTTCAAATGACAAGACAAGCATTACGCTGACAGTAAGCGGAACACCCAAATTCACCTCAGAGAATGTAAGCATCAATAACGCAGGTACAATGACATTTGACGGCAGTTTCTTCGATTCCGAAGCGCCGGTAGTTGCAAACCTGCCTGTATTTGAGAGAACCGTGACAGAACCCGACAAGGCTGCTTTCTATCCGTTCCTTGATGCTGTGGTAGATAACGACGATTCCTTAAAGCTTACTATCTCACTGATAGCTATCGGCGGTAAGTTCAAGGATGGCTTCTGCGAGGCTGATATCACCCTCGGCGATGGCTTTGAGGGCGCAAAGATAGAATCTTTTAAAGCGGCTGACAACGGCGACTATGAACTTGTAGTAAATGCAAAGCTGCCCAAGACCGAGGGTGAGGAAAAAACTTCTTCCGCAATCTACGGAACTATCAGCATTTCAGCAGGTTCAGTAATGACCTCTGCAGGTGTGAAAAATGAAGAAGCTCTCAGCTACACAAGAGAATATTCCAAGGAAACCGAGGGACGCGCAGCTGCCGGCGGTTGTATTCTTACAAAGGAAGACCTGAAAAAAATCAAGGATATCGTTCATCCGCCAAAGACAGGTATCTGGGCAGAGATAGAGACCTCTCCCGTGTACAAGACTTTTAGTTTTGTCAAGGCAGGC
This sequence comes from uncultured Eubacteriales bacterium, assembly GCA_900316485.1. Taxonomy (GTDB): domain Bacteria; phylum Bacillota; class Clostridia; order Oscillospirales; family Acutalibacteraceae; genus UBA1213. The sequence continues at coordinate 2,668 of ONDB01000098.1, forward strand.
GTCGGATATTACAACGATGTCATGGGCGCTTACAATACGGTAAAGGGCATCTTCCAGGCATTAGGTATCATTGAAACTCCGCCTACCACCGAGGAGAAGATTCTTGAGGCTATTCAGGAGCTGCAGGGGCAGATATCTGAACTCAATGAAAATGTAACCGTGGTAAGAGAGATAGCCGATAAAAACACCTAGCTTCTCAGAGGATTACAGAAACAGGCTTGCGAGAACTATCTTGCAGGTTTCAACACCCATTATTATTCTATGATAAGCCTTACAGATGAGATCGAGCTGGCGCTTTCCAAGAACTCTGCTAAAATAGAAAAGCTGATCGATGCGTATAATAAGGGCAGCAATACCGCTTTAACCGATGAGGAGCTTGACAAGACCATAACTCAGCTCGGCGCAAAAATCGCCAAGCTGAAAGCAAATAACTATACCACTATCGCCCAGAAGCTGTCGGAACTTGATAAGGAATACAAGGCAACCGTCGGATTTATGAAGGATGACCCGACAAATCCCATCAACAGATATTGCGAGATACATACCATTACCGACAGCTTTGCAACCACTGCGCTGACCGATAAGGTGATCTATGCGCTGGATATCGAGTCTCAGCTTGACAGAGCTCTTTCATACCTTGTTCTGCTTGATGGTGAGGATAACGAAAAGGTCAATATCGACCTGATGAAAACTGCTCATTTCCCCGATCCC
>ONDB01000100.1 GCA_900316485.1 uncultured Eubacteriales bacterium
ACATGACCAGACAGAGGCTATGACAATGGCTGACCGTATCGTTGTTATGAAGGACGGTTTCATTCAGCAGGTTGATACTCCTCAGAATCTTTATGAGAGACCCTGTAACCAGTTCGTTGCAGGATTCATGGGTACTCCTCAGATGAACTTCATTGACGCTACAATCATCCGTGACGGCTATGATTACGGTATTCGTTTCGGTAAGTATGACATTCCTCTTCCTGAATCAAAGAACAAGAAGAACATTCTTTCTCACTTTGTAGGCAAAGAAGTTGTACTTGGTATCCGTCCTGAGGATCTTCATGATGAGCCTGAGTTCCTTGAGAGATCAGAAGAGAGCATTATCGAAGCTTCTGTTGAAATCACAGAGCTTATGGGTAATGAAATCTACATCTACCTTTCAATTGAAGGTACTTCCTGCGTAGCTCGAGTTGACCCGTCTTCTATGGCTGAAGCAGGTGAAGAGATTGAGATTGCTCTTGACGTTGAGAAGATTCACATTTTCGATAAGGAAACAGAAAGAACTATCACAAACTGATTTCTGTACACAGTTTTTATAGCGCACTTAAACCCCCTGTGTTTTCACAGGGGGTTTATTGTATGAGCTATATTAAAGATTAATATGGTAATGTCGCATAATATCTGATAATAACGTAAAAAAGTCGATGAATATTGTTATTCATCGACTTTTGCTCTTATTATGTTTGTCGGGGAGTTAGTAGTTAATGCAATTAAAATGCGACAGTCCCATTTATGACTGCAATAAAAAATTATTTCTTTGCTCTCTCTGCAATAATTGATGCCATCTCGCCAACATTCTTCATGCCGGAAATCTCGCCCATTTTGAATTTCATCTTGAATTCACGCTCAACTGCAGAAATAAGTGTGATATGCTCAAGGCTGTCCCAATCCTCGATATCATCTGCTGTTGTTTTAGGGTTAACTGTGATGCTGTCGTCATCAAATACATCTCTGAAAACCTTATTGAGTCTGCTGTAAATTACCTTGCTGTCCATTTGTATTTCTCCTTTCATGCGGTTATAACCGCTTGTTGATATATTAATATTATTCTGTTACGCTTGAATTATCCTTGACATCAATGACATGACATTTCTGCTCATATGAATCAACACTAAGCTGCCATACTGAATTGCCTTGCTCATCCTCGCTGAGCTTATCAAAACCAAAACGCGCATACAGATCTTTTACCATCTTATTCTTGGCAGTGGGATAGTAATAACCCTTTACTGTCTTGATATCTTGTTCACGGCAACGTTCAATCAGTCTGTCAAGCATTGCAAATTCCATATCACGCTTGAGTACGCGGCAGCTCATTATCCATAGATCCATATCAAGTGTATCGCCATTCTTATGTCCTATAACAACAGATACTACTCCGTTATCACCGAATTTATCAATAAGCTTTCCGTACAGACGGATATATTCATTGCTTTCAAATACCTCTTCCATCTCGGTAGCTGTATATCTTTTTGTTGTAACGTTAAACTGATTGCTCTTATTTGTCAGCTGAGTAATGCGCTGAAGATATACAGGAATGAAATCATCAATTATTCCTGTCATCTCAAGGCTTCTAAGATATTCGTTATAATCTCCGAAGGAAGCCTGCTGAGCGGCTCTCTGGGCATTTGCCTTATACATTTCGTTACGCTTCAGATCATCTGCGCTGAAATTCGTAACTTCAAAATAACCATTGCGGTCGAGAGTTGTGATATAGTTTTCAACGCCGTCCATCTCAGGAACTGCGCAGCCGTTTACCTGCTGTCGGACTATTTCACGTTCTGCAGGGTTATCATCTGCAAAAACAATTGCATCAGACATAATATTCAGCTCATTTGCTGTTTCTACAATATTCCTGTCCTTGTTTTCCCAGTTTGCCTTTATAATAATAAAATCATCAGGCTTTAGTGCGCCCTCAGGGTGTTCAAGACCTGCTATTGCATTTTCATGATCGTTCTTTGAGCATACTGTAAGAATTACACCAAGGGATTTAAGAGATTTTACATAACTCTGGAATTCATAATATGACTGGGAAACTCCTGTTTCCTGACCTATCTGTATTCCGTCTACACCGTCATCTCCCACAACTCCACCCCATAGAGTATTATCAAGATCAAGAGCAAGCGTCTTTTTATTTTTACCGAAAACAGACTTTATTATATGTGAAAGGTTAAATGCAAATTCAGGAATAGCTTCAAAGCACATAGCGTACTTATACATATTCCAGTATGAAGGATCGCTCCATTGTTTAAGTCCATAGGATGCGGATATGAAGTTTATATCGTTGATATAAAAGCCCTCAGTCCTGTCAGCATATTCATAGAACTTTGCGTTAAGTCTTGTAACAAAGTTTGAACGACCTCTGTAATCTGAGCAGTCCTTATTTCCCATAAGTCTGTAGAAAGGCATCTCAAAGTTATTCTGGATAATCGGACAATGATATGTCTCACTTATCTTCTGCCACATCTGCTCAAATTTAGTATACTCTACTTCAAGAAGCTTTTCGACCTCATCCCTGCTGTCTGCAGTTGTTGGATAAGATGTAATATTCCTGTTAGTTGTATGGATAAAAACGATATCCGGAGCAAAGCTCAGAAGCTCCTCACTGGGGAACATTGCATCCTGCCAGTACTGAGCATATTCTGACTGATAAAACTCAGCTTCTATGCCCTGGTCAAGAAGAAAAAGCTCCAGGTTATCTACAATTGCATTTGTAGTGGATCCACCGAATACAGCGATTTTCTTTTTTAATCTGGTGCTTCCGTCTGCAAGCAAAGTTCTTTTTATAGATTTCTTTTTCTTGATAATATATTCGCTGTCAAAAGGATATTGTAATTCCTTCATCAAGACACCTCCTGATATAATCCGTCAGCTGTTAATTCTGTCCTTAGGGCGGTTCACTGTGTTCTGATAACGTTAAGGTTATCAGCATTACCGCCTACTGCAGAGAAGCTTACCATTGCAAAGAGAAGATCTGTGACGCCCTCGCTCTTGATATAATTTACAAGATTGCTGTCAAAATATCTCATATCCACTACGTAAATATCTTCAAATGAACCAAACAGATATCCGGGAATAGCATTACCATAGCTGTCCTTAACAATCATGAGCTTTCTGCCGTTCTTTACATTGGTGTTAACGTGCACCACCTGCTCATCACCGCCCATAAAGGTCAGATAAGCATTATATTCAGGTGAACCTACTCCGCAGAAGAAATTACCTGTCAGCGGATCCTGCTCTTCAAGGGATGTGGTATAATAATATGTCGTACACTTATCATAGTTTGAAGGTACATAATAGCTGAATGTCTCTGTATCAGCTGTAAGATCAGCATCCTGTGCCCAGGCTGCAAGTGTTCCGCTGAATCCTTCTATATCAACTTTCTTATATGTGCTGATATCCTTGAAATCTACTCCGGCAGCCTGTGCAAAGGTCTGGGCTGCATAATATGCTCCAAGAGGAGTCCAGTGATGGTCTGTCCTGAGATATATTTCCTCGTTGGAATGATTTCCCAGCGCGGTAATTGCATCAACATATTTTATTGACGGATCGAGGTTTGCAGAGAAGCTGTCTACTGTATCCTTCTGACTTACGTTATACTGCTTATAATCATCCGGGAGGTAATATTCACTTGCGGTTGACGGTACCATTGAATAGATCTGTACACCACTGCCCAGGTCGTTGTGGAAGTTATTAAGGGCATCCACATACTCGTTTCCTGATCCACCACCGAAAAGCTCAAGACCTCTGTAATGACCGTCATGTTTAACAACAATAAGTCCGTTTGAAGCTTCCTTGTATTCATCTTTTTCAGTATTGACCTTATTGCCAGCTTCAGCCTTGCTTTCCTGCTTTTCTGTTTTGGATGTATCGGTTTTATTATCCTTTTTATCTGAGGTCTTTGCATCAGGCTTGTTATTATCAGCTGCACCGCTGTTTTCAGTCTTTTCCGAAGTATCATTGACAACAGATACCGGCTTACCTACAATCTTTACTCCGTCATCTGTATGGAATCCAAATAAAGCCTTGAAGGAATAACCCATGTTTTTGAAATTATCACGATCCGGTACCGTATCATCATAAAACTCGGTTATCTGAGAAGTAAATTTTCCGGAAAAATAATCCTGGAAGGTAAATGCAGGAAACTTTGCAAGGTTTCTTTTTTCTATATTTGATTTTTCTGATCTGGGAATGAAAATAAGAAATAATGCCGTTAAAAAGAATACGGGTATCATTATCATAAGTGATATAACAGAAAAACCATATTGAACATTTTTCTTTTTCATGTAATTGAAGCCTTTTTTTCGTGGAGGCTGCCGTCTTTTGTTTTCCATAGGGCTGTAATCTCCTTTGGTTATCTACTTTATATTATCCGAAGGTTTTTTGATAGCCGGCATTATTTCAGAATCTGAAATAAAGGAAGGGGTTATTAGTATTATCCACCATCAGAATACTGCATATTATCAGCAGTGTACAGCAGATCAGAGTACCTGCAACTTTACCGAAGGCATATACAGTATTATTGCCCCATTCATTGAAGAAAAACTTAACCTTCTGAAGTATCGGCATAGATACTGCTATAGCAAAAATAATGAGGAACAGATTATTGACAAGTGAGTTCCATGTAATAAGATCTCCGAAAGCATTTCCGTTGGAAATCATACTTATTCCTGTTATATTCAGGAAAAACCTTCCCAACTGTGACAAATCGGTAAAATAGAATATACCGAAACCTACTACGATAATAAGTTTACTGTATACATGGGTCCATATTTTGTTCCATTTCTTCATCTTTTTCTTTCCTATAAGAGTTTCGATGAAAATGAAAATACCAAAATACAGTCCCCAGAAAATAAAGTTCCATGACGCTCCATGCCACATTCCTGTACAGAACCATACAAGGAACAGATTGAAATATTTCCTCGGTCTGCCGAATATCGGAGCATAGAAAAGATAATCTCTGAAGAATGAACTAAGTGAGATATGCCATCTCTGCCAGAATTCACTTATAGTTTTGCATACAAAGGGATAATTGAAATTTTCGTTAAAGTGGAAGCCGAACATTCTTCCAAGACCTATAGCAATATCGCTGTAGCCGCTGAAATCGAAATAAACATACAGTGAATATATGATTACACCGTACCATGTACCAAGGAATGAGAGGTTTGTAATATCCGAACCAAAAAACTGCTCTACAATTACCCACAGATTATTGGCAATAATAACTTTCTTTGAAAGGCCGATTATTGCCCTCATTGCACCCTCGCTGATATCAACAGGGCTTGATTTCCTGTGTGTTATTTCCTTCTCGATAACGCTGTAGCGGACAATAGGACCTGCAATCAGCTGCGGGAATAGTGAAAGATAAAGAAGAAAACGAGGATACTTCTTTTGTGCGGGAACCGTTTCCCACATAACATCAAGTATGTATGAGATTGCCTGGAAGGTAAAGAAGCTGATACCTATAGGCATCTGTATCTGCGGAACCGGAATCGATGAATGAAACAGTCCATTGATATTTTCTACTATAAAACCACTGTATTTGAATATTATCAGAAATGCTAAATCTATAAATATCGCAAGTCCTGCCACCAGCGTCGCCATTCTGGTATTCTTGTACTTCTCTATAAGCAAAGCACCCTTCCAGTTGATAAAGGCACTCAGAACAAGCAGACCTACCCATATCGGCTCACCCCATGCATAAAACACAAGGGATGCTACTACCAGAACAATATTCTTTGATTTGATAGTCTTACAGAAAAAGTATGCCGCCAGGGTTATGGCGAGAAAAAAGTAAACAAAAAACAATGATGAAAAAACCATGCTCTTCTCCCTATTCTTACTTTTTTTCGGGCATTATCCCGAAGTTTGCATAATATACCCATTCCTACACATTTATATATTTTACTCCATAACACTAATATTATCAAGGCATTTTTCGACATTCTTTATTTTTAGTTTTGCAAAAACGGAATTTTGCACAAAAACAAGGTTACAATACATGTTTTTGCTTATACAGTGCTAACGTTATAATGATAAATGATTATCCCTGGATATGAAAAAAATAAATTAAAGCCTGACTATCAAAATACAAAACAGCATCCCCGCAAATTGTTTTAACGGAGATGCTTGTTTCTTTATAAATCTGTAATTTTTCCACGCAGTATCCAGTTGCGAGCTTCGGTAATTTCTGCATAACAGAAACTTCCTATAAGTTCTTGCGGACCCTGAAGCTCAACAATTATATTATTCTGGGTACGTGCATTGAGAACTCCTTCTCTTGCCTGTTCTTCGATCAGAACTCTATAGGTCTTTCCTACCATTCCTGCACAGCGCTCAGCTGCAATTGATTCCTGCAGTTTCAGAAGCTCGCCCATCCATCTTGCTTTTTCCTCGTGAGAAACCGGATCAGGCATTTTTGCAGCAGGAGTACCTACTCTGGGAGAATATATAAATGTAAAAAGCGAAGTGAATTTTACCTCTTTAATTAGCTCAAGAGTTTCGCAGAACTCTTCATATGTTTCGCCCGGAAAGCCGACTATTACATCACTGGTAAGTGAAAGGTCGGGTATCATGCTTTTAGCATAGTTTGCTATCTCAAGATATTTTTCCCTTGTATAGCGTCGGTTCATATGTTTCAGAACTCTGTTGCTGCCGCACTGAAAAGGTAAGTGAAGATGATTACATATTTTATCGTTTGCTGCGATAGTATCAATAAGCTTCTTTGATGCATCTTTCGGATGCGAGGTCATAAAACGCACCCAGAAATCACCGTCTATATCAGCAACCTGCTGAAGAAGGTCTGCAAAATCAACACCCTCATCAAGTCCCTTTCCGTAGGAATTAACATTCTGACCAAGAAGTGTAATATCCTTATAGCCAGCAGATACCATTGACCGTGCTTCTGAGATAACGCTGTTCCTTCGACGGCTGCGCTCCCTTCCTCTGACATGAGGAACAATGCAGTAAGTACAGAAATTATCGCATCCATACATTATGGGAAGCCAGCCCTTGAAGCTGCCATCCCTATGGAGCGGAAGGTTTTCATAAACCTGACCGTCATCGTAACCTCTCTCAATAAGCCTTTTTCCTCCTGTAACAGCATTATAAATCAGCTCAGGAAATTTATGTATCACATGGGTACCAAATACCAATCCCACATACGGGAAGCTTTTCTGGATTTTTTTTGCTATATGCTCCTGTTCCATCATACATCCGCAAAGTCCGATAAGCAGTGAGGGCTTTTTCTTTTTCAGCTCCTTAAGCTGTCCCACATTTCCGAACACCCTGTCCTCTGCGTGTTCTCTTACTGCGCAGGTATTGAATATTATGATATCTGCTTCGTTTTTATCCTCGGTGAGAGCACAGCCCATTTCTTCAAGCATACCCTTGATTTTTTCGCTGTCAGCTACATTCTGCTGGCAGCCATATGTCCGCACAAAAGCAACAGGCTGTTTATTTCCTGCCCTTAGGTACAAAATATCCTTAAGCTCTTCCATTATCGCTTTCTGATGTTCAAGCTCTGTTTTAACGCTATTATCGCCCATTTCTTTCACTCCAGTATCTATCTTTAATTATTCTTAAACAATGGTTATTTTTCCTGATTAATAAAAATACACTTATAACATAATACCACATCTCCCTCTCATTTGCAACATTCGCCAGCGTGACGCTGGACCCGTAACGCGATGGTATCGCTTCACTTACGTTACGCTCTGATTGGCGCCTGACTGTCTGGCTGCCCGCGG
>ONDB01000127.1 GCA_900316485.1 uncultured Eubacteriales bacterium
CCTCAGCAGAACCCCTGGGGACAGCAGATGCCTCAGCAGAACCCCTGGGGACAGCAGATGCCGCATGAGGAACAGAAGCCTGCAGAGCAGGTACATCCGGAGCCTCAGCCGGAGCCGCAGAGTGCACCGCCTGTTGAGCCTGAGGTACCGACACCGCCGCCCGTACAGGAGCAGGCGCCTGTAGTGCCGTCAAATGCTCCCATACCGGATGAAGCACCTGCAGCAGTTCCGTCAAATGCTCCCATACCGGATTCACCGGCAGCAGCAGCACCTGCAGAGTCAGGATCAAGCACTGTTGTTGATATTCCTGCAAATGCAAAGGTATTCACAAGCAATGATGCCGCACAGCAGGGCGGAAGCCATGTTTCCATACCTGAAGGCTATCAGGTAATCGAAGACTGTGCATTCTCAGGCAACCAGGTGATTGAAGCAATTGATCTTCCGTCAACTCTTCTTAAGATTGGTGAAAGAGCATTTGAAAATTGCACAAAGCTTATTACAGTAAATGTTAGTGACGGTCTTATTGATATCGGCAGAGGCGCATTCACAGGATGTATCAGCCTTCCGAAGTTCATCATTCCGTCAAAGATAAAGAGAATCAGACAGAGTACCTTCAGCGGATGCGAAAAGCTTAAGGACTTCACCATACCTGCTACAGTTCAGGGTCTTGGCAAGCACGCCTTCCTTAACTGCGAGTCACTCAAGGAAATAGTTATTCCTGAAGGCGTGGATGAGCTTCCCGAGAATGTATTCAGCGGATGCCGTGGACTTGTAAAGGTAGTAGTACCCGAGTCTGTACGTGATATCAGAAAGAATGCATTCAGCTGGTGCGAATCTCTTACGACAGTAAATATTCCAGAAGCTGTTACAGTTATCGGCGCAGGCGCTTTCACAGGCTGCGATTCACTTTCAACCGTAAATATTCCTCAGAATCTTGAGGTTATCGAATACGGTGCATTCAGTAAGTGCAGCAGACTCAAGAGCCTTATTCTTCCCGACAGCGTATCAACCATCGAGGAAAATGCATTCAACGGTTCTAACAGAACACTTGTTGTTCGCTGCTCAAGAGAGAATTCTTATGTAAGACATTACTGCAGAATGAACAGAGTTAAATGCAAGGAACTGGAAGCATAATCTGATATATATAAGCGGTAGGTGTTTATCCTGCCGCTTTATGATTTTTGATAAAAGAGGTGAGAAAATGAGATATTTTACTGATGAACAGATTGCTAAGATGAAGGAGAGCGTAAAACAGGAGCTGAGCGAACAGGAGCGTTCGCTATGTATGGCATATATCAGCAAGATCGAAATACTTGACAAACAGAACGATGCATCAGGAGACTGCAGGGATGCGCTTTTACAGGCTATTTCCGAGCTTGAACAGGTTTCGGAAAGATATGTCCACAGAGGAAAGGCTGATCCTAATGGTGAGGATGCGGACGCATTTGAATATGAAAACTATGATTTCAGACCTTCCGGGGAATGAAAAACACGGGTATCACGAAGGCAGGGGCTTTCGTGATATTTTTTTGTCCGGACTTACATGATAAGTGGCTTGAAATAAGGGTTTTTATTAATAGTTCCCTTAAAAAATGCTGCTTAATAAACATATTTGATGTAAATGAACAACAATTTTATAATTTAGCAAATATTGTTGACAACAGACGGTCAAGGGGTTAAAATGAATAGGTAGCAGAGGGTCTGTAATCGACGATTCCAGCATACAGAAATATGCCGCTTTATGTGGTGCTGCGGGAAAAAAGGATGCAGCGCTCTCAGGCTCGGCAATATGGACCGGGCTGTCAGGGAATGAAGAAAAAACGGGAACTTTGCGCCTGAATTATTCAAGACAAAGCATTAGGCTGTGTCTTTGTCCGGCGCTTGGTCCGGGGGAATCAGTGTGTATGAAAATATTAAGGTATATTATTTCAGCGGTGCTTGTTGCTGCGCTCTTTGTGGGATGCTTTCTGATGACCGGCGGTGAAATAGTTGAGGTCCCTTCCGAGGGTGATGCAAACACTCTGGCTGAGGATCCTGCTCTTGATGAAAATCTTAAAAGCGCAAAGGCACAGGAGCTTCGTTCACAGATTGATACAGTCAATACAGCAAAGGCTGAAAAGAAAAAAGAGGAAGAAAGAAAGCGTAAGGAAGAAGAAGAAAAAAGAAAAAAAGCCGAGGAAGAGAAAAGACGCAGGGAAGAGGAAGCCCTCAGAAAAGCACTTGAACTGCCGGATACCGGTCATTATGTGGATCCGGAATGGTTTGATGATGCAGTATTTGTAGGCGACAGTCTTACAAATATGCTTTCAATGTGCAGTGAAAGCCTGCCGATCGGAAATGCAGATTTCGTATGTGCGCCCAGTCTTGGCTATAATAATGCGCTTTGGAATATAAACCGAAGCGGAAATGTTCATCCCCTTTACAGAGGTAAAAAGGTAACGGCTTTTGAGGGAGTAAAAAAATCAGGCCGCAAAAAGGTATTTATTATGCTTGGCATGAATGATATCGGTGTATACGGCCTTGAGGGTGCTGTTGACGGACTGAGGGAATTTACCAAAAAAATGCTTGAAGTCAACCCGGATGTGAAGCTTTACTTCCAGAGCGTTACACCGATGCTCAAAAATAAGCAGAGAAATGATCTGAATAATAAAAACATACCTGAATTCGATAAACGACTGAAGGAATTCTGTGATGAAAACGGATACAGATATATCAATGTAACTCCCGCAGTGTGGGACGGCAAGGGAAATCTTTTGCCTGATTATTGCGGAGATCCGGATGATATGGGTCTGCATCCTAATATTACAGGCTGTGAGCGATGGGTTGATTGTCTTAGAAGATATGTAGAAACAGACAAGGAGCTTGCTGAGGAAGCTAAAAAGCGTGAGCAGGAAGCCAGTAAAAAGGCGGCTGAAGCTTCAGCAAGACAGGAAAGTAGCCAGCAGCAGACGGAAGATGAGCCTGAACAGACAGATGTTGAACAGGAATATGAACAGGAATCATACGACGATCAGCAGGCTGACGACTATGAAAATGACTATGAAGATACCGGCGATGATGATTACAATGATGATTATGATTACGATGATGACGAATAAGCATCGCCTGCATAGTGATAACAGTTAGTTTAGGAATGATGTATTATGAAAAAGATATTGGCGGCTCTTCTTGCTGCATCTCTTGCTGTAACTCTTTGTGCCTGCAAAGCAGAAAATAATGAGGATAGTAATGATGAGTCCTCAGCACCGCAGCAGTCAGTACAGGAAAGCAGGGATGCTTCTGAGAAGTCTGAAAAGGAAGCTTCTGAAGTATCAGAAGAAGCTGAAATAACGTCCAAAGCGGAATCCTCTGAGGAAAGCTCAAAGGTTTCTGAGCAGTCCGGGGAATCATCCGGGACAGAAAGCTCTGCAGCTGAGGAAAGCAGCAAAGCGGCGCAGGCATCAGAACCTGTACAGCAGCAAAGCCATGCACCCAGCACCTCGGGGGAGGTTACAGGATTATCCCTCAGTGCATCGGATATTGTGCTTTATCCGGGTCAGACCTATAAGATAACGGCTGTGGTGACGCCTGATAACGCAGCGGACAGATCAATTAATATAGAGTGGTCAGACAGCAGTGTTATTACAGTATCTTCGGATTTTGTTGTAACGGCTTTGAATATTGGCAGCGCAGTTATTACAGCGTCATCTTCAAACGGCAAAAAAGCAGTTTGTAATGTTACCGTTAAGGAAAAGCCTGCTGCACCGGCTGATAATAGTCAGCACCAGGTTCAGCCGTCTGATAACAGTGATTCTGTACAGCCGGCACAGCCCGTTGAACCGGATCCCGGCAGCGGATATGTAAGCGCTGACTGGTTTGATGATGCAGTGTTTGTAGGCGACAGCGTAACGCTTAAGCTTTCATATTACGCAGAAAACGGCTCGCTGGGCAATGCGGCCTTTCTGTGTGCAGGAAGCCTGGGTTATAATAATGCGCTGTGGGATATTAACCGCAGCGGAAATGTACATCCTACACTTTACGGTAAAAAATATACCGTTGACGAAGGAGTAAAGGCATCCGGCAAGAAAAAGGTATTTATTATGCTCGGCATGAATGATGTAGGACTTTATGGTGTTGACGGTGCTGCCAGCGGCATGATAGAGCTTACAAACAGGATTCTGCAGAAAAGCCCGGATGTTCAGATATATATTGAATCAGTAACACCGATGCTTAAAAATAAGCAGCGGGCTAAGCTTAATAACAGTACAATTCCTCAGTTCAATGCAAGGCTGAGAGAAATATGCAGCAGCAGGGGATTTGTTTTTATTAATGTTGCTTCTGCAGTTATGGACAGTCAAGGTAATCTTTCTCCGGAAAACTGCAGCGACCCCTCGGCAATGGGCATACACTTTACCAATACAGGCTGCAGCAAATGGGTCGAGTACCTGAAAACACATGTAAGCTGATAATAAACTACCGTAAAGACGGACTATATAAAGATAAGCGAGGTATTTGGTATGAAAATGAAAAAAATCGTTCTCACAGCTCTGGCAGGTTTGCTTGTAGTTTCATTTGCAGCCTGCGGCAAGGATGAATCATCTCAGGAAAGCAGTGCTCCGGCGCAGGTGAGTGTTCAGGAAGAGTCCTCTGAAAACGAAAGCAGCCTTACTGGTAAGAAGGTTGAATCAGAATGGTTTGATGATGCTGTATTCGTAGGCGACAGCGTAACCCTTAAGCTTTCATATTATGCAGAAAACGGCGAACTGGGCAAGGCTGATTTTCTCTGTGCAGGAAGTCTTGGATACAATAACGCTCTTATGGATCTTGATGAGGAGGGAAATGTTCACCCCACAATCGGCAGTGTGAAATATACAGTTGACGAAGGAATCAAGGAACTGGGCAAAAAGAAGGTATTCATTATGCTTGGCATGAATGATATCGGTCTATACGGTGTTGACGGCGCTCTTGACGGTATGTATAAGCTTACCGAGAGAATACTTGAAAAGACCCCGGATGCAACACTTTATATACAGTCTGTCACTCCCATGGTTGAGGGTAACAGCATAGGTTCGCTTACAAACGAAGCTATCAAGGAATTTGATGAAAAGCTGGAGGCTGCCTGCAAGGAAAAGAAGTTTACATATCTTGATGTTTCCTCTGCTGTATCTGATGAAAACGGCAACCTTATCTATGAATACTGCGGAGATCCGCCAACAGACGATAACCCCGATGCAATGGGACTGCACTTTACAGATACAGGCTGCAGCAAATGGGTAGAATATCTTAAGACCCACGTTGCCTGAGCATATTGCAGGGATCACGGAGTGAGGATATATGAAAAAAATAATGGCTGTAATGCTTGCAGCAGCAATATCCGCATCACTGTGTGCCTGCAGCGGTGCGGAGCTGGAAAAAACCCACGCTGAAGAGCATGAAGCTATACAGGTGGTTTTAGTTCAGAATAAAGAAGACGGACAGGATCAGCCTTCGGCTGAGGAAGGCGAAGCTGAGGTGTCCGAAGATGCTTATGCAGGCTGGTTTGATGATGCAGTATTTGTAGGCGACAGCGTTTCCGTAAAGCTGCAGAATTATGTGGAGCCTGATTCTATGCTGGGAGATGCGGAATTCCTCTGTGCTGTCAGTCTCGGATATAACAATTCTCTCTGGGAGCTTGACAGAAAGGGAAATGTCCATCCGCTTTACAAAGGAAAAAAGGTTACGGTGGACGAGGGCATAAAGCAGACGAAAAAGAAAAAGGTTTTCATTATGCTTGGCATGAATGATATCGGAATGGGTGTTGATTTTGCCATTGACGGAATGAAAACACTTACAGACAGAATAATGGAAAAGAATCCCGGAGTACAGATTTATATACAGTCGGTAACTCCCATGCTAAAAAATACAAAGCGCTCTGATCAGCTGAATAATAAGAATATTGCTCTTTTTAACGAGCAGGCAAAGGAAATATGTAAGCAGCGGGGTTATGAATATATAGATGTTGCAAGTTCTGTTGATGACGGACACGGCAACCTTTTATACGATAACTGCGGCGACTCGGGATATATGGGACTTCATTTTTCAAATGCCGGCTGCGAAAAATGGGTTAAATGTCTTAAGGCCTTTGCAGCCTCAAAGGACAGCGCCTGAAAAAGAGAATGGAGAAAACTATGAAAAGAGTATTGTCAATTGCCCTTGCTTTTTTTATTGCAGTTTCCCTGACAGCCTGTGCTGGACAGGGAAGCGAGCAGGCGGTTCAGGACAGCGTATCCCAGCAGACTTCTTCTGCTGAAAGCGTACAGCAGGACCAGTCTGAAAGCAAGTCGGAATCTTCTGTACAGCAAAGCAGTGCGGAAGTATCCAAAGAAGAAAGCAGCAAGGAAGAATCTTCTGAGCAGGAAAGCAGTCAGGAGCACTCAGAAGAAGAAAGCAAGCAACAGCAGTCAAAGCAGGAAAGCAAGCCTGAGCAGCAGCAGTCGAAGCAGGAAAGCAAACCTGAGACGGCTGCTGTACAAACAAAAACGTCATCAAAATCATATGTGCCGGTGTCGGCTATATCGCTGAGTGCAAGCTCCCTTAAGCTTTATAAGGGCAGCAGCTATGTGCTTTCAGCCACAATATACCCGGCAGATGCAACCAATCTGCAGTTTGACTGGGTGTGGTGTACTGACGGAATTATAAGTATCAGTCCCGACGGGACAATAACAGCCAATGAAGTAGGCAGAACAGAGGTCAAGGCGGTAACGTCCAATGAAAGGGAAGCTGTGTGTACCATAGAGGTGGTTGAAAAACCTGCATATACTGCTCCCCAGCCCCAGC
>ONDB01000125.1 GCA_900316485.1 uncultured Eubacteriales bacterium
AGACCTTAAGAAAGGGGGCTTTGCCCTCTTTCTTGTGGTCGTCCTCTTTTCTCCCGTGCCGCAAGGCACGCTTTGCATAAAACCAGTTCCCCGAATCATACTACAGGAACACAATAAAACCAGCTCCCCCGGCGAGCCGCCGTGCCGCAACGCGATGGCCAGCGTGACGCTGGACCCTTAACGCGATGGCATCGCTTCACTGCGTTACGCTCTTAATGCGCCTGACTATCTGGCTGCCCGCGGTGCTGCTGTAATAGCTTTGTTTTCTATTTTTAGCTGATTCTGGTTTTAATAATTCCGGTATTATTACACACTAATATTATTCCGGCGTTGATACAGTACTCTTCAGAGTGCGTAATACTATTTTTAAAAGCTCTTATTATTGGTGGTATTATGAAAAAAATCTTAAAAGGAATTCTTTCAATTGTACTTTCGGCAGTCTTTCTGGCAGGCTGTGTTTTTCTTGTTTCTTTCTTTCCGGAGAAAGATTTTAAAAAAGAAAAAGCACTATCTGAAAAGACCGGTGAAAGCTCTGTTATATCAGAAAGTCCGGATCGGAGCAAAAGCAGCAATTCCGGTTTTATGAAGGCGGTATGGGTGCCGTTTATGAGTCTTGATATGGGAAAAAATGACCGCAGCCGCACAGCAGCAGAAAAGAAGCTGAACGCTATTTTTGAAAAGGTCAGAAAAGCCGGAGCAGATACGGCTTTTCTTCATGTCAGACCTTTTTGTGATGCACTTTATAAAAGCAAAATTTTCCCGTCCTCTCATCTTCTCAGCGGAGTTCAGGGCAAGGATGTGGATTACGATTTCCTGGAAACAGCCATAAAGCTTGCCAAAAAACAGGGAATACATATCCACGCCTGGATAAATCCCCTGAGAGTAAGCTACAGCAAAACACCGTCATCTTTTGCTGACAGCAACCCCTGTATGAAATGGAAAAATGACAGCGACAGCTCAAATGATAATTATACCTTTACAAGTTCAGGAAATATTTATCTCAACCCGGCATATCCGGAAGTACGCAGGCTGATAGTTGACGGAGTCAGGGAGATAGTAAAAAACTATGATGTTGACGGTGTAGTTATCGACGATTATTTTTATCCTCCCGATGATATGAAAGCAGACCAGAGGGAATACGAGCTTTATTCATCCAAAGCCGGAGAAACCTATCTTTCCCAGAATAACTGGCGTAAGCAGAATATAAATACACTTCTGTGTTCAATATACAGTGCAGTTCATTACGAGCGCAGTGAATGTTTATTCGGTATTTCTCCTCAGTGCAATATGGAAAATGACGAAAAGCTTGCAGCCGATATAAAAAGCTGGTCAGTGATAACCGGATACTGTGATTATATATCGCCCCAGACCTATGTAAGCGAATATCATCCTCTGCTGCCCTTCGGAAAATGTGTTGACGAGTGGAGGAAGCTTGTCAGAAATGAGAATGTAAAGCTTTATATCAGTCTGTCCTTATACAAGGAAGGAACAGATGCAGATGACGGCACATGGCTGAAAAAGAAGGACAATATTTCCAGCCAGATAGCATATCTGAAAAAAGCCGGAGCAGACGGTTATGTTCTTTATTCATGTGAAGATCTGGATAAGGTTATCAGAAATGATGAGAAAACTGTGCCGGCAGGCAATTGATAATTTCTTGAAATGGGGCTGAAACTGTGGAGCTTATAGTTAAATACAGCGGAGATTACGAGGAATTTATTTCAAAGCTTGCAAATTTTGCTGCAGTAATGGGAACGGATCTTGGACAGGGCTATGCAGTAATAGATATTCCGGTGTCAATGACTGAAATGCTCAGAGGACTTTCCTTTGTTGAGGATATTGAGCTGCCTAAGAACGTTTTTCTTAATGAGCTTAATGTCGGGTCAGGCTGTATTTCCTCTCCGGTTTTCCGCCGCAGCAGTTACACTGGCCGGGGAGTAATAATAGGCGTAATTGATACAGGAGTTGACTATACCAGCCGTGAATTCATAAGTCCGGACGGCAGGACAAGGATCATATCAATATGGGATCAGAGCCGTCCTGGACGTCCGCCCAAAGGGTTTAATGAAGGAACAGAATATACAAGCGAAGCGATAAACAATGCACTTTCGGCAGATGATCCCTTTGACATTCTTCCGCCTACAGATATTTCAGGTCATGGAACTGCGGTTGCAGGCATTGCCGCAGGAAATACAACCGGAACAGCACCTGAGGCATCAATCGTTGCCGTCAGGGTGCGTACCGGTGACGATGAAGAAGGCAGAACAGTACAGCTTATGAAAGGACTGCGCTATGTTATAAATAAGGCATCAGAGTTGTCTATGCCTGCATCAATAAATATCAGCTACGGCATGAACGAAGGCTCCCACAGGGGAGATTCTCTGTTTGAAAGCTATATTTCATCCGTTTCTGGCGAGTGGAAAACCTCTGTGATCATTCCCACGGGAAACGAAGGTGGAGCAGGCCATCATTATGAAGGTGATCTGCAAAGCGGAGAAACAATTGATATCGGTTTTTTTACAGACACGGGGATCGTAAGTTTATATCTGTCACTTTGGAAGAACTATGTTGACAGCTTTTCATGCGAGCTGATACTTCCCGGAGGTGAAAGTGCCGGGGTAATAAACAAATTTTCTGAAAGTGTCCGCATTAATGCAGGTGGAATAGCAGTTACGTCAATATACGCCCAGCCGTCAAGACGAAGCGCAAACCAGGAAATATTCTATGATATCCGTTCAGCAGGAAGAGAGATCCCCTCAGGTCTGTGGATTCTGAGGATAAGGGCAGAGGAGATTGTAGACGGCCATTTTGATATCTGGCTTCCCACAGTAGAGCAGGTAGGAAGGGGAACCTATTTTGTCGATCCCAGCGACAGGCTGACAATGACAATACCCTCAACGGCCTCAAGGATCATCCGCACAGCAGGTTTTAACAGCCGCACAGGAGCTGCTGCAGTTTTCTCCGGCAGAGGTATAGGATGTCCGGCCAATATTATACCGGATATCAGTGCGCCGGCCGTGGACGTAAGCGCACCGACACTGAGCGGAGGTATTTCCGGTTTTACCGGTACAAGCTTTGCTGCGCCCCTTGCAGCAGGCTATGCAGCCCTGCTTATGCAGTGGGGAATAGTTTGCGGATATTCACCGTTTATGTATGGTGAAAAGCTGAAGGCGGAATTGCATCTTTTAGCAGAGCGCAGTCCTTTCAACAGATATCCTGACCCGGTTTTCGGCTATGGAAAAATAAGACCCTCAACATAAAGTATCCGGAGGTAAGCATATGGCTGTACTGTCACTGACACCAGAGGAGGATAAGCTTCCGCTGGAAGAATTTGTTAAACTTGATACAACCGTGGATTTTCAGGCGATAGCTTCCCAGCGTTTTTTGCGCTATGCGGCAGAGCGTCCTTTTATCCATCTTGGCACAAGACTTGCAAATGATTATATTGTTGCATATACAAATGAGATCTATATACATGAAATCTATCGGGATCTTGGCGGTGATCTTCTGATATTTACACCGAAAATACTTTCTCCCGTAGATTCTGCCAGCAATGAATCCGCAGGAATTACCCGTGTACTGGGCCAGCCCTTTCTTGATCTTACTGGTCAGGATGTTATCATCGGTATAATTGATACAGGTATCGCCTTTGCAGAGGACGCCTTCCGTTTTGAAGATGGAACAACAAAACTTTTAGGGCTTTGGGATCAGAGTATTGACGGCCAGAGGGAGGAAGGAATATATTATGGTTCCACTTATACGGAGCAGGAAATAAATGATGCAATTAATTCAATTTCTCCGTATTCATTTATTCCGAATACCGATGTTGACGGTCACGGAACGTTTATTGCATCTGTTGCTGCAGGAAATACAGCCGATAAATATATAGGCGCAGCACCGAGAGCGAGAATAGTAGCCGTTCGTCTGCGCCGGGCAAGGCCGTATTATATCAGAAGATATCTGCTCAGTGAGGATGACCCCAATCTTTTTGAAAGCTCTGATTTTCTTTTAGGAATGAAGTATGTACTTGATAAGAGTGCAGAATTTGATATGCCTGTAGTAATAATAACCGGAATGGGCAGCAATACTGCCGCTCATGACGGCAATTCTCTTTTTGAGGATTATATTTCCTTTATTTCTTCCAGGGAGGGCTGTGCTGTTGTATGTGCAGCAGGAAATGAAGCCAATGCCAGGCATCATACAGCAGGCATAGTAAAAAACGGCGGCGAGGATAACATTAATATAAAAGTCGGAACCCAGGGAGTGTCATTTGGTACTATAATTTTCACTCCTGCTTACGATAAAATATCCATAAGCGTAACATCCCCCACCGGTGAGATAATGGCGAGAAAACCCTTTAAGGCAGGCGCAGAATATACAGAGAATCTGATCCTTGAGAAAACAGAAATAACATTAAGATATTCACGGGATACAAATAATACGGTATGGGTTGGGCTTAAGGATGCAACAGAGGGAATATGGGAGATTACTATTTTCGGTGACGGAATTGTCAGCGGTAATTATCAGGCATGGCTGCCAATAACAGGTCAGACAGATGGATCTGTAGAATTTTTGCGGCCTGTTGCTGAATACACCATAGTCTATCCGGCGACAGCGGCAAAAAATATAGTATGCGGAGCGTATAACAGCGTAGACGGCAGTCTGCTGGCTTCATCCTCATGGGGACCTACAAGACTGGGGAAAACAGCACCGGATTTCACAGCTCCCGGCGTTCAGGTAGCAGGAATATATCCGGACGGTTTTGGAACCATGACAGGAACAAGCGTTTCTGCTGCTGTAACAGCAGGAGCAGCTGCGCTTATGCTTGAATGGGGTATTGTTAAGGGAAATATGCCAAATATGAACGGAGAAGTAATAAGGAATCTGTTCATCGGTGGCGCAGCAAGGGAAAGCAATATCACTTATCCGAATAACAAATGGGGTTATGGCAGACTCGATCTTTACGGAACCTTTGAATACCTCAGAAACAGATGACATAAGGAGGAAAACCGTGAACAATAATCAGAATACTGCATCCTATTCAGGAACACTGAGATTATCAGCCTTCAATATAAGCGAGGGTATGCCTGCGTCAGATACAAGCGTAAGCGTAAGCGACAGCAGCGGAAGGCTGGTTTATGAGGGAGAAACAGACAGCGACGGCAGGCTATCACCGCTGATTCTTTCAGCACCTTCCAGTGAGCTTTCTCTTACTCCCTTAGCACAGCCCCCCTCAGATCCCTTTTCAAGCTATGATATTACTGCAAGGTCAAAAAAGGGTGATGTTACCCGGATAACAGGTGTGCAGATCTATCCGCAGACAGTATCACTTCAGACTATTATTTTTCCAGGTCAGAGCAGTGATATCGTTATTCCAGACCCGGGCATAATGGGCAAGGATCCGGAAAAGATACCTGAAGAAGAAAAAAAGCCCTCACCATCTCCCGGAGGATCGGTGGTTCTGCCCCAGCCTGTAATTCCCGAAACAATAATCGTACACGATGGTATACCGGAAGACCGATCAGCAAAAAACTATTATGTGGGCTTTCAGGATTATATCAAAAATGTGGCAAGCTCTGAAATTTACGCTACCTGGCCTGAGCAGGCGATAAGGGCAAATGTACTTGCGATTCTTTCATTTACTCTGAACAGGGTATATACGGAATGGTACAGAGGTAAAGGCTATGACTTTACAATAACAAGCTCTACAGCTTATGATCAGGCTTTCACATACGGAAGAAATTTTTTTAATGAGATATCGCAGATTGTCGATGAGATGTTCACACTGTATATTACCCGGGAGGACAGCAGCCAGCCACTTTTTGCCCAGTACTGTGACGGTATCAGGATTTCACGCAGCGGCTGGCTTAGTCAGTGGGGTTCAAAGGAGCTTGCAGACAGCGGCTACGATGCACTCAGAATACTGCGGACATATTACGGCAGGAATATTATTCTTCGTGAAGCCGAAAAAGTAGAGGGAATACCGGTATCATTCCAGGGAGTGCTCACCCTCGGTTCAAGAGGTCAGGCGGTTCGTACACTGCAGCAGCAGCTCAACGGAATATCCGATAATTATCCGCTTATACCCAAGCTTTCAGCTGACGGTATTTACGGACCGAAAACAGCAAATACCGTAAAGCTGTTCCAGCAGATTTTCAATCTGCCCCAGACAGGAGTAACGGATCTTGCAACATGGTACAGGATATCGGATGTTTATGTGGCAGTAAAGAAGCTTTAAAACAAGGCATATTATTATGCTGATTGGCAATTTTTATACTTTTTTTTGCCTTTTCAGTTAAAGCATTGTTATGATACCGAAAATGTATATTATAGATTGACAAAGTAAGACGGGGAAACTATAATAATGATTGGTGTAAAATCATTTATCGTAGGGCAGAACAGAGTAAAAAACTGTTCCCTGAAAGTCCCGGCAGAACCTGAAAAAAGCTGTTTCAGACTGCCGTTTATGTTAGAAGCTGAGAGGTTGATAAATGACAGTTTCAGTTTGTGTAATCGCGTATAATGAGGAAAAAGCTCTTTCGGGTCTGCTTAAGGATATTTTCTTCCAAAGCTATGCTAAAAAGAGTACAGAGCTGGTCTTTGTTGACAGCGCTTCAACAGATGCGACTAAAGATATATTTTCAGAATTCGCCCGAGAACACCGGGATGAATATTTAGGTATATCCGTTCTTGACAATCCCAGGAAAATACAGTCAGCAGGCTGGAATACAGCAATTATGGCTGCAAAGGGAGATGTTATAATAAGGCTTGATGCCCATGCAAGTATACCTTCCGATTTTGTTGAAAAAAACGCAATGCTTATTGAACAGGGAGAATATGTATGCGGGGGAGCAAGACCTAATAATATAGATGAGCCTACGCCCTACAGGGAAATGCTCCTGGCGGCTGAAAGCTCCATGTTCGGAAGCTCCATAGCGTCCTACAGAAGAAAGGGCGGCGGAAAGAGATATGTTGATTCTCTCTTTCATGCTGCATACCGCAGAGAGGTATTTGCTAAGGTCGGGGGCTTTGATGTTTCCCTGGGACGCACAGAAGATAATGAGCTTCATTACCGTATCAGACAGAACGGTTTTCGTATCTGTCAGAGTGATGATATTATTTCATATCAGAATGTTCGTCCGGATCTGCCGTCGATGCTTGCACAGAAATACGGCAACGGAAAATGGATAGGCCTGACACTGGGCAGATGTCCGGCATGCCTTTCGCTGTTTCATTTTGTACCGTTTTGTTTTGTGCTTGCGATTGTTATCTGCGCAGGTCTTGAAGCGGCTGCGCTGCTTACAGGGCTGTGGTTTTTATCGCTTCCCCTCTGTGCACTGTCAGCTGCATACGGATGTGCAGATATACTGATGACAGTATCAGCAATAATCACGGCAGATAAGAAAAGTGCATATATGCTTTTGCTGCCGTTTATTTTTCCGCTGCTCCACATTGTATACGGCTGGGGCACGGTTGTGGGTCTTGTAATGCTGCCCGGATGGAAAAAAAGCCTGGACGGTTCGGCACAGGAAGAAATACTCAGTGTCCGGCTTGCTGTTAGTAAGGGCGGCAGGGAATAAAGAAGATGCATAGGATCATAGAAAGGTAAAAATGCAGGACTGATAATGTCCGCAAATTACAGGAGGAAGATCATGGTAAATGTCGTTACGAAGAGAAAAAGTAAGGCTGCAATTTTTTTCAGCAAGCTGAAGGAATACATTCTTCAGATACCAAAGGAACACAGCGGTTTTGCAAAGCAGACCTTTATGCTTGCAAGAGAGGATCTTCTGAAAACCTACAAGGGAGCCGTCATAGGTCCCCTTTGGGCGCTGGTAAAGCCTGTATTTCAGCTTTTTGTATATTGGTTTGCTTTTTCAATACTGAGAGGTCAGAACAACCATACGGAAATGGGCGTGGAATACTTTCTTTTCATAATGGCGGGTTTTGTACCCTGGTTCTTTATGAGTGATTGTATCGGCAGAGGCTCAAGAACAATTGCGGATAACCGGCAGTTTGTCAACAAGGTATCCTTCCCGGTATCTGTTATCATGACATATACAACAATTTCCAAATTCTATGTACACATTTTCCTTCTGTCCCTTGCTTATCTGTATATTACAGTTTTCGGAGGTATAGGTGTCAGCATATATAATCTTCAGCTTCTTGTGCTGATGCCCCTGATGTTCCTGTTTTTCCTGGCACTTACCTGGTCTCTTGCGCCTATGAGTGCCTTCAGCAAGGATTTCCTTAACTTTATCAGTACCATAATGTCAGGTCTTTTCTGGCTTTCCGCTATTGGTTATGATTCGTATAGGATAGAGAATCCCGTTATCAGAAATCTGCTTATGTGCAACCCCCTGGCATTTTTTGTTAATGCATACAGAAAAGCAATTATATGCAAGTGCTGGGTATGGGAGGCACCCACATATCCGGACAGTGTAGCTGAAAAAATGCTGGAAAGCGGTATTCATCTGCATCCGCTTTGGGAAACCGCAATAATGCTGGCAGAGCTTGTTCTGGTTATAGGATTGGGAATTTATAATTATAACCGTTTGAGAAAAGATCTTCCCGATGTTCTTTGATCCGGAGGTTATATGGCTGAAACATTTTTTCAGAAGCTGCAAAGAGTGAAGCCCGGGGATATAGTACATATATTCAAATTTCTTGTTGCGCTGCCCTGTTCATTGATTTACAGATGCAGAAGAAAGGAAATGTGGCTTATCTGTGATAACGAAAATGAAGCAAGGGATAACGGGTATCACCTTTACCGTTATATCAGGCAAAACCATCCTGAAACGGACGCTGTCTATGCGATAAGCAAAAAATCCCCGGATCTGGAAAGAGTGGCGCCCCTTGGTGAGGTGGTAGCCTATGGCAGTTTAAAGCACTGGATATATTATCTCAGCGCAAAGTACAATATCAGCTCCCAGAAGGGCGGAAAGCCAAATGCTGCGGTCTGTTATGTGCTTGAGGTCAGGGGAATAATCAAAAATACAAGGATATTTTTACAGCACGGCATAATTAAAGATGATATGCCGTGGCTTTATTATAACGAAACAAAAATGCGTATGTTCGTTTGCAGCACCGACCGTGAGTGGCGCTATGTGAGCGAAAAATACGGTTATCCGGAAGGATGGGTAAAAAAGCTGGGAATATGCAGACTTGATAATCTGCACGATTTCAGAGTAAAACCTCGTCAGGTTCTCCTGATGCCTACCTGGAGAAGCTGGATTGCTACTCCCACATCTGCCTCTGATGAAATAGAGGATGTATCGGATTTTACAGAGACTGCGTATTTCAAAGGCTGGAGCAGCTTTCTTGACAGTCAGAAACTCGCCGATATATTGAAAAAATATAATCTGCATCTTGTTTTTTATCCCCATAGGGATATGCAGCCCTTTCTGAAGTATTTCAATGTTTCAGCAAGTAATATTACAATTGCAAAATGGCCTGAATATGACGTTCAGCAGTTGCTGAAAGAATCTGCATATCTTATTACTGATTATTCAAGTATTGCAATGGATTTTGCATATATGAAAAAAAGACTGATGTATTATCAGTTTGACTGCGATGATTTCCGCAAGGGGCAGTATCCGGAGGGCTATTTCAGCTACGAGCGTGATGGCTTCGGCCCGGTGGTATATACTGCGGAAGAAGCATTTGAAGAGCTTGGAAAAGCTGCCGCAGACGGTTTTATAAATCCCGAAGAATATCTTTCAAAGCATGACGGCTTTTTTGACCTGTACGATAAAAACAACTGCGAAAGAAATTATCTTGCAATAAGCTCCCTGTAATTGCTGGTATTATCTTTTTGCAGTATGACGGCTCAGGATAAAGCCTGAAAAGGTAAGGTATATTCCGGAATGAAAGGAATGAAAAGCTCAATGTCCTCTTATGAATATGACGAGCTTGAGGATTTTTATGATATAGACGATGAGGATAGTGAAATTTCAACTGATGAAAATGATGAAATCATAGATTTTGTTATTGCATGGGTTGACGGCAACGACCCCGCATGGAGAGAGCAGAAGGATAAATATGATCTTCGTCCGTCAAAGGGCTCATCAGAAGTACGTTTCCGTGACTGGAATAATCTTCGCTACTGGTTCAGGGGAGTGGAAAAATTTGCCCCCTGGGTTAGAAAGATACATTTTGTTACATGGGGACACCTTCCGAAATGGCTGAATACAGATAACCCGAAGCTTCACATTGTTAACCACAGGGAATATATTCCCGAGCGGTATCTGCCAACCTTCAATTCCCATACAATAGAGCTTAATCTTCACAGGATAGAGGGACTTGCAGAAAATTTCGTATATTTTAATGATGATATGTTTCTGACGGATGATGTCAGCAAAGAGGATTTCTTTTTTGAAGGTTCTCCCTGCGATGTATACGGACTTAATTGTCTGTATTTTGCTGAAGACAGCATTGCACATATCAACGGTTCAAATGTAGCCGAAATCAATAAATGCTTTCCTTCCAGCAAAAAGGTCATAAGAGGAAACATGGGAAAATGGTACAGCCCGAGAAATGGTTTTAAATATAATTTCAAGACATTAATGCTGAGTAACTGGGAGTGGTTTCCGGGCTTTCATTATGATCATCTTCCTACCAGTTTCAATAAATCCACTTTCAGTGAGGTCTGGAAAGAATGCGGAAAAACACTTGACCGGACCTGTCGCTGCCGTTTCAGGAGCGACCTTAATGTAAACCAGTGGCTGATGAAATACTGGCAGCTTTGTAAAGGAATAAGTATTCCCCGGCGTGAGATCGGTCATTGTTATCATCTTAAGAATGAGGATATCCGACCCATGTGTGATGATATAATCAGACAGAAATACAAGGTTATCTGTGTCAATGATACAGCAATGACAACTGATTTTGAAATAAAATGCAAAATGCTCAGAAAGAGCTTTTATCATATACTTCCGGAAAAATCGTCCTTTGAAAAATGAACGGAGTAGATCTATGAGTGATAATAAAATAGATTTTGTCATGATCTGGGTAGATGGAAATGACCCGGAGTGGCAAAAGGAAAAAAACAGCTATGATCCGACCTTTGACGGAGTTGACAATACCGTTGTGCGTTACCGTGACTGGGATAATCTGCAATATTGGTTCAGAGGAGTGGAAAAGTTTGCCCCCTGGGTCAACCGTATTCATTTTGTTACATGGGGACATCTTCCTGCGTGGCTGAATACAGGTAACCCGAAGCTTCATATCGTCAATCATAAGGACTTTATTCCCTTAAAATATCTTCCCACCTTCAATTCAAATGCTATCGAGCTTAATCTTCACAGGATAGAGGATCTTAGCGAGCAGTTTGTGTATTTCAATGACGATATGTTCATAACTTCCCCTACCGTCCCCGAGGACTTTTTCAGGGATGGCAGACCACTTGATACATATTCCCTTGACTGCATATATTTTGCAAAGAACAGTGCAGGCTTTTTCAACGGAAATAATATGGAGATCATCAACAGCAATTTTGATAAGAAGGAATGCTTCAAAAGGGACAGATCAAAATGGTTCAGTATGAAAAACGGAGTAAAAAGGGTAATAAAGACTGCTGCTCTTGATATGTGGCCCTGGTTTCCGGGAATCTATTATGACCATCTGTGCAGTAATTTTCTGAAAAGCACATTTGTGGAGGCATGGGAAAAGGATGGGGAAACTCTTGATCTGACCTGCCGGGAAAAGTTCCGTACAAAAGGCAACTGCAATCAGTGGGTTATGAAATTCTGGCAGCTTGCAAAGGGTGTTCCTGTGCCAAGAAGCGTCAAGGAAGGTCACTGCTTTCATATCAGAGAAGAACTCAGCGAAAATGATATCAGGGATATTTCTCAGGGCAGGTATAAGCGTATCTGCATCAATGATACCGTTGAGACAAGAGATTTTGAGAAGGAAAAACTGAGAGTACAGCAGGCTTTTGAAAAGCTGCTTCCGGAAAAAAGCAGCTTTGAGCTTTAAGGCTCTGCAGTGTCCGCATAATGATGAAGGGCATTTTCTACTTCAGCCTGTGAGCCTATGTCCCTGAGTCAGACAGTAAATAATTAAAGAGGAAAAGAAAATGAGCAAAAAAAACTTTCTTGTTTCGGTTGTAATGCCGGTATATAATACAGAAAAATATCTTGCAGCCGCAATTGAAAGCCTTTTGTCGCAGACATTGGGCTTTGAAAAGAATATACAGCTGATACTTGTAGATGACGGCAGTACAGATAAAAGCAGTCGGATCTGCAGCGATTACCAGAAAAAGTACCCCGAAAATATTGTTTTTATCAGTCAGGAGCATAAGGGCGTCAGCGCTGCAAGAAATCTCGGAATAAAAAGCATAGAGGGCAGATATGTCAATTTTCTTGATTCTGATGATAAATGGGGGAAAGATGCTCTCGAAAAGCTTTACAACTTCCTGGAGGAAAATGCAGATAAAACAGATGCCGCAGCTGCAAGGAAGCATCTTTTTGACGGAGGCAGCGGATATCACGCACTTGATTATAAATTCGATAAAACCATTATTGCAGATCTTAACAAGCGCTTTGATCTTATACAGACAGATGTTACAAGTGTCCTGATAAAGAGCGAGGCAGTAAAGGATCTCAGCTTCTGTACGGAGCTTAAATATGGTGAGGATTCAAGATTCATAAATACGGTACTGCTTGAAAAATGCACCATAGGGCTTGTAAAAGAGGCAGTGCATGAATTCAGAATAAGAACGGACGGCAGTTCAATGCAGCAGAAGGAAGATCATTCCGACAGCTATTATTTTGACAGTCCTGTTCATTTCCATCAGTATCTTTTTGATCTTTCTGTAAAGAAGTACGGCGAAGTAAAGAAATTCATTCAGTATTCTGTTATGTACGATATAACAGCAAGACTGAAAAAGCCGGTATTCAGGCTTGTGGATGAAGAAAAGTACGAAAAATATTCTCAGATCATAAGAGATGAGCTTAAAAATATAGATGATGAAATAATCTACCGTCAGCGAAGCATATACATGAATATGAAGATGTATGCCCTTTCCCTTAAACACGATCATGATGTTAGAAAGGATCTTACATATTCTGACGGAAAGATCATGTACAATAACTTCATGACCATCGACCTTGCCCAGGCAAAAACCCTTCTTATCTGGGACTATGTTGAAATAAGAGGCAATATTCTCAGGCTTGAAGGCAAGGATAACTGCTGGATGCGCGGAGATGACTTCAATTATTATGCAAAGGTAGGCGGCGAGATATATTACCCGTCATATTTCTACTGCAAAAAATTTGATCTTGTCACAATGGACGGTTCAGTAAACAGGGGACGTGCGGTTGTATTCGAGATTCATCTGAACAGGGAGAAGGAGCAGAAGATCAGCTTTTTCTACCGTTTCAAGGATAAGACAAGTGAAATATTTACATCACTTGGCAAGTTTTCACATCTTCCCAAGCATGAACTGGGTTATTATGCCAAGGATTCCATTATACTTACGAAGGACGAAAAAAGCCTTATCTCACGCCCGAATACAACAGCGCTGAGAGAGGAGCTTGAAAAAAAATACTGTGAAGCCCTTGAAAAAGAGGGAAAAGAGGATATAATTAATATCAGGAAGCAGTATTTTGAAAGAAAAGCACAGAAGAAAAAGGAACTCTGGATGATATCCGACCGCACATATGTTGCAAATGATAACGGGGAGCATTTCTTCCGTTATATGAATAAGCGCATAACCCGCGGAGTTGAAACGGTTTTCAATATCAATGAGGAATGCGAAGATTATCAAAGAATGAAAAAATACGGCAAGGTTGTGCCCGATGGTACAGAGGAATACCGTATGGATTTTCTTCTTGCGGATAAGATCATTTCCTCAGGCGCATCAGATTATCTTTTCAATCCCTTTGGCGATGACAAAAAATATCTTGTGGATATTATTAATTATGATTTCATATATTTAAAGCATGGAATAATAAAGGACGATATGTCTTCATGGCTTAATCGCTTCAATAAGAATATACGTCTTATGATAACGGCTGCAGTTCCGGAATATCTTTCAATAGTCAACGGGGATTACTGTATTTCAAAGGAAAATGTTACACTTACAGGTCTTGCAAGATATGATAATCTTTATAAGAAAGATAAGCATAAGAAGGCAAAAAACAAGATCGTGATCATCCCCACATGGAGAAAGAGCATACAGGGAAGCTATGATCAGAAAACCAATAAAAGTATATATTATGATAAATTCAAGGAAACAGAATTCTTCAGATTCTATAATTCTCTGATAAATGATTCCCGGCTTCTGAAAGCAATGAAGGAAAACGGATATACCGGATTGCTTTGTATGCATCCGATGCATATGGAGCAATATAAGGATTTTGACGGCAATGATATTTTCAAGGTAAACGAAGGACTTGTAGATTATCAGAAGGAATTCGTGGAAGGCAGCCTTCTTGTGACAGATTATTCAAGTGTTGCATTTGATTTTGCTTATCTTAAGAAGCCTGTAGTTTATTCACAGTTTGATAAAGAGGATTTCTATAAAAAGCATACATACAGTGAGGGATATTTCAGCTACGAAAATGACGGATTTGGCCCCGTATGCAAAGATCTTGAAGGAACAGTCGATGCAATAATTGCAGCAATGAAAAACAATTGCACGGCAGATAAAAAATATCTCAGCCGTATCGAAAAATTCTATCCCTATCATGATTCACATTGCTGCAAGAGGATATATGAAAGCATCAGGGAAATAAACTGATGCAGATTATTCTGATTAGGAAACGCTGTATTGATAAGCGATACTATAATTATCCGGAGGATGGTTATGAAGGATAAAAGCTTTATTTTTACGGTAGTAATACCTGTCTATAAGGTTGAAAAATATCTCAGGGAAACGCTGGATTCCGTTATTTCTCAAAGTATAGGTTTTGAAGAGAAAATACAGATAATACTTGTCAATGACGGCAGCCCTGATAAAAGCGGAGAAATATGCAGGGAATACAGAGACAGATATCCGGACAATATTGTTTATATAGAGAAGGAAAACGGCGGAGTAAGCTCAGCAAGAAACAGGGCAATTCCTCTTATCAGCGGAAAATATGTCAATTTCCTTGACAGTGACGACTGCTGGAGCGAAAATGCCTTTGAAGCAGTAGAACAGCTTTTTGACAGCCACTACGATGAAACAGATGTTATAGGCTGCCGGAAGGAATTTTTCGGTGCAAAGACCGGATATCATTATCTTGATTATAAGTTTGAAAGCTCAAGGATAATTGACCTGCGCTGTGATTATGACTGTATCCAGCTTGACGTGACGGGCGCATTTATCAAGTCCGAAGCAATAGGAGAACGACGTTTTTCCGAAAAGCTCAAATTTGGTGAGGACGCTCAGTTTATCAGCTCAATACTGCTTGAAAAATGTACTCTTGGAGTCTGCCGTGAGGCAATTCATCGCTATCGTAAGCGTGGTGATTTAAGTTCAGCTTTGCAGAATGATGTAAAGGATCCGGGCTATTATACCTCGTCGCCGAAATATTTTCTGCAGGCGTTACTTGATGAATCAATTGAAAAGTACGGAATCGCAGAGAAATTCATTCAGTATACAGTAATGTATGAGTTGGGCTGGCGGATAAGGAAAAAAAATATTTCTCAGTATCTTACCCAGGAAGAATATGATTCATATCTTGAATTGCTGACGGGTATTCTCATGCAGATAGACGACGATATTATAAAAAGTCACCGTAATCTCTGGAAAAAGCATAAAATATTCTGTCTGCTAAAAAAACACGGAAAAAACGGCGCTGCGTCAGTTTTTCTGAAGATAAGCGGACTGAAGACAATATATAACAGCAGGTAAATAATCAATTTCTGAAATACAGCTGCATAGACATGATTGTAAAATGAAGGTTTTTAATCAGTAAGTACAATCATCTGTCTGACAAAAAAGTAGGAGGACGATAAAGTGAAGGATTATAGATTTCAGTTTTCTATTATTATTCCGGTATACAATGTTGAGCAGTATCTTGCGGAAACACTCGATTCTGTTATCAACCAGACTATAGGCTTTGAGGATAATATCCAGATTATTCTTGTTAACGACGGAAGCCCTGACAACAGCGAAAGAATATGTATGAAATACAAGGATAAATATCCTGATAACATTGTATATGTCAAAAAGGAAAACGGCGGTGTAAGCTCTGCAAGAAATGAGGGAATACAGTATGCCGAAGGAAAATATGTCAATTTTCTTGACAGTGATGATTGCTGGGAAAAGGATTCATTTGAGCACGTTCTGAACTTCTTCGATGAATACTATGACCAGGTAGATGTAGTAGGCTGCCGCAAGAAATTTTTTGATGCACAGACAGGCTATCATAATCTGGATTATAAATTCACCGTCTCAAAGATAGTAGATCTGAGGGATGAATACGAATTCATTCAGATGGATGTAACAGGAGCATTTATCAAAAATGAAGCAATAGGTGATATACGCTTTTCAACAAGACTCAAATATGGTGAGGATGCAGAATTCGTAAACAGGATTCTACTGGAAAAATGTACCCTTGGTGTATGCCGTGAAGCAGAACAGCTCTACAGAAAGCGCCAGGATGATACTTCTGCACTGCAGAATGAGCTCAGAAGCGAAAGCTATTATTTTGATACTCCCATATATCTTCATAAGGCAATGTTTGAAAGGTCTGTTGAGAAATACGGAAAGATCGAGCTTTTCATACAATATATGGTTATGTATGATATATCCTGGAGACTCAAGAAAAAGGTTAATGAGCATCTGAGCGATGAAGATTACAAGCGTTATTGTGACCTGATCAAGGAGCTTATTAAACAGATAGACGACAGAGTTATTTTCAAGCAGAAGGATATATTCATGAATATGAAAATGTTCTGTCTGAACATGAAATACGGAAAGGATATCCGCTGCGAGCTTGTTTATGACCACGGAAATCTTCTTTACAATAACCTTTCCACCATG
The DNA here is from genome assembly GCA_900316485.1 of uncultured Eubacteriales bacterium. Lineage (GTDB taxonomy): Bacteria > Bacillota > Clostridia > Oscillospirales > Acutalibacteraceae > UBA1213. Next base: position 16,973 of record ONDB01000125.1, read on the forward strand.
AACCTTGCTAATGCCAAGACAAATATTATCTGGTTCTTTACCGAAATAAAGGACGGTGTTCTTTATCTTGAGGGCAAGGATAACTGCTGGCTTGAGAATGACAGTTATGAATATTATATCCAGGTTGGAGAAAAAATTTATTATCCCACCTATTATCATGCACCTGCATTTGATTTTGTAACAATGTTTGGTGTTGCCGAGGAGGGAAGAGCTGTCCGTTTCGCTATTCCTCTGAAAAAAGGCGAAGAGCAGAAAATACAGTTTATTTTCCGATACGGCGAGAATAAAAGACTCATATATACTTCAATGGGTAAATTTGCTCATATCCCGTCGATATGGGGAGGCTACTATGCAAAGGAGGATTTCCTTCTTAAAATGTCAGGTAAATGCCTTGTGGTTCATCCCTATACAAAGTCTCTCCACAGAAAATATGAGACCTTCTACCGTGAGCAGCTGAGAAAGAATAACAGAGGCTATCTTATCAAATACCGCCGCCTGTACAGTATGCTGAAGAAAAAAGATAAGCAGATCTGGCTTATTTCCGACAGAACAGACAAGGCGAATGATAACGGTGAGCATATGTTCAAATATATTACCTCGCTTAATCTCAAGGATGTTGATACTTATTTTGTAATCGACAAAAACAGCCCTGATTATGAAAAAATGAAAAAGATCGGCAAGGTAATACCATATAATACTCCCCAGTCCAGACTGTATTCACTTCTTGCAGACAAGGTTATTTCCTCCAGCGGCAGTGAGTATGTCATCAATGCATTCGGCGGAGACAGAAGATTCCTTTGCGACCTTTACAATTTTGATTATGTATTCCTGCAGCATGGAATAACAAAGGATGATATTTCTGAATGGATCAATAAGTTCAATAAGGATATGCGCATGATTGTAACTGCCGGCAAGCCTGAGCAGCGTTCATTTACAGAACCCGGTTACAGCTATGGCCCTGAGGTACCTGTTCTTACCGGATTCCCAAGACATGATAATCTCATTCATATGCAGAAGACGGAACCGGTACAGAAGAAGGTGCTTATCATTCCTACATGGAGAAAGAGCATCAAGGGAAGCTATGATCCCAGAACTACGGAGAGCATTTATTTTGAAGGCTTCCGTGATACAGAGTATTTCAAATTCTATAATTCACTGATAAATGACAAGAGACTATGTGAGTGTATGGAGAAAAACGGCTATAAGGGTATCCTTTGTATGCATCCTATTCACAGCGAGCAGTGGGTAGATTTTGTTCCTAATGATATTTTTGAAATCAATCACGGCTATGTTGATTATCAGAAGGAATTTACTACATCAGCGCTTCTTGTTACAGATTATTCAAGTGTATTCTTTGATTTTGCATTTCTTAGAAAGCCGATAGTTTATTCCCAGTTTGATAAGGAGCAGTTCTTCTCAGGAGAGCATTCATATACTAAGGGATATTTCAGTTATGAAGACAACGGCTTTGGTCCTGTATGCGGTGATCTTGACAGCACAGTTGATGCAATGATAAAGTATATTGAAAATGACTGCAAAAACAGTGACGAATACATTTCAAGGATAGAAGATTTCTACGAATATTTTGATGCAAATAGCTGTAAGCGTGTTTACGAGCACATAAGAAAGCTTGACGAAGAATTCTGATACAAAACAAAAACTCCCGCAGGTCGGTGACTGCGGGAGTTTATTATATTTAGAAACTGAAATAACTAGCTCTATACACACGTTATTTAAAAACTTGACAGATTAAATATTAGATGAGATCATCATCATGTCGTTCTGCAACTGTTTCGGAAAATCAGACTGTTTGATAATACCTACAATAGCGGTAACGAAGGGAATAAGACACAAGAACCAACCAACAACAAGACCAATGATCTTACTTGTCCATTCAGCATCAGTAAATGCAACAGAAAGCACTCCGCCGTTAAGTGTTACATTTGCCTTAATACCGATTCCAAGACCGAGAAGCATATTGATACCGCCGGTATCCTTATCAAAAGTGATCTGAGCATTTGTAGGACTGAACAGAGCAACATTTACATTGAAGCCTTTGCCCTGATAAAACTGAGCCACATTCTGACAGAACAGACCCAGATCAAATCCGTTTCTTACATTTACCATAAATCCATTTGCCATTTTTTTCACCTCATAATATTTTTCTGATTATCCAGACAGCCGCAAGCAATGCGACTGTAACAATACCGATTGTCAGTTCTGCTTTTTTGGGGATCCGCAGTTTCGGGAACAGAGAAATAATTATTACATAAAGAGCTTCTGCGCCCAGAAGCGGAAAAAGCGGATGAGAATTGAACGCAGAAATAAAATCAAATCTGATAGCGTCCATAAATGCTCTTTTAAGACCGCAGCCGGGACATTCAATATTGAATGTCAAACGGATCGGACACCTGTAAACAAAAATAATGAACAGAATAAAAGCAGCAATCGCTGAAAGTCTGACAGCAATTTTTTTCCAGGATTTTTCCATTATACCCTCCGTCCTGAGCAGACAACCGGATCGCTCTTATATAATATCATATATACTCCCAATATTCAACCCCACCAATGCCTGACAAAATGGTATTGCTTTTATTTGGCTTCCGGGCTGTAACAGCTTGTTTTAGTATACATCAGCAGAAAAATACTCAGCCAAGTCTGCCGAACATTTTTTCTATTTCATGTTTTTTCATGAAAAAATATATGGGTCTGCCATGGGGACAATATCTTATCTCCGGATTGTTTTCAAGGGTTATTACAAGATCAATAAGCTCCTGAGGGTGGCTTTTGTTGCCGCCCTTTATTGCTGCACGGCAGGCAGTATTTGCATATATCCATTCCATTTTTTCAGAAAGCATCAGTTTTTTATGACGGCTCAGATATTCAGCTATCTCAGAAAAGCTATCAGTAATATCTGCATTTTCCATCATTATGGGTACACTCCTGATAAGTATAGTCCGCTCTCCGAAGCTGTCAACATCAAATCCGGCATCAAGAAGTACATCTTTATTGTCTATAACGGTCTGAGTCTCTTCTTTTTCGAGAGTTACTGCCACAGGCTCCAGCAGCAGCTGGGGAGAAAGACCGTCTTTTCTGCCCCGAAGCTTTTCATAAATAAGTCTTTCGTGAGCAGCATGTTTATCAATGACCATAATTCTGTCGCTGCCATATTCAATAATTATGTAAGTGGAAAAGATCTCACCGATGTATCTTATGGCAGTTTCTCGTTTTTCTTCATCAACGATGCTTACTTCCTTTTCACTTACAGCAGCAGCCGGCTGTTCCGGTTCAGTCTCAGCAACTGTCTGCTCAGCAGCTCCGTCAGACTGCTTTTTTGCAGGCTTTTTAAGAATTATTTCTTCGTCTTCATCTTCATTCGTTACCACAGATTCACTTTTATCCGTTTCCTTTGTAAAAAGATCCTTAAGATCAGGTGAATACACCTGATCGGTGTTTCCGTTAACATCAGTATCCGTACCATCATCTATAAGCACAATTGGTGCAGGCTCTGTCAGCCCCGAAAGCTCCATCATTCGTTTTGATTCAAGCTTTTTAGCTTCTGCAGACGGCAGCTTATCCTTTTCATATCTGCTGAGCTTCATAACATCTGAAAGGTCATGAAAATACCCGCTGGCTTCAAATTTTCTTTCAGCTTTATTTGAGCCGTAGGAAAAACCCAGCTGAGAGGCCTTTTCTACCGGTGGTGTCAGCAGACCGGGATCGCTGTAGAGAGGACGTTTTCCGTAAATATCATCTTCCGATCGGGTGTCATACTGCATAACAGCACTTTTTACAGCATGGTAAACAGCCTGATAGATAGGAGCCTCATTAGTGAATCTGACCTCCAGCTTTGCAGGATGAACATTTACATCGAGCATAGAGCAATTCATTTTCAGCATCAGCACACATGATGGATATTTTCCAACCATAATGCTGCCCTTGTAGGCTGCTTCAAGTGCAGCCATTGCAGTTTTTGTTCGTACATAACGACCGTTTATGAAGAACATCTGCATACTGCGGTTAGCCTTTACAGAAGCAGCCGGCTGGGTAACAAAGCCGGAAACTTCAATTCCGTCCTTAACATATTTTACAGGCATAAGACTATCAAAAAAGCTTCTGCCGAAAACCTGGTATACAGCATTTTCAAGCTTACCGTCACCCTGAGTTTTCATAATCTGTTTACCGTCACGGATAAAAGTAAAGCTGATTTCAGGGTGGGAGAGAGCCATTCTGTCAAGCAGTGCAGAAACAGCATTTCCTTCGCTGACGTCACGTTTCAGAAATTTCATTCTTGCAGGCACATTGTAGAAAATATCACGTACAATAAAGGTCGTGCCCTGCGGACATCCTATCTGCTGAAAATCCCTTTCTTCGCTGCCCTCAATACAGAATCGTACACCGTTGTCCTCGTTAAAATGCTTTGTAAGAATTTCAACCTTAGCTACAGCACAGATTGAAGCCAGAGCCTCACCTCTGAATCCCAGAGTACCAATAGCGTCAAGATCATCCTTAAGTTTGATTTTACTTGTAGCATGGCGAAGGAAAGCAGTTCGCACATCCTCAGGAGGGATGCCTGTTCCGTCATCTGTAACACGCATAAAGCTTGTACCGCCGTTTTTTATCTCAACGGTAATGCTGTGTGACTGTGCATCAATACTGTTTTCCACCAGTTCTTTTATAACAGAGCTGGGTCTTTCTATGACTTCGCCTGCAGCAATAAGCTCAGCAATATTTTTTGGCAGTACATTGATATTACCCACAGATTCACCTCCCGGTATCATTTATTAAGCTTAATCAGTTCAAAAAGAATATTCATTGCCTCTATCGGAGTAAGCTTGTTAATATCTATCTCCGAAAGACGTTTTTCAACAGGTGACTGTTCCTTTACCAGTGTCATCTGCAGTTCCTCAGGCTGTACTTTTCTGACAACCTTTTTTTTCGGGGCATCGCTTTCAAGCTGTTTAAGAATTATCTTTGCTCTTTCTATAACCGTATCGGGAAGACCGGCAAGCTTTGCGACTTCTACGCCGTAGGATTCATCCGCAGCACCCCTGATGATTCTTCGCAGAAATGTGATGTCATCATCATGTTTGACTGCCGCTATATTATAGTTTTTCACACCCTTAAGCTTATCCTCAAGAACGGTAAGCTCATGATAATGGGTTGCAAAAAGAGTTTTAGCTCCCAGCTTTTTCGGATCAGCCACATATTCGAGCACAGCTCTTGCGATGCTCATACCGTCATAGGTAGAAGTACCTCTGCCGATCTCATCAAGAATAAGCAGACTGTTTTTAGTTGCTTTTTTAAGAATGTACGCAACCTCATTCATTTCCACCATAAATGTGGACTGACCTGTAGAAAGATCGTCAGAAGCACCTATTCTGGTAAAAATGCTGTCAACCACTGATATTTCAGCGCTTTTAGCAGGAACAAAGCTGCCTATCTGAGCCATAAGGACGATCAGGGCAGTCTGGCGCATATATGTAGATTTACCCGACATATTCGGTCCGGTAATTATTGCCGTTCTGTTTTCAACGAGATCAAGCTCAGTATCATTGGGAACGAATTGCATACCGTCCATAAGTCTTTCCACTACAGGATGCCTGCCGTCCTTTATTTTGATGGAACCGTCTGTTTTCATTACAGGGCAGCAATAATTGTTATCTGCCGCAACCTGTGCAAGAGAAGCAATTACATCAAGTTCTGCAACGGCCGCTGCACTTTGCGATATCCTGCTTTCCGAATCAGCCACAGTTTTGCGGATCTTTTCAAAAATCGCATATTCAAGCTCATTTGCCCTGTCCTTTGCGCCGAGAATTCTTCTTTCAAGGTTTTTAAGCTCCTCTGTGATATATCTTTCGCCGTTTGTAAGAGTCTGTTTTCTGATATATGTATCGGGAACCAGATTTTTATATGAATTCGTCACTTCAAGATAATAGCCAAAAACCCGGTTGTAGCCAATCTTAAGCTTGGAAATACCTGTTTTTTCACGTTCCCTGGCTTCAATTTTAGCCATATGCTCGCTGCCGCCGTTCATGTCATCACGCAGCTCATCAAGCTCATCTGAACAGCCTTCTCTGATCATTCCGCCCTCACGCACTGTAAATGGAGGATCCTCATCAATAGAATTATCAATAAGCTCCACGATATCCTCAAGCAGATCAAGCTTTGAATAAAGGTCTGTCAGGAGACTGCACTGAGAATCAGAAATGCTTTTTTTAATTTCAGGCAAATGGGTGAGAGTCATGCAAAGGGAGCGCAGTTCTCTTGCGTTTGCTGAGCCATAAACCACCCTTGTAATAACTCTCTGCATATCGTGCATACCTGTCAGGGCATCCCTCAGCTCAGTACGCATCCTTACATTATCATAAAGCTCAGAAACTGCTGCCTGACGGCGTGTTATCCTTCCTATACTTACAAGGGGCTTCTCTATACGGCTTTTTATAAGACGCTTTCCCATTGAGGTTTTGGTTTTGTCCAGAACAGAAAGCAGAGAAGCATTTTTGTTTTTGCTGTTAAGCGGTTCAGTTAATTCCAGATTCCTGCGTGTGCCGTAATCAAGATGAACGTACTGTTCTCCGTTGTAAACCTCAATATTATTGATTCTCTGCATACCGCCCTTCTGGGTGCGAGACAGATACAAAAGCAAAGCACCGACAGCAGATACAGCGGTAGGCTTATCTGAAATTCCCAGCTGATCAGGTGATTTTCCGCCGAACTGAGATTTAAGCCTTTCGCAGGCATCGCTGTATGAAAAATCCTCATCATCGAGCATATTGACACAGGCGTTGAGCTTGTCCTTGATAAAAGCACCGAGAGAGCGGAATCCAACCGTATCTCCGCCTATAAGCAGTTCGCTGGGGCTGTATTTCAGCAGTTCATCCTTAATAAGGCTTTCAGCATCATCGCTTTCTGCAGCAGTTGCATACAATTCACCTGTGGAAACATCACAGAAGGCCAGACCGGTCTGTTTGTTTCTTGTAAATACAGAAGCAATATAATTATTGCTGCCTTCCTCCAGCATACTCTGCTCCATAACGGTGCCGGGAGTAATAACACGAATAACATCTCTTTTTACAAGCTTTTTTGTTTTGGAGGGATCCTCAGTCTGTTCGCAGATAGCCACCTTATAGCCCTTTGAAATAAGCCTGGAAGCATAGGTTTCATAGCTGTGGAAGGGTACTCCGCACATAGGCGCACGTTCGCTAAGACCACATTCCTTACCCGTCAGGGTAAGTTCCAGTTCTGCGGATGCAGTTTTTGCATCGTCAAAGAACATTTCATAGAAATCTCCCACACGGAAAAAGACAATAGCATCCTTGTATTGTTCCTTCACTCCGAGATACTGCTGCATCAAAGGCGACAGAATCTCCTGCTTTTCCTTCATACTGCGTTTCTCCTTCTGATAGATTGTATGGCATGAATAGTATTTGTCAGCCGCATCCGCCGCAGGTACTGCAGCTTCCTGAACATGATGGCATATAATCAGTGGTATCAGGATCCTCTCCCTCAGAGCACTGTTTGATTATAGCGGTTATGCGGGCCATAAGCACATCATAAGCATCCTTTGCATCATTATAATTAATCATTCTTTCGTTGGTCATTATCTTTGCATAGACTTTGCGCATATTTTCATTGAGTTTTCTGATGTTTTCGTTATTTCTTTCGTTCTCATCCTTGGATGTTTCCTTTTCAATATCATCACGAACATTGCTGAAATCATTAATAAGCTTCTGCAGCTCCATATCCTCATCTGCAGCCTGTTTAGCTGCCTGATATGCGATATAAGCCTCTTCTTTCTGAAGCTGTCTGCCAAGTTCTCTTGTTATCTCAATAATATCCTTGTTTTCCATAAAAAACATCTCCTTTTTCTTTTCGGTAACCGTACGGAAATACCGTCTGTTCTATATTTTATCAAATCTTGACCCCTAAGTCAACTAAACCCGCCGGCGAGCCGCCGGTGCCATAACGCGATGGTGTCGCTTCACTACGTTACGCTCTTAATGCGCCTGACTATTCTGCTACCCGCGGTGCTGCTGTAATAGCTTGATTTGCTTTATCTTAGCTGATTATCGTTTTGAATAAACCCAGAATTATTATATACTAACACCGCACAACGATGTGTGTATGTTTTTTTGACTTGTATGAAAATTAATGATATAATAGAAAAAACTGTACATTTTTTACGTTACCATATTGAAAAATATGTTTAATGGGCAAAAAGGAGGAACTACAATGGGTATTGGTTTTCAGAAAAGTATTTATAATGAACACGCCAGGATTTGTATTTCCTTTTTATTATGTTCCGCTTGTTCTATGGGTAGTAGAGACTCAGGATATCCGCATTAAGCAGTGTTTCAACAGAATGACAAGACACAATAAAAAGGAACAGTTTTGCACTTGTTGACAGTTAACGGCGGCATTTAGTCCTGCAAAAGGAGCCATATACCGAAACATATTTTGAATTCCCTGTTTCTACCCGGTACCTGAAAAATTATAAGACCGGAAACATGGAAATTGTTAACATAGAAAAAGGTATCTGCTAAAGCAGAAATAATAAAAAAGGGGAGATGGATTTGTTAAGACTAAGAAAATATCTCAGACCGTATATTTTTCTGATTGTGCTTGTCATAATTCTGCTTTTTGGACAGGGTATGGCAGATCTGATGCTGCCTGAACTTATGTCTGATATAGTAAATGTGGGCATACAGAAAAGCGGAATTGAGCACAGTGCGCCTGATGCTCTCAGTAAGAGCGCATACGATATGTTGATAAGCTTTTCTGATGATGATAATGCCAGGATAATCAGCTTGTCGTATAAACCGTCTGATATCAATGCTGATCCGCAGCTTAAGGAAAGATATCCGAAGGCAGATGAAATATATGTTCTGAATGAAAAAACGGATATAACCAGTGCTGATAATGCAGTGTCACGTGCTGATCTTGCGTTTATGCTGACGATGCAGAGTCTGGCGGAAAAAACAGGAACTTCTTCTGAAAAAAAGAGTTTTTCTACTGAAGAAATAGATATGTCAAAGATATATCCTATGCTAAGCTCACCGATGATAACCGCTGCTGCTAAGGAAAATATAAAGAAATCTCTTGATTATGACGAAACCTACTGTACCCAGATCGGTGAAAGCATGGCAAGCCTTTATTATAAGGAGCTTGGTGCAGATACAGATTCTATGCGAAGTTCGTATATATTACGTATAGGTCTGTATATGATAGGTGTTACTATACTCGGAGCAATAACAACCATACTTGTAAGCTTTGTTGCCGCAAAGATCAGCTCAGGCGCAGCCAGGACGATAAGGTCAGATCTGTTCAGAAAGGTAGAAAGCTTTTCAAACAGCGAATTTGACAGTTTTTCTACTGCTTCACTGATAACAAGAACAACAAATGATATTACCCAGATACAGAACTTTATCTATATGGCACTAAAAATGATATGCTATGCCCCGATAATGGGTATCGGAGGAGCGATACTTGCAGCCTCAACTGCTGCTTCAATGAGCTGGATAATCATATCAGCGATTGTTGTGCTGACGGTAGTGCTTCTTATTGTTTTTGTGATAGCTATGCCGAAATTCAAGATAATGCAAAGCCTGATAGACAGACTGAATCTTGTCACCAGAGAAAGCCTCAGCGGTCTGCTGGTAATAAGGGCATTCGGCACTGAAAGATATGAAGAAGAAAAATTTGATAAGGCAAATAAGGATCTGTCAGGTGTACAGCTTTTTGTCAACCGGGTAATGACCCTGCTAATGCCAGTTATGATGCTCATTATGAACGGAGTATCTGTATTGATAGTATGGATTGGTGCACATCAGATTGAGCAGTCTCAGCTTCAGGTGGGAGATATGATGGCATTTATTCAGTATTCCATGATGATAATACTGTCATTTCTGATGATAGCTGTTATGTTCATTATTATTCCCAGATCATCAGTATCAGCTGTCAGAATTGCGGATGTAATTGAAAGCGAACCTTCAATAAAGGATCCGGATTCTCCTGTCGGGCTTGCCGAAAAAGCTGTGGGAGAGATCCGGTTTGAGAATGTATCCTACAGATATGAAAATGCTGAGGACTACGCCCTGAAAGATATCAGCTTTACTGCAAATCCGGGACAGACAACTGCATTCATAGGCACCACAGGATCAGGAAAGACAACACTTATAAATCTGATATGCAGATTCTATGACGTAAGTGAAGGAAAAATTCTGCTGGACGGAAAGGATATACGCACCCTCAGACAAAAGGATCTCCGGGAGCAGATCGGACTGGTTCCGCAGAAGGGTGTGCTTTTTTCCGGAGATATAGATTCTAATCTTCGCTACGGCAGGGAGGACGCAACAAATCAGGAGATAAGAGATGCTGCCGAAACTGCCCAGGCTATGGAATTTATCAATGATAAGCCGGAAAAATTTGATGCACCCATTTCTCAGGGTGGTACAAATGTATCAGGCGGTCAGAAGCAAAGACTGGCAATTGCCAGAGCACTTGTAAAGAAAGCAAGTATATATATTTTTGACGACAGCTTTTCTGCACTTGATTTCAAGACGGATTCAGCGCTCAGAAAGGCTCTGAAAAAATACACAAAGGATTCCACGGTAATAATCGTAGGACAGCGCATCAGTACTATCATGCATTCTGAAAATATTATCGTACTTGACGAGGGCAGGATAGTCGGTCAGGGCAGGCATAATGATCTGCTGAGAAATTGTCCGCAGTACAGAGAAATAGCTGTTTCACAGAACAGCCTTAAGGAGATATAAAGGGGGCGATAACATGAATAATAATCACGCAAAAAGGCCCAAGGCTGCCATGGGAGGACGTATGGCCGGAATGATGGCAGGGGATAAGGCAAAGGATTTCAAGGGTACTTTCAAACAGTTTGTAAGATATATGGGCGTATATAAGTACAGCGTAATGATTGTAATGCTTTTTGCAATATGCTCAACAATATTCATGATAGTCGGTCCCAAGATCCTGGGCAAAGCTACAACCGTTCTTGCAGAGGGAATAATGGGTATGTATGCCGGTTCAAAAGACGGAATAGATTTCGGTGCAATTGGTGAAATACTTCTTTTCCTTCTTGGTATATATGTTGTCAGTTCTTTCTTTTCACTGATTCAGGGACTGATCATGACAAATATTTCCGTAAAGATCAGCTTCAGGCTGAGAAGAGATATTTCAGAAAAGCTGAACAGACTGCCACTGAGCTATTTTGATAAAACAACAAACGGCGAGGTACTTTCAAGGGTCACTAATGATATTGATACACTCAGTCAGAGTTTAAATCAGAGTCTTACACAGATAATAACGTCAGTTACTCAACTTGTGGGAATACTGATAATGATGCTCACTATAAGCTGGCAGATGACTCTGATTGCTGTGGGAATTCTGCCGGTATCTCTGTTGTTTGTAGCCTTTATAGTAAAGAAATCACAAAAGCAGTTTACAGCACAGCAGAAATATCTGGGACAGGTAAACGGTCATGTAGAGGAAATGTACGGCGGTCATCAGGTTATGAAGGCATTCAACGGCGAGGAAAAATCGGTGCGGAAATTTGACGAGCTGAATGAAAAGCTTTACGGTTCCGCATGGAAATCCCAGTTTTTTGCCGGTGTAATGATGCCCATGATGATGTTCGTTACTAATCTCGGTTATGTAGCGGTTTGCATAATGGGTGGCTTTTTCGCATCAAGCGGAGCAATAACAATCGGTGATATTCAGGCTTTCATACAATATGTCCGCCAGTTTACCCAGCCCATTACACAGGTAGCAAATATTACGAATATTCTTCAGCAGACGGCAGCAGCAGCAGAGAGGGTATTTGAATTCCTTGATGAAGAAGAAGAAATACCGGAATCCGAAAATGCAATAAAAGTCAATACTGATGATAAGGCTGATACTGAGCTTAATGTTCATATCAGTGGCAGCGTACAGTTTGCCCATATACATTTCGGATATGATCCGAAAAAGACGGTTATCGAAGATTTTTCCGCTGATATTGCCCCGGGCAGCAAGATTGCAATAGTAGGACCCACCGGCGCCGGAAAGACTACAATAATAAAGCTTCTGCTAAGATTCTACGATGTTCAGGAAGGAGCAGTTCTTGTTGACGGTTATGACATCAGAGATTTCCGCCGCAAGGATCTGCGCTCTCTTTTCGGAATGGTACTTCAGGATACATGGCTTTACAGCGGAACGATAAGAGATAATATCAGATACGGAAAGCGTGACGCAACTGAAGAAGAAATAATAAGAGCTGCAAAAGCCGCTCAGGTTGATAATTTCGTCCGTACCCTGCCAAACGGCTATGATATGATCCTGAATGAAGAAACAAGCAATATTTCACAGGGACAGAAGCAGCTTCTCACTATTGCAAGAGCAATACTTGCAGATCCAAAGATACTAATCCTTGACGAAGCAACAAGTTCTGTAGATACCCGTACTGAGATAATGATACAGAAGGCTATGGATAATCTTATGGAAGGCAGGACAAGCTTTGTAATCGCCCACAGACTGAGCACAATAAAAAATGCAGACAGAATACTTGTACTCGACAATGGAAACATTGTCGAGCAGGGAAGTCATGACGAGCTTATGGCAAAGGGCGGTTATTACGAAAAGCTCTATAACAGTCAGTTTGAAGTAGTATAAATATATGGCATCAGAATGTCTGGGTCTTTAAGAAATAGTTCAGCTGCCTCATGGCAGCAAAGCAAAAAGCAAAAAACAAAAGTCGATGAACCAGAATTCATCGACTTTTTTTGTTATTATGAGGTGTAATGGGGTGTTTTAATGCGACAGCCCCTTTTTGTGTTGTTATGATGTCAGATGCAATTTATAATGCAACAAACCATTTTCAGAAAACGCTGACTTATTTGTTCTTGTATTTTTCAATAAGCTCAAGCATAAGAAGATAAATATTAGCTGCACTGTTTCCCTTGGAAAATGATTTGATTGACTTTCTCATATCCTCAAGCTTACTTTCGTTATTGATAAGCTCAGTAATAATAGAAGTGCAGGTATTGTTCTTTTCAAGACGGACAGCCATATTCTTGCTTACGAGAAAATCAGCATTTTGAGCTTCCTGGCCGGGGATAGCCTTGAAAATACACATGGGCAGACCTACTGCGATGGATTCGCTGACAGTAAGTCCTCCCGGCTTTGTAACAATCATATCCGCCATATGCATATATTTTTCTACCTGATTGGTATAATACATAAGCTTAGTTGCTTTGGCCGGTTTTTTCTTTTTGGCAAGCTTTGCAGCATTGGTAGGCTTGGGCTTGGTCAGTTCCTTTATCTCAATCAGAGTGTTTCTCATGCTGATTCTGTTAAGATATTTTTCAAATGTTTCATAAAGCTTTTCATTTTTTCCGGTAATAACGATAACCTGGAAATCAGCAGGGGATTTTACTATCTTATGATAGATCTTGAGAATATCGGTAACACCGAAGCTGCCTGCCATGATAAGAACAGTCGGCAGATCAGGGTCAAGACCTTCCTCTTCAAGGCATTTCTTTTTATCAAACTCACAGAAAAATTCATTTTTGATAGGGATGCCATAAGGATATACCTTAACACGCTCAACGCCTCTGCTAACCATTTCATCAACCATTTCACGGCTTGAAACAATATAAGAATCAACACCCTCACTGAGATATACTTTATGTACAGCAAAATCGGTTATAATATTGATAACGGGAATATTGATAAGACCCTTGGTTTTAAGCGAAGTAGCCATTTCAGCGCCGAAGGCATGAGTTGAAACAATAATATCTGGTGAAAAATCCTCAATAAGCGGATAAAGCTTGCTTCTTAGAATAGCAGTAGTAATCTCAACAGTTTTGTTGAGAGGACTTTCCTTATCAGCTGACATATATACAGAGCCGTAAAATTTCGGGGTATTTCTTGCCATATAGACATATCCGCCGGTAACGGCTTTATTTAAAAAAGGACTGACATACTGAAGCGTATCCTCGATCTTAATAATGGCGTCCTTGTTTTGTGAAAGAATATAATTTTTCATAGCATTGGCAGCAGTCATATGTCCGCCGCCGGTAGTTGCAGACAGAATGAGAACTTTCATCTGATCATCCTTTCTATTTCTGGTATCAGCCGATAGTAAATAAAAAATAATACATCCGACTATGTAAGGAAATACTGAATACAAAGCAGCCCACAATCAAGGATTCCCTGCATCATGGAAATGGAAAGTTATGCAGATCAACAGTTTATCCGCAATTTTTGCCGGAATGATATAAAGGGCTGACTGTACTATAAGTACCCTTGAAACAGATTATACAATATTTCAATAAAAATTTCAACCGTCAACATTCCATAATTGTAAAAATCACTCAATTGATCCTTATTATGGATAAATATTGTCAAATCAAGGCTTTAAAGCGGTAAAAAACGGATTAAAAACCTATCGTAAAGGTGGTGATTTAGGACAAAAAAACACTTTTTATTAATTAATGTTTGGCAGTTATTTTGCCGGGATATTAATAAAAAAAGCTTTACAAAACAAGCCGGGATGTTGTAATATATATATGAGAAAAAAGACATAAACAGCTGATTTTCCGGGAGGTAAATTTATGGAAAATAAAAAAGAAGAATTGGCAAATGAGGAAAAGATCATTTCGTTTAATTTTTCGGAAGAGGATAGTACGGCAGAAGAAGTTTCTTTTCTTTCTGGTCCAGTAAAATCGTACAGCATTGACGAGGAAGAAAAAGAAGAGATCAAGATAGATGATAAACCAACCGTCAGGAACAGAAGAGAGCCTATTGGTATCAAGAAGGGATCTGTTATTTCAACAGACACTATGGTGCTTGAGCCTGTAGTCGAGAAGGTTGCTGAGGAAGAAAAGAAGGAGCTTGTAATCGAGAAGGCTGCTGAGGAAGAAAAGAAGAAGCCTGTAATCGAGAAGGTTGCTGAGGAAGAAAAGAGTGAGCCTGTAATCGAGAAGGTTGCTGAGGAAGAAAAGAGTGAGCCTGTAA